>NZ_JAKUEH010000024.1:0-49918 GCF_022662815.1 Bacillus cereus group sp. BfR-BA-01492
CATCTTTTTAAATTCTGCATTAAATTTCTTGTTTGCCATACGGACACTTCCTCCTTGAAATCCATTGTAAGGACTTAACTAAGTTGTGTCCATATGACTATACTAACTCCATTTCATAATAAAGAGGACAGCTTAAGGCTAAGAACTTTTTATAATACTGCCCTCTCTTGAGATCCATCACAATTCCTGTACTGTATCTATGCTTTACATTTATCTTCTTATGATGAACAACATGAACTTGAACCGCACGTTGAGCAGCCATTACTTGCCATTGATCCGCTTGTTGCCGCTGTCTCTGGTAACGCTGTCGCTTCACTAATTTCTACAAAGTCTAAATCCTCTATATCCGAAAATAATTCTTCTACTAATTTGTCTTTTTCATTTCTCATTGATTTCTCTCTCCTTCTTTTTTATTCCTTATGATGAACAACATGAACTTGAACCACACGTTGAGCAGCCATTACTTGCCATTGATCCACTTGTTGCCGCTGTCTCTGGTAACGCTGTCGCTTCACTAATTTCTACAAAGTCTAAATCCTCTATATCCGAAAATAATTCTTCTACTAATTTGTCTTTTTCATTTCCCATTGATTTCTCTCTCCCATTAATTTATTTTTTTAACTTTTTTTGAATAGCTATACCAAGAGTAATTAAAACAATTGAAACTCCAACTAAAATCATAATTTCTTTTGGATAATCTAACACTGAGTCATTTGTTGACCATACCCCTCTCATCATGGTTAAGCCATAAACAATTGGATTAAAAAGGTAAACCAGATTCTTTAAAAAAGTTGGAAACATCTCTGGCGGGAATGTTAACCCACCTAAGAAAATTTGAAAATAGAATATTAGTAATGAAACTGATTGATAGGTTACACTTTTATTTATAAAAGAAGTTAAAAAATACGTAATCGCAAATTGATACATATTAATGATTAAAAACACTATGATTACATTTGGTACATTTTCAAACGGAATCGAAATATTTTTTAACACTGAAGCAAATACAACTAATAATAACGATGCAACCAATTGAAAAATAAAAGTCGCGATGTAAAGACTAACAGAAACTGTCAAACCTGATATCCCTAACAACTTAAATTTCAATAAATTCCCTTGTTCTTTATAAACAATAAAATTTTGTCCAAATATCACCATAACACCATTAACTATAATAATTGGGATGTATGCTGGTACAAGTAGGTTTGTAAGCGCCATCTGTCCATCAACTGTATAGCCAGATAATAAATTACTAAAAATGAAAAACATAGCTATCGGTAAAGTGAATCCTAAAATTACGCTTTTAACATTTCTTAATAGTAGCTTAATTTGATAGCCTGATAGAACCAATAAATTATCCATTTAAGATCTCCCCATTCTTTACTAACTTGTAACCTAATATTTTTAGAAAAGCATCTTCAAAAGTATGATTTTTGATGGCTATATCATATCCACCTAATTGTTTTACTTTTTTATACATTTCCTCCTCTTTATCTCCTTTGTAATCTAAAGACAAAACATTTCCTTCATTTATAATTTTCCCACCAAACACTGCATAGAACTCTTCTCTATTATCTGCTCTAAATTCAATTTTTTTAGCTGAGTCAAATTCTTCATTTATGATATTAGAAACTGTTCCGATTTTTTCAATTTTTCCCTTATTTAAAATAACTACCTTATCCGCTAAATATTCAACTTCATCTAGAAAATGGCTAGTTAAAATAACAGTCATTCTCTTCTCTTGATTTAGCTTTTTAACATAGTTCCAAATTTGATGTCTTGACATTGCATCAAGACCTGTTGACAGTTCATCAAATATAACAAGTTCTGGATCTCCTATTAATGTTAAAAGAATTGATAATTTTTGCCTTTGACCACCAGATAAATCTTTAATATACATATTTTTAAAATTTGTAAATTCAAAATCCTGTAATAAACTTTCCAAATCAATAGAGCTTTTTAAAATTTTTTTGTATAACTTACACACTTCATATACTTTAGATTCTTGTTCATAACTTGACGATTGCATTTGATATCCTACTTTTTTGTATAAATCTTTCTTATCAAAACTAAACTCAATCCCCCCATCATAATCGATAATATTCATAATCGAATTGATTAAAGTTGTTTTCCCTGCACCATTATGTCCTAAAATTGCAACAATGCTTCCTTTCTCTACAAAAAAGCTAATATCTTTCAGAACTTGTTTTTTTCCATATTTCTTTGATAATTTTTTTAGTTTAACTACATTCATGTTAGCTCCTCCTCTCAAATTTAAAACACCGTTTTCGCAACTAGTTTCATATCTGGTAGCTTAAAATGAAAGAATCGATTAATTGGTAAAGCTGCATCTACATATAATTTTTGGTGTGTGTTATTTATTAAAAAGACTAGGTTATTTATTAATAGAGAATAAATTGTTAACATATTTGCATAAGATGGGATTACTTGCGAATCACTACTTTTACGTATATTAGTTTCAAGTTGCTCTTTAGGAAATTCAGCTAATGAAAAGATACAAGGCCCTAATGTCATTTCGGTTACCGAATAAGGAAGAATACAATCAAATCCATCTAGCATATCTGGATCAAAGTTTAAAAACTCCTTTTCTACAACCCCAATTATCCTTTTATTTACATTCTCGATAGTATCAACAACATGAAATCCATTATTTTCTAATATTGTGGAGAGTAGATTGTTTTTGTCCCCTAAGATATAGATACATGTATTTTCAAGTGACTCCCTATAATTCAATAAATCTTCTATTGGTGTTCCTGTTTGTTCACATAGTAAAAATACATTTCTAATATTCAATTCCTTACTTAACACCTTTGTATCTTTACTTAATAAAAATTTTTCCGGAACTGATTTAAAAATACTAATCAGAACCTTTCCTTCTTCTGAATCCCAATCTTTTAATTTGTTAATTTCAATTCCTTCATACATCATTTTTTGTAGTCTGGCATCATCTATTGATTCATTAACTTTGATTTTTGTTACACTTTTATTAAAAATATTTTCTATATAAATCGCATTATCTATATTTAATAATTTATTTTCTGCTTTTAATATAAGCTGCATCTATCCCACCACCATTACATATAATAAATCATACTCTTTTATATACTTTTTAAATTCTTCTTCATAAAATCCACCAATGCAAGTAGTATTCAAACCTAAATATTCCGCATATAGTGAAATATTTTGAGCCATATGACCAATTTCTTGATTTAGCAACCGATAAGATAATTCACCATATTTATCTTCTAATAATTGGTAGTCACTTGTAAAAAATATTTTTAATGGGAATTTAGCTAATTGGTTATCAATAACCACCTCATCTAAATAGTGCCCTGTATTCAAAGAATATTTTTCTAACATATGTTTGTATGGGTTATATCTATATATATCATCTTTAAAATCAGGAAGATCAATTGTTAAAAATAAAGTACACGGATACAATGCTCCTGGTGAAGGATACGCAAAGTAATTATTTTCACTATCTGTAATTCCCACAGAAAATAACAACAATTTTGATAGAATTTCTTTCGTAATATTTACCTCCGAACGAACCCTTCTCGTTCTTCTACGCTTTAAAATTTCTTCAATCTGTACTTTTGATGAATACTTTTGTAATGCAATCCCTTCGTATTTATCCCACTTCTTCGAACCTTTAACCTTTTTTATTTGAACTGATGTATAATTTCTTTTCGAAATTGAATGTTTATGAAAGTACTTCCTCAGCGAAGATCTATCAAAATCTGTATCCCACCAAGTCACTTCTTTACTTAATTTCATATGTCAGTTCCCTCATTTCACTGAGACTCTTTGCAATTTCATACTCTAATTCAGGATGTACTCCCAAACGATTGTTTGTCATATGAATATGCGATAAAACCACATGCAGCGGAAACTCTTTTAATTTTTTTAATGCTTCTAAATACTCACTATATGCTTTTTGAGGAACATTTAATTTTTTTAAATGATCTACCCTTTTTTTAATTAAATAATCTTTTTTTTCGGAATTATCACTATGGTTTGGTTGTTTATACATTTTCCACATTTCTTTATATATACTATACATGCTATTTGGAAGATCCAACTCTTTAATCGTCCAGAAAAGTAGATCAGTAGCAACTATTAATCTGTATCCAAAAGACAATGTATTTAACTTTAGTACTAGATTGCTACTCTGAGAAAAAATGTTTTCTGATATCTCCATACCTTCCCTTCCACCATATCTATCATATTCTGGTTCATAATTATCTTTCTCTACGGTACCATGCTGTTTCCAAAATACTGAACTTATATTTTCCCCTTTCAGCATTGTTTCATTATAAAAATTATCGTAATCGATTAATTTAATACTCTCTTTGGATATAAAATCTTCAATTGATTTTTGGAATTTCTCCCTAAAAAATTCATGGTTGAAAGATTGCTTATTATTCACCCTTAATCTAATATGTGGACCACCTAGCCAATATCTTATAAAAAACCAATTATTTTTATCAGGTATATTCTCCTCAATAAATTTTGGAAACTTCTCACTCATATATTTGTCTAACGCGTTATAATCATGAATATAAGCATGATAGGAAAACCACATGTCCATACACCTCTCTCATTTTATAAATACTCCCTAATCTGAGTTACAGGACTATTACATAAAACACCGATATAATTTATTTCCCATGTATTATCTAGCTCTAATATCTCTTTTAAATATTCATCGTTATGATTTTTCATTGGTCGAAAAGCATAACCTTTTTCTGCACTATGAAGGCAAAATGCTTGCATTAATTCCCCTGCAGAAATAATTGTAGGGATTAAACCATCTTTTTTAATTAATTTCTCGTTTGAATAACAAACTACAACTTTTGAATATGTTTGCAAATCAAAGAATTCATGATCATTATAAAGAATTTTACTAAAATCAACGTTAATATTTTGATTACTACCATTATCAAAAGTTATTTTCTCTTTCTCTACTATACAAAAATTGATCTCTGGATTTGTAATGCAGTTTTTAACTCTACCAATTGAGAGTACTGCTTCTCTCGTATTCAATTTATCAAATTGTTCAGATATATTAAAATTCCCTACCATTGTATGCGCCGAATTTCTTACCTTGTTATATGAAAATCCAATTTCATAATGCATCGGAATAAAACTACCTATTTCTTTTAGTTTAAAATGCTCAAGCAGTTGACTCACATATGCAGTTGGCTTTAATTCATTAAACGTTTTCAATGTCGCGATTCTTTTTTGTTTACTATCCACTTCAATTTCCAACTCTCCATTAGGCCTATCCATTTCAACTAAGAAAGAAGCATACGAAGAATCTAATGGTATATCCAATTGTTTTAATACTTCTGTAACATTAAATGATTTGTAACAACCATATTTATTTTCTAATAGGTTTAATGTATTTTTTACATTAAATAACACGTGTCCAGCATCCAAAATACTGAGATATAAGGCGAACTCACTATAATACCGTGAAATATTCAATAAATCTGAAAAACCGATTATGTATATCTTGTCCATTGAAAAATTATTTCCTATTATGTGATCATTAACTAAGAACAGTTCATCTTCATATAAATCATAGAATAATACCTTACTATTAACCCAAAATAATAGTTGACAAGAATGCATATTTCTTGTTGAAGGAGAATGATTATGTTCCTGATATCTACTTAAAATATCAAATCGATTTATCTTCAACGTATTTTTTATAATCTGTTTCAGAATTGTATTCAATTCCGTTTCTTTTTCAAGATTGACTCTTGCCCCTCCAGAAAAATATTGTTTTTTTATAAATGGAGTTAGGTGTGTTAAATGAGTCATATTGTATCTATCTTTTGAGTATCGTTTATAATATTGAAATTCTAATGAATTCACTATTTCACCTACTTTATGGAAATGGATGAGGAGTATTGATTGGTACTTTGAAATCTCCCTCTAATTTATTTATCCTCACTGCTTGTTCTAATCGATCCCTATTGATATTTTGGTATTGCATTCCAAATCCAATATTTTGTAATGTTGGTATATGAATTTTAGTACAACTCAACCCCATATCTCTTAAAAATGCATTGCTTAAATCCGAAATAAAAATTTCTTTGTGATTTTGAGTTATCCTATTTAATAATTCCTCTAATAATTCTCCTTGTGTAACTCTCCTCTCATTATCTGTTTGATAGCTTTGAATACTCAATACGATATCAGTGTGTTTCGGAGTATTTAAAGCAAATTCGAGGTGTTTCCTCATCTCCTTGGACGAAAATAAATATAGATGATCTTCTAATTTATTAACATTTAAATAGTTTCTTTTTAAGTTTAAAAGTTCACTCTCTGTATACTTTTTATACATATATGCCCTAAACACTTTAATTGAAGTAGCAGCTTCAATTAATGCTGATTTTATTGCAGCTATTGGATTAATATTGGCTCCAGCAGCTGTATAAAAAGCTAAGTTTTCATCATTATCTCCTTTATATTCAAGTAAAACCCAGTAAGCAGGAATTCTTGATTCTAAAGTAATATCAAATAGATGAACTTTGTAATCAATCATTTCTAAATATGCTAGCATTAGTTGAATATCCGTATCTGGATAACTCTCGATGTTATCTAGTTTAATTGGTGGTGATTTTGTATACCAATGGACAAGAAATGAATCTCTTTCAATAACCTCCATCAAAGATACGATTGCCGCTTCTTCCCACGTACTACCTATCGCTGTTCCATTCGAAGTTTCAGCTATATATCTTTCTTCACCACCATCTTTATAAAATTGTTCATTAGAAAAATAGATAATTTGTTCTGGAATCAATACTTCCTTTTTCTTGTTATAATCAAATGTAGATCTCCATCTAATTTTCTTTTCTGACGAATATTTATCAAATTCGAATGTTTTTAATTCATAATTTTCTTTTCCGTAATGATTAAATTTTTTCATCGGTAAATATTCCATATTTAATTTCTTCAATTCATCTTCACTCATAATAATTGTCTTTGAATCTTGTGGAGCTACTCCATGAAACCTCTCCAAAGCCTCTAAGATAGCTGTATAATAAGATTCATTGTAACTAGAAGCTCTGCCATATGCATCATAACTTCGCCTTCCTAATTTTGCATCAACAGCAATTAATGGCATGGAATCAGCAATTCCTCGATAATGTCCCTTAAATATACCAAATATCGGATGAATTAAACTGGAGTGATATACTAAAATCTTTTTCATAATTTCTTCAAATTTTGTTTTCCTGAAATTTTGATAACTAATTTTACTAGAATCACAACTTAAATGTTCTCTAGTATTTACCAAGGAATAGTCTAAAACACGCCTTTTCTCAAATGTTTTTGTAATTAAGTTGAAAGTATAGTATTTTTCATTATTAACCAGACTTTTTAAAACTTTAATTATTTCATAATCAATAAGTGCCATTTTTTCTTCATCAAAATCTTCAATCTCATAATCAGTATTATCTTGAATACGTTCTTTAATATAATGATGCCAAGAATACAATGTTGCTATAACAATCAACTCTCTAACCTTTTTTATAATAATTTTGCTATTCATTGTATTCACCTACATCAATTCTCCTAGCAGCAAATCCAAATTTTAAAAGCTCGTACTCATAGGTCCATGCCCATTCTTCATACCTAATGTTATTTTCTTTAAAAAGCCTTAAGGCTTTTTCAATGAAATGATTTTCATCTTCATTGAATGGAACGAATTCCTCTTGTAGATCTGTTAACTTAATTTTATGCTCTTTAAAATAATATGGTGTTTTTACATTAGCTTCAGAATTTAATTTATTGAAAATATAATTAATGACAGTCTTTTCGATTTGCTCTTCTAACCTAATTGTCTTTTGATTGTCACCAAATAGCTGCTGATCTTCAGTACCAATATATATTTTATACGCTCCTGAATATTCGAAACGTTCTATATATAAATTCACATCCGTTAAAAAATATTTATATGCCGATAACACTTTTATATTTCTCAATTGACTACTACTCATTTTAAAAATTGAACTCGGCTCTTCTAAGTGTTCTAAAAGCAGACACGCTTTTTTATAATAGTAATCTTTAGCTGTTGTAACTAACCACTGATTTCCAGTGTGTTTTGTTAAATATGATTGCAAAGTGAATGTTATTGTCTCAACGCTATTCTTTTCAAAATTCAATCCAGCAATTGAATATTCTTCATTATCTATAACATCTTTCATTCCATATGTTGAAAAACCAATTTGTTTTAATTCACCTAACTTTGTTAAATGATTCGATATTTGCAAATGAATTCTATTATTTAATAAATACTGTTCAAAATTATCGATTTGATCAATCGGTTCTATATCACTAACAATTAATGGGGTTTGTGATGTACTAATAACTTCGATTTCACCTTGTCTTGTCTCATTTTCAATGAATTTCCCATTTTCATTTATATAAAAGGTATCTTTCCCAAAACCAAGAATTTGTTTTAGGGTAAAAATGAAAATGTAGAATGCCCCCATGTTTCGTACCAAAGTATTGATTTCATTATCCAATAATTCATAATCTAGATAATCTACTACAGTTCCACAAATACCCGTATTAAATTTTTGAATAAATATATATTGTTGATCACCACTTAAGATATCTTCCTTTTTATCTGTAATGACGAAATCATTATTTTTAATTTCTTTTTTATCTCTATATATAAAAACTTTTATATTATTTGATTGAAATACTTGCGCAATATTAGGGAGCTTCATTACAAGTGTTTGAGCAATCGCGATATTAGATTTTTCAACTTTGCTGGCTGCTTCTTGCGAATTATATTGATTAGGCAAATATTGAGATAAAATTGGAAACCACTTTTGATTTTTATTTCGATCAATAGGATCATTTTCATAATAACTAAATAGCATACCGTGTTTTATAAGCAATTTCACTATTTTCAAACAACTTTTTCTGTTCTCCAACATAATGTTGGAGAACCATTCCCCATTTATTGTCTGAGTTAGTATCGTGGTAAGTAATTTATGCTCTTGATCATCAAGCTCAATCTTTAACGTTTTATAGCTTGTCTTTAACAGAGTAATATTCTTCTTTCTATATATCATTACATTCTCTCTGTTTAATAATTTTATTTCTTTACTCATTGTATCTCCCTCCCTTTTTTAAAATTTCACCTCTTTACTCACTGAACATCCTCTTTTTTAAAAATTTCAATGTCGTATTCTGTTGCAAATGTAGCATCATCACTTAAACATTCTTCAATATATAAGTTTTCATATTTAGTACCTGCATGTTTTTTCAATATCTCCTTTTCGAAAACTTTCAGTGAAATAGGGTTTAGTATATCTACAAAAAATGGTTTAAAATCAATAAGCTTAAATTCTTTATCAGATAAATCCCGCTTAGCAACAACAAAAAATTGTTTTTGTAATCCATGCTTTGTAAAATACAAGTTCAACCGTTTATGATATTCCATTGAACTTTCTACTTCTTTTTTATTTAAAAACTCTGCAGCACAACTTAAAGTAACTCTTCTTCTACTTAAAATAATATTATTTGCAAAAATCCTTGGGATTTTCTCTCCTCTAATTAAATCTGGAAATTTAAATGTCATCCTTCCAGAAGAAAATAGTTGTAGTAAGGTTGATATATAACCAGGCATTGCGGTAGGAATTAGAGATCCTCTAAATAAAATTTTCACACGCTTTCCACTATTTCCAGTATGAAATCTTATCGCATCCGTTTCTTTTTCAGCATCAATTGATAAACTCTCTACTTCTAAGTAATCTTTTGCAGCTTTTGAGAATCTTTTTCTTCCTGTTCCAACTGTTGTAACTAAATTATTTAACGTATATTCTTTTATATTTCCATTAAAACCAAAGTTTTCTGTGTACTCACTGTAATCTTGTTTTTTATAATAATGTTCTTCGAATTTTTTATAATTCTCATCACTAATCAGATATTCCTTAAAATAATCCATGAATCTTGCTTTGTATTTTTCTTGTCCATCATAAATTGCATTAATAATTATTTTGTCTCCATTTAGTTGCACGAAGAAGCTCGAAGATAGATCCGCTATATTATATATTTGCTCTGGAATTTTTTTATTATATTTTTCAATTAGTGAAATTATATTAACATCTTCTTTTCCATTACAAATTTCATTTAATTCTTTTATAAATTCCAATTTTAATTCATCTAAAAATTTGACCCATTTAGAAGTTGCGTTAAGATATCGATATACTGGTCTTGACCAATATGGAAGAATTTCTTTAGATGTATCAAATAATAATGTAAAAAAATCATTGTTCATTTTTTTTACATTATGTTCCTTCAGTTGTTTTCCAAGCTCTAACTGCATTCTAATATTCACATCAAATAGTAAAGACAATCTTTGAAGACTTTTAAGAACAGGTAAATTCTTTTCTAATCGAGAATAATCTAAATGAAACTCGTCTTTTACCACGCCATCTTCATAAAACAATCTACTTGGATCCATATAGATATCCCTAGTTTCAGAGTAACTGTTAAGAAGATCCGCCGTATCCTTATATAATTTGTTTCTATGGTGAATATTTATGGAACCTTGTAATTGATTCTTGATATTACTTAAAGATTGTAATATCTGTGAAAGCTCTTTATATTTTTCTGGGGATAAGTATTCATTTCCAACTTCCAGAATTTCCGAAATAAATTCAGTCTCATTTTTTTGAGAAAACCCAACAGTTGGTACTAATAATCCTATTTGTACATATTCTTTTATAAGATCTAACACCTGCTTTTCAGAGATTTTTTCTCCTTGAAAGACACCTAATAAATCTTTCACACTAATAACACTATTTACACTATGTTTCTTAAAAAATTCAGCTAATCTCCTAGGCATTCTTAATTTCTTCACAATTTCACTTGTCTCAAAAATTTTTTCACTTTTCCTATCATCACTGGTAGCCACAAAGCTAATGTAATTTTTTTGATTTTCTTTCTCAATAGATAAGGGAGGAATTTTGTAGGTTACTTTCTTGTAAAAATTATCCTCATTGAGCAAAAATTCAAAAATTACTCGATTTAAAAATGCATAGTTTATTTTTATAAATTTTTCATATTTAAAAACAGATCTATCATCCTCATAATCACTCTCAACTAAGTTAACTCTCCCTACCCTTGTTATTTCAGAGAATGGGCTAGTCTTCATAGCTGCTCTTGAAAGTACCTTATAAAGAGTATAATCGAGTTTTCTTTCTTTATTTTTATGTTCTTCTGGTGGCAATGCTAAATACTTATTTAATGTTTGATAAATTTTGGGTTGAATCATTAATAAGTTATTTTTTATTTCATTACTATTCTTTACTTCTTCATACATTTTTCTTCTGGCATTGTTATAGGTATTCTCATACAACATTTCATATTCAGTTTCATGATTCAGATAATTCATCCATAATTCATAAAACATTGTAAGTTCTCTCACTATATCTTCATTTAGCTTAGAAGTAACTTCAAATAATATTTTTTCAAACTTATTAAATCTTTCATTATATACGGCTCTTTTTATGTTTAGTAATTTATTATCTTTAGAGACTTCAATGAGTCTTTCTAATAGGTTAATTAATTTTTCTTTCGATTTATCAAATTGTTCCTTTAACTCTAATATTTTCTTTATTTGTTCTTCAAATTCAATTTTATTGTTTATCTCTACTGACTTTTTCTCAATTGAATTCGTCCTAATCAACACAAAAGGATTCAGTGTTTCCATTAGAAATACCTCATTTCTAAAACTTAAATTTTCATAAGGAGATTGCTATAATTTTCTTCTACATGTTTAATTGCACAGTATCCATAAAAATGTTTTTTTAACATTCCTTGTTCAAAAAATGGCAATGTAATATAGAATAGATTAATAATATTTCGATAAATTATCATCTCATCTGACATCATTAGTGCTTCCAAATCTCCTTTTTCAAGTAACAAATTGTGAAATGGATTGTCCATCTTTGAAATATGCTTTTTAAACATTTGATATTGAATATTTAAATCAAGGTTTTTGTCATCAATAAATTTTTCTTTTTTGAAATCAGCCCTCATATCATCACTAATAGTTTTCCATACTTCTTTCCATTCACTTAAAGCTGATTTAGTTTCTTGAGTATAATTTATAACTTCTTCTTTAAACAACTTGTTATATAAATCATCAAATCGTTCCTTAACATTTTCATCATGTCCTTCAAGTTTTAATCTTGAGAAAAAGCCCATAACATGAGATAGATAAGAAATGTATCCCTGAGTAATATTTCCGTTAAATAAAGTAGCAATATATAGAAACATTTCCGTAAATAATTTTGTACGTTCCTTCTCATTCATATCACTAATTTCTTTTAATAATTTATTATTAACAGGCTGGCTCAAAAATCTAAATCTATGAAATAATTGTCTGTGATATTCAGAGTTATAAACACCACTTTTTCCCTCTCCTATTTCTACTACCCCATCATCTTGCATCTCAATATTTTCAGCTGTTCTTAACTCAAGATCAATTAATCTCTTTTGTTCTTTTTCATATTTTCTCTTTATCGTTTCGATAACAACTGGATCTACACTATTTTCATTTTTATAATGTTCAACATATTGCTTTACTTGATCAGCAAGTCTTTCCTCTGATTCCTTTTCTCTTAATGTAATTAAAATGCTCGGCCCTTTTAACCAATCTGTATCTAAAAAATAATTACCTGATACTTCTTTCTCTAATACATTTTCGGCTAAACCTAACATTAATGGGGTTTTACTATTTTGATAATCATATACTCTCACTGGCACAATGAAACACTCCTATTTTTATATTTTGAATTTAAATACTAATATTTTTTATTTCCTACTCATTACCCTTCTTAGTTCTCCCTGTTTATTTCCTCTAAATTTCCTAAGTTGTT
Source organism: Bacillus cereus group sp. BfR-BA-01492 (assembly GCF_022662815.1). Classification (NCBI taxonomy): domain Bacteria; kingdom Bacillati; phylum Bacillota; class Bacilli; order Caryophanales; family Bacillaceae; genus Bacillus; species Bacillus cereus group sp. BfR-BA-01492. The sequence goes on from NZ_JAKUEH010000024.1 coordinate 12,936, forward strand.
CTTCAATTTTTTTGTGTTTTCCTTTGTGACTACAGTATATCTCTAATACTTCTTATTTTTTTATTTTTATCTCTATTCACTTGATTTCCATCAAAATCGTTTTTACATAATATAAAAAAGACGATTTTGATGTCAAAATCGTCTTTACCCACTTAAAATAGTCTTCATTATAAGATGTGAAACAAGAAAAAAGCAACACTTTTAAGACTTCTGTTCCACCTTATGTTCTTCCCTTTTCTAATCCTAATTCTCTATTTACTTTCATGCACTTTTCTTCTGAAAAAATGTCCTTCATAAAACATGAGAGCAGCTAAGCTACATAGTAAAATCATTGGCACACTTGCCTTATATAAATCTGTAAAACTCTTCGCCATTTTCTTTTCTGCGTAACGCCTCACATCATTTAAAAATGTGAGGATTTCTTTTCTATTTCTTCTCTTCCTACTTCTCTATATTCTACTGGAACTTTATTTAATACTCCACTGACTTCACTTAAAATTAATTTTTCTTGTTACTCTTTGCTCAAATCTAGACTTTCTACATTCCTTTTTCAGACGATTTGTTTTTAATCCGGTGCTGAAACGACAGAGTCGCGAGAAATACAGTTACTCCCCACAAGAACAATCCTCCGTAAGTGACCACATACACCCAAATGGCTAATCCTTCGATGTATCCTTTTGGAAGCACTCCTAAAAATTGAAGGGCTGTCAAGAAGCTAACTAGGACTGTTAATATCCCAACTGACCATCCTGATATGATTAATAACCATTTTGGTAGCTTTTCTCCCCATGAAGTCACGAGCGCTAAAGCAAATAAAGATGCCAGTATTGCTAAGACAGCTGTGAAGTCTATTCCAATAGTATATAACGTATATAAAAAGGACGATTCTTCCTTTAATGTATTACCAAACTCCGCTACACCTTGTATAGCTTGTTTTGTTGTAAGCCCTACGGTTACTCCCCATGCCCAAAGCGATTTTAAAATTGCATACGGCAATAGTGCAAGAGTTACAACATAGCCCCACCCTTTAGTCAAATAAGGTTTATCAGCTATTTCTGATCTCATACGTTTCTCATATTTTAAGTGCAAAAGATATTCTCCCCTCTCATTTTCTTTTATTCATATTCACCTCAAACATCGGTGTGCAAAATAATCAAAATATGCATTTATTTTTTCCTTACTCTACAAGTAAGATCACATTCCCTCGGCCTACTCTTCCTCTTTAAATATATAGTATATTATGATAAAAATAGAAAATAATAACAAATAAAGTTATAAAAAGAATAGGGGCTTTGTAAAATGAAACGAAAAATAATTTTCTTACTTACTCTTCTTTGTATAGTATTTCCTATACAAGTAAGTGCCTTTACATTTCAAGAACTTCCTGTTGCCTCAAAGTCTAAACAATGGTATATCGAAATTGATAAATCTTACAACTCAAACAAACAAGCGATACAACCGAAGCAAGGTGTATATGATACATATAGTTTATTCGTTAAAAATATCGGTAAAGATGTATCAAATGTATCTATAGAAATATTTGGTAATGATCCATCAGCTAAAACTACATTTAAACCTACCGCATCACATACAAATGTCTCAAAAAGTCATACAAGTTTTGATTATATGGTCTTCCCACTATATTTTACTAGCCATACATTTAAAGTTGTCATGACTTGGGAAGAAAAAGAATTTACTTACAACGGGCATCCAGAAAGTAAAAGTAAAAAGATGCAACAAACATTTATATTTACTGAAGAATAACAATCTTTTCAAACGAAAAAGGTGTTTTCTGTGGAGAAAACACCTTTTTCGTTTATTACATTTTTAAATTACTTTTCAATGTCCAATATTTTTCTTGCTTATTTTTCATTGAAAACTCTACCCATCCATTTGGATCTTCACGATGAACTGTTACTTTTAATCCATTCGCTAATGTTCCCATTTCATTTTGTGTAATGTTTGGGATACTCTTAATTTTCAAATCGTATGGATATGGCACTTGATAATACTTTCCAGATGCCTGAACAGTAATTTCTTTGATTCCTAAATCTTTATATGGAATTTCATTTCCTAACGCTTCAACATCTAATGTATGTGGGTTTTTCGGTAATCTGTTGGCATTTTTATAATCATTTCGATCAAACGGCTTAATACGCTCCATTAAACCAGCAATTTTTCCAGCCCATTCTGGATCGGATGCATATTTCACATTCATACCAACTAATGTTGGACCATTATTATAGATTGCACCTTCCTCTAAATAGCGCTCTCTCACATAGTTAGCATTATACGAAATACTATCACGATATGTTGGTAAATATTTTGCATGATAGAATGGATCGCGATCATATGCACGTAGTCCAAATAAATTATGTTTACGATACGCAATTTCAGATCTTCCATATCCAGATTCTAAAATTGCATGTGCCGCTAAGTAAAGAGCATTTACACCATGTTCATTTTGCGCTGCAATAAAGTCTTGCCCATGGCCAATTAACGGGCTATCAGAACGCGATTTCTTAAGAAAATTATCAATTTCTTCTGCTGTTACATTAGAAGCTAATGTTAAATCTAAATTTAAATACGATTGTTCCGCATTGAATAAAAATTGTGCGTATTCCTCACGTGTTACAGTTTTTGATGGATAAAATGCACCCGTTCCATCTCCCTCTGCCAGTCCGTTAGACTGCAACGCACTAATTGCATCTTTCGCCCAAGAATTTGGATCCACATCATGAAATGTATGATTTGCCTTTACTTTTAAATGATAAGCTCTTTGTAAAATCATTGCCATTTCAGCGCGAGTTAATGAATCCTTCGGTCTAAAGTTTTTGTTCTCATCCCCTGTAAAGATTCCCATCTCCGTTAAAGCTAAAATTTCATTTGGAAACATTGTTGTACTTGCACTTACATCATGATATGGATTTTTATATTCTGTTTTCGCTTCTGGTTTCAATGTACGATAAATAAGTGCAGCCACTTGTTCACGCGTTACACTGTCTCCCACTCCAAATTTACCGTTGTCATAACCTGCAATTATGTTTCGATTTGCTAAATCATTGATTGCCTCATATGCCCAATGGCTCTTTGGTACATCTGGAAATCCTTTTTCTGCCGCAAATGAGGTTGTTGGAACCATTATAACTTGTAGTGCAGCTGTCATTGCTAGAACATTAGAAATTACTTTTTTCATCTTACTTTTAACACGTTATGTACTTACTCGTCCCGTGTTAACTAGCCTCCTTTTTTCATAAAATACTAGCATTTCATCTATCAAACTAATTCACACTTTCCTCTTCTTACAAGAGGGAGATAAAAAATACCCTATGCTACGAGATAAATTAGCTAACGATAAAAGTATACGTTATTAAAAACAACTAATCTAGCCCTATATTTTTAAAATTAACATAAAACGATATATCTCTCTATTTTAATGAGAAATTATATTTTAAAAGAAGAATAGTTTATCTGAATGCTAAACTTTAAAATCAAATCGTTATTTTACTAATTGGTACTTGAGCACGTCATACATTTTCCATTTGTAATCCCCTCTTTTTTCACTGCTTGCAAACCTAAAAAAAATTAATTTTCCGAATTTAAATAAAAAACTTGATTCCTCGAAAAATTTAAATTATTATAAAACAAATGTTACCAACAACTTCATAACTAAAACACTCTCGCCTAAAACGTGAGATAGAGGTTGCAACACTTATGATTATTCTAAAGGAGACACAGAGATGTCAATGAGTTTAGAAGAAAGGAAGTGTTGCCGAAATCGATAAATTTCTCTGCATTTATCGATTGGGGCTGTTTTCGAATAGAAACAGAACTGTCATATATACAGACGTGTATATATGAAGAGCTATCTACAAAAAAGAAATATCATGTTTATAATGATATTCCTTTTTTGGCGATTTTTTTATTAGCTCCGTTTTCTGTTTCCCTTTTCCTGTAACAGCACCATCCTCATCTATTTGAGATGGTGTTTTTTCTTTTCTGTCCGGTAACTACAGGAATATTGGGGATTTTCACATTACTCTCCTACATTACATTTTCTGATTTATTGTCAAAAATAAGCTGAAAGAAGGAATGAACTATGGAAACGATTGTGCAAAAATTCGGCGGTACTTCGGTCGGAACTATTCAGCGCATTCAACATGTCGCTAATTTAATTATCGAGGAATACGAGAAAGGACATAACGTCGTCACTGTCGTCTCAGCAATGGGCAAAAGTACTGACGAACTCGTTGCACTTGCTACTTCTATTACAGAAAATCCAAGTAAGCGCGAATTAGACATGCTGCTGACAACTGGTGAACAAGTAACAATTTCTCTCTTAACAATGGCATTGCAAACAAAAGGATATCAAGCTATTTCACTAGCAGGTTGGCAAGCTGGTATTACAACTGAACCTGTGCACGGAAAGGCCCGCATTACTGATATCCGCACAGAGCGAATTCAATCTTATTTACAAGAAGGGACAATTGTTATCGTAGCTGGTTTCCAAGGATTAAGTGAAGAAAAAGAAATTACAACCCTAGGCCGAGGTGGTTCTGATACAACTGCTGTTGCATTAGCAGCTGCTCTTAAAGCAAAGAAATGTGATATTTATACGGACGTAACTGGTGTTTACACAACTGATCCACGCGTTGTAAATAGTGCATATAAATTAGATGAAATCTCTTATGATGAAATGTTAGAACTTGCCAATTTAGGGGCTGGTGTCCTACATCCGCGTGCTGTTGAATTTGCGAAAAACCATAATGTCGTATTAGAAGTTCGTTCCAGTATGGAACAAGAAAACGGAACAATTGTAAGGGGAGAATGTAACATGGAACAACAATCAATCGTAAAAGGTATTGCATTTGAAGATAATATTACACGCGTTACAATGAAAGGATTAGAACACGGCTCATTATCAACGATTTTCTCTACATTAGCAGAGGCCCATATTAATGTTGATATTATTATTCAAAGTATTACAAATGAAGGAACTGTGCATCTATCCTTCTCTATTCACTCAAGTGACTTAAGAGAAACATTAGAAGTATTAGAACAAAATCAAGAAACACTTCACTATGAATCTGTAGAATATGAAAATCATCTTGCGAAAGTATCCATTGTAGGATCTGGCATGGTGTCTAATCCAGGCGTCGCTGCCCAAATGTTCTCTACATTAAAAAAAGAAAACATTCATATTAAAATGGTTAGCACCTCTGAAATTAAAATATCTGTTGTTATTGATCGTCTACATTTAGTAGATGGTGTAGAAGCACTTCACCAAGCATTTATGGCAAAAGTGGAACCATTGGTACAAATGAATAAATAGACTTGCTACATAACAGCAAAGAATTTTTCTTTGTTGTTATTTTTTCTCTAGCTCATTATGATTTTGTTACACTATGACACGTGAAATATTTTCCATATCATTTGAAAAAGCAAGAAAACTATGGAAAGGTAGAAAAGATTCATATTATACTTCCAAATTCATAACCTTTCTATAAAGTAGCAATTCTATAGAAAGAAAACAACATGGACATAATAAAAAACAATTTCCTCTTCTATATAGTGGAAATTGTTTTTTATTATTTGCAAATTAACTTCCAAAAAAGATACCTACAAGAGCGTAAATAATAACTGTGGAAAATAAAATCGTCATATGGAAAAGCGAGAAAATAAACAATGATTTTGCCCATTTCTCTGAATCCATTTTTTTATACCCATAAATACTTAAAGCCAACCATAAAATGCTTAACAGAAGCGATACTAGCATAAGGCCAATACTTAATGATCCTAAAAGAATACTTATGATAATTAAAATAACTAAATACACATTTGTTTGTATATATGTTCTTTTAATCCCCTTCACTACTGGAAGCATCGGAACGTTCGCAGCCTCATACTCTTTATGTTTACGAATCGCTATTGCATAGAAATGAGGCATTTGCCAAATAATCATAATAATAAAAAGGCCAATAATAGCTGGATGTGTTACATCTGGATATATAGCAGCCCAACCGATAAGCGGCGGCATTGCCCCTGAAACACTTCCGATTTCTGTGTTGTAAATGGTTCTTCTTTTGCTCCACATTGTATATGGTACAACATATAAAAATAAACCTAAAAACCCTAGTATTGCTGCTAAATATGTCGTTAACGCAAGAAATACTAAACCAGAAATCGTCATCAATATTCCAAGCCACAGTACTGTCTTCGAACTTATATCCCCCGTCACAGTCGGCCTATTTTTTGTTCTCTCCATAATAGAGTCAATATCACGATCGTATAAATTATTAAATGCCCCCGCTGCTCCTATTATTAAAATAGAACCTATAAAAGCAAATAAAATCTCTGGTATTTTTTCAAACGGACTTATTTTATATTTATATAAAGCGAGTGTCAATCCAGCAAACATTGGAACTAAATTCGATTTAATAATTCCAGTTTTAATAGTTTGAGCCAAAATTTCCGATCGTTGTCTTTTGGCGTTTGTTACTTCTTTTTTCCTTCCCATAATATTTTTTCTCCCTTCTATTAGATTATCTTACTACAATAGAAAAAATTATTCCTACTTTTTAATCCACTATTTTAGGGCAGTGAAATTTCCATCTAAAAAAAAGAAGATGAGAAATCACTGCCCGTTCATATGTGATAAAGAGTATGAAGCTTCTCGGTCACTTTATTTTTTCTTCTATGTATCGTTCGCAAATTATATACTAATTTGAATTAATATACTACCCGGTATATTAATACCTTATGATATAATTGTCAAGAGAGGGGGGATATGATGAGCCGCCAAAGATTAACTCAAGAACAACGAAAACAGGAAACACGAAAGTTACTTTTAGAATCCGCTTTTGAAACATTTGCTAAATTAGGCTTCCACGGAGCCTCTGTTGATAAAATTGCGGAACATGCTGGATTTAGTAAAGGAGCCGTTTATGCTCATTTTCATACGAAAGAAGAACTATTTCTAGCAATTGTAGATAGACAAATGCACATATATGTACAAGATATTTGTAACATGATAGAAAAAGAGCAATCATTAGAAAGCTTTATCGAGACGATAGATCAATATTCCCATTCTATTAGACAGAAAACAAAAACATGGAATATGCTTACTATGGAATTTCTTCTATATGCCATGCGTGAAGAATCGGTGCGAGATAAATGGGCGAACATGATTGATGATACGGTAGAACAAATTTCTAAGTCTATTGAAAATTTTATACAAAACGCAGACTATCAAGCTACTTTATCAGCGAAAGAAATAGCGTGGACTATACTGTCATTAGAAAACGGTATCTCTATATTTTATAACATAAGCCAGCAGCATATGCCGATGAACCTCTATAAAAAGGCTCTACAAAACATGTTGCTATCCTTCGATGAGAGCTATATTAGAAAAACCCTCTAAATAGAACACAATTCTACTTAGAGGGTTTTCTGTTTTTTTAAAACAAATGAATGTTTTCCTTCTTACAAGCTTCACGCATTTCATCAGGCCATACAGAAGATTGAACTTCACCGATATGTGCTTTACGTAAGAAGTACATGCACATTCTTGATTGGCCAATACCACCACCAATTGTTAATGGTAGTACATCTTCTAAAATTCCTTTATGGAAATCGTAATCGCGTTTGAAGTCTTCTCCAGCTTTCGTTAGCTGTTCGTCAAGTGATTGACTATCAACACGAAGTCCCATTGAAGATAATTCAAATGAAGATTGAAGTACTGGATGCCAGAATAAAATATCACCGTTTAATTTCCAGTCATCGTAGTCAGCTGCACGTCCATCATGTTTTTCACCAGAGCGAAGTACATCACCAATTCCAATAATAAAGACCGCACCATATTCTTTCGCAATTGCATGTTCACGCTCTTTCGATGTTAGCTCTGGATATTTATCTTCTAATTCTTGCGAAGTAATAAATACAATATCTTCTGGTAAATATTTACCGAGGAATGGGTACTTTTCAAATAAATGATCTTCTAAATCTTTAAATATTCCATAAATCGTCCGTACTGTCTCTTGTAAGTATTCCACTGTACGCCATTCTTTTTGAACAATTTTTTCCCAATCCCATTGGTCAACGTAAATAGAATGTGTTGCATCAAGCTCTTCATCACGACGAATTGCGTTCATGTTTGTATATAAACCTTCACCAGCTTCATAGCCATATTCATGCAGCGCAAGTCGTTTCCACTTCGCTAGTGAATGAACAATTTCTAATTCTTCTCCTGAATGTAGCATATCAAATTCAATTGGGCGTTCTACACCGTTTAAGTGATCATTTAAACCTGATTTTTTCGTTACGAATAATGGTGCAGATACACGGAATAGTCCAAGTCGTTTTGCTAATTGATCTTCAAAAAATGTTTTAACTTCCTTGATTGCGATTTGTGTTTCTCTTACTGTCATTAATGATTGATACATGCCTATTTCCTCCTAAAATGTTTGGATGTAGTGGAAAGAAGCCAACAAAAAAAGCCCTCCTTTCCCAAAAAACTGGGACGAAAGGCTTTGGTTCCGCGGTACCACCCAAATTAGCAACAGAGGTTGCTCACTTATACAGTACGGAGATAAAAATCTCGATACTGCTCTTCTTGTAACGGCGAAGTTCCCGGCTAAGTCTACTTTCCATAGTTGGATTTCGGTTAGCGACTCCAGGAGGTTCTTCATAATAGACTTCGTATCAGGCTTACACCATCCCTGACTCGCTTTGACTACGTCCTACTACTACTCGTCCTTTCATAGTCTTTTTTGTTGTCACATCTCTGAAACATTTTATTAATGATTATTTTATACAAAAAATAGAGAAAGTCAACGAAAAGTTTCAAAATATGTTTCAATTCTTTATTTTATGGCTTTATTGATTGTTGTTAATATGTCATCTTTACTTCTTTTGCCTCGTCAATCCGAAAAACGTTTCACTGACCGAAACTAACATATACACAGCAATTAATATAATCGTTCGAAATATAGAATCCGCAGTATTTCTTATTATTTTCATTTTCTTTGTAATTCCTTTCAATATTACTTGCAAATTCATGATATACTATAGCATTCAAGTCGTTTTTTACTTAAGACAAACATAGTCCTTTATCAAGATTATTTTCTAAATGATTGACTATTATTAAATAAAGTTTTTATATAACGGAGTGATGATATGAGTAAAGCGAAAGCAAAACCGAAAAAAGGTGTAGGACAAGGTACCGGAAGCAAAGGATGGAACCGTTGGCAATCAAGTGCAAGGAAAAAGAAAGCTGCAAAGCCATATAAAAGTAAAGGGACTAACAAATAGATTTTGTTTTATTTCTTTACTTTGTTCAAAACAAAATAGAATTATTACAGCAAAAAAGCTATACTTTCACCTAGATGAAAGCATAGCTTTTTTCCGTTTAAATCATAAGTATATCCCGAATTTCTTCCTCCGTAATAGAAAATAATTTCTCTTCCCCCGGTTCAATCACTTCCGCAATTAAATTTTTCTTACTCTCTTGAAGTTCATGTATCTTTTCTTCAATTGTTCCGTGGGCTACTAACTTAATCACTTGTACTGTATTTTTTTGCCCCATTCGGTACGCTCTATCCGCCGCTTGTTGCTCAACTGCTGGATTCCACCATAAATCGTATAATATTACCGTATCTGCACCAGTTAAATTAAGGCCAGTACCACCAGCTTTTAAAGAAATAAGAAATAGATCCCCTTCCCCTTCGTTAAACCGATTACATAGCTCTACACGCTCTTGCGAAGGTGTATTCCCGTCTAAATAAAAGTATGGAATGGCTTGACGATTTAGCTCACGACCAATAATGGAAAGCATCTTCGTAAATTGAGAAAAAATTAAAATACGCTTCCCTGTACTTCTACATTCCTCTAAAATCTCTAACAATTGTTCAAATTTAGCTGAACTGCCCTTGTAATCATCAACAAATAAAGCAGGATGACAACAAATTTGTCGCAATCTCGTTAAACCAGCTAAAATTCTAATTTTATTTTTACGTAACGTATCTTTATCTAAATGCTTTAACGTTTCTTCTCTTAACTTTGCTAAATATGCTGCATAAAGCCGCTTTTGATCTGGTAATAACTCCGATGATTGTAAGTGCTCTATTTTATCTGGCAACTCATTTAATACGTCTTCTTTTAGCCTTCTTAATACAAATGGTTTCACTCGCTTCGCTATATCTTCACGTCTTAAATCACCGAACTCTTTTTTTCCTGGTAGTAGTTCTGGAAAAACGACATAAAAAATCGACCATAGCTCTTCTAATGAATTTTCTACAGGTGTTCCCGTTAATCCAAAACGGTACTCAGCCTGAATTACTTTCACCGCTCTTGCCGTTTGCGTCGTATGATTTTTAAACGCCTGCGCCTCATCTAAAAATAATGTATGAAATGGCTCTGAATACAGCCTCACATCTCGTCGTAATAAAGGATACGATGTAATCACCACATCGAAATTCGTCATATTCCTTAAACGATTTCGGCGCTCTATTTGCTTCCCATCTACAATCATTGCTCGTATATGAGGAGCAAATTTTCGAATTTCATGAAGCCAGTTATACACCAATGAAGACGGTGCCACAACTAAGACAGGCAGCTTTTTTTCCCGAATTTCAGGCAAAACGGAGACAATGTACGCAATACTTTGAAGCGTTTTGCCAAGTCCCATATCATCTGCTAATATACCGCCAAAACGATAATATGCTAACGTCTTCATCCATGCAAATCCATATTTTTGATACTCTCTTAGTACTGTCGTTATCCCCTCTGGTACAGGAAATTTGAGATTTCTAGGATTTTGAATATTTTCTACCAAATCTTGAACAGATTGGTCCATATTTAAAATGTTTCCTTCTTGAAGTGAGCTTAGCCATTTTATACTACGCACAAGCGGTACATTCACTTCTTTTCCTTGTAAAAAATCTTTTCGAATACCTGATTCTTTTACAAATTGGTTGACCTCGTTAAATTCTTTACTTTCAAGTGATAGCAAGGATCCATTTGCCAATCGGTAATATTTTCGCTTCTCTTCCAGCGCTGCTAGCACCCCTTTAATTTCAGCTTCTGGAATTCCTTTTATATCAAACCGGAATGATAACCAATCTATTCGCTCTTTTCGCCTTACTCGTACAAGAGGGCCACTGCCTCCTTTTACAATCCGCAACTGAATCGCTGTCGTCGCATAAACAGTAAGCAACTTTTTTAACTTTGGTACAACATGATATAAGAAATGATATTCCGCTTCCTCATTGTGCATAAAATAGCCGCCTTCCGTTTTCGCAAAGGCACTTTCATCCATAATCCGCAATATTTCCCGCTCTTTCTGCTCATCTCGATTTAAAACAGTCGGTTGTCCCTCTTCTAGCGGATTGATTACAACGTTCCCATATTGAAATTCAAGCCCTGCTAATAAGCGATTTTTCACTCGATCTAAAAATAGTTTTGCTTTTAAAGAAGGCATTTCAAACCTTTCTGATACTATTTCATCCATCCGAACTGTCCCAATCTTCATTAACCCTGGTACAACCTTTTCGATAAACGGCTCTATTTTATCACTTGGAATATGAAATTGATTACTTATGGACTGGTTCATCATCTTTTTTAAGGCAATAAGCCTATTACAATCCTCTATCGTTAAAGAATATAGCTTTCCTTCTAAAAGAGCATACCCATACGTACTCATCACTTCCACCTTTTGCAAGCCAGCAATTTTCAACATATAACCGCTGTTTTCTCCCTTATGAAATGCAAATATTAAAGGTAACAATCCCCCTGAAATATGAAGCCCATGGTATACTTGCTCACCTTGTATAAAACTCACAAAAGAAGCTTTAGAAAGCAAAGTAAGCATCTCCTCCCAAGAAGCGGGCGGAATAAAAATCATACTTTCATCTTGTTCAGAATGTATTTGCAACGATTCTACATACATTTTCTCATTTTGATAAATTTGAATAAGTCGTTGAATAATAGCATCTGTTTCTTGCTCGAAACTATGTTCTTCTGATATGTAAGTAAAATCATTTGTACATGTAAAAGATTCTCTTCGCTCGACCTTATGTAGAAATTCTCTAATCCTATGTATAAAGTATTGTTTCTTTAGCTGTAATTGGATACCTAATACCGCTCCGCCGCTTTTCAAAGATACCGGCACACAAATGAATTCCACATCTAGTACTTCACGTGTATCGAAACGATGCTGCTTACTCTTTGGACGTAGCGGCTTTCGATCAAATAGGTGCAACATACCATTTGCCAATCGCTCATCTTCAGCATATATAGAACTTGATTTTTGATTCATCTCAAGCGATTGCTCTTGTTGAAAATGATTGATGGAGAACAATACAGCTGCAATATGCTGACAGTATAATGGAATAGACGCAAGTGAAGGACATGTACATGTTCCAACAACATTACCATGATTCGCTTTTTCTATCACAACATAAAAATCTTCCGTTCCTTTCACAGTTGCCTCATAAACATTGCTCTCAACGTGATAATTTGTAATATGTACCCGATTTTCTCGATAATACATTTCACCTTTTTTATATGCAGCTGCTCCACATAACCGTTTAATCATTGTTTTATTTACCATACATGTAATCCTTTCTTTGAAATCAAAATCCTCCATCTACTAAAATGATATTAAAAAATATTAAACCATATATCCATTCTTCTATTCCCATTTTATATAGAACATTTACTCTTATACAACATTTTACATGCATATATATGAAAAGGGATTGCAGTTTCCACACCGCATCCCCTTTTTTCTACATGAGTTTTTGAACTCCTTGAACAGCTTCATATCCAAAATACATACCAAATCCAACTAATATGATTCCTGCTGCAAGAGAAATCCATTTCATAATACGATCATTAACAAATTTTCTGCCGAAATGAATCGTCGTTGCCATAAATAAGTCCCAGATCATAATCCCGACAAATATCATAATGCTGTATAGCAATGCTTTTTCCTTACCTACAGTACTAATCGCACTTGTTAAAACTGCACCGTAGATTCCAATCCAAAATACAATATTAAGCGGATTAGAAATTGCAATGAAAAAACCAGCGGCAAATGATTTCATCGGGTGTTCTTTTTCATCGGTTTCTATACTGTCAACCTGCTTAGAAACATCTCTTATACTTTCATAACCGAGATATAAGAGTGTAAAAAAACCGAATACCCAAATCATTAATTTTGCAATAGGTGTTGTTAAATACGTAGAGACACCAAAATAAATAAGAAACATCATCATAACATCAGCTAACATTGCACCTACCCCAACAAGCCATGCGCTTAAAAATCCGTTTTTTATTCCCTTATTTATTTGCGCAATATTGATAGGACCAACTGGTGCTGATAAAGAAACCCCAAGCAATACGTAACTAAAAAGAACGCTAATCACGGTTTCTCTCATCCCCTTTATATGTACTCCTAAACGAAATGTATATTCCATTATACCCTTTTATTACCTAAAATAAATAATTTTCTGAATTCTAAAAGAAAAAGGATACTTATTTGTAAGCATCCTTTTTAATCCGTTGTCATTAACCTCTTCGCTTCAAAATACAATACTTGAATGAACTTCTTCGTATTAATTCTCGTATGTCCATGCGCTGTAAACTCTTCCTTTGTCATTTCTGTCATACGCTTGCGAACAATGGTAAAATCAAAAAACTTCGGTGCATAACTTTCAAACTTTGGATTTGAAAAATCGGTTAAGCCAAGGGAGGCCAAATGGTTTAAAGATTGATATATTGCGCGGCGCACCCTCTGTTCAGAAGCTTTTCTTTCTTTATCAATTTCCACTTCTGAAGCCGATTCTCCTAATTTTTTAACTGTGATATAGTGAAAAATATCTTTCAATGCTGGAAATCCATATTCAAATGTTTTTTCTTTTTCTAGACCTATTAAATACTCCAGCATACTGAGTAAATCTTTACTTCCATTCTCTCCAGCTATTCCAAGTTCTGATAATAAATAACGTCCTGAATCTGCTATTTTCTTCTCTTCTCGCATTGTTTCATTTTGCACTTGTGGTTTCTCCCATTGAAAGACATTATTTAATGATTTTTGAATATCTTGTATCGAGCGTTCTAATCGAATTCGCTCCATTACTTTTCGAACGATAGATATAACCTCAATTTTATTCAAAGGTTTTGTAATATAATATTCAACCCCTAATGCATAGGCTTCTCCAATCAATTGCTTCGATTCTACTTGAGAAATCATAATCACTTTCCCTGTAAAATCTGGTAAAATGTGACGTATCGTTTCAATTCCATCTCGAATTGGCATTAATAAATCAATAAATAAAATATCTATCTTTTTAAAATTCAGCTGATCAGCTTCTATAAATGCGCCATCTTCCGCTTCTCCGATAACTTCTCCAAGATCACTATCTTCAATAATTTGCGAAAGCATAGAGCGGAACACTTCGTCATCATCTACAATATAGTAAAGCACGCTACTCCCCCTTTCTTACTAAACGCTCCTCCGGCACATAAACAAGAAAAATACATCCAGTTCCTTTTTCTTTCTCTTGCAGTTCCACTTTTCCACCTAGCTCTGTAACCATTTCTTTTATATAAGAAAGACCAATCCCTGTCGACGGTGTTCCTGTTTGATCATATTTTGATGTAAATCCCGGTTTAAAGACTAACTCTTTATACTTTGGCGAAATCCCAGGACCATTATCTATCACTGCAAACATAATATTTGTGTCTTTTTTGTAAACATTTATATGAATGATACCCTCACTCTCAATTGCTTCCACAGCATTGGCAACTAAATTATTCAAAATCGATAATACTGTATAAACATGGTACTCATTCTGCTTGCCTTTTACATTTTTAGAAAAGTTGATTTCTTTCCCTAACAGCTGTGCATATTTTTCATTAATTCTTACAATCATTTCAATTAAATTATGACCTTCCATATACTCAGAAAGATTTTTATCCAGTAAAAGTTTCGATAATCCTGCAAATATTCTTTGATTATCTTTTTTGATTTCATGAACTTCTCCAGCGATTTTTAACGCTTTTTTACTATGCGCCTCCATATTCGCACCGTTATCTGCCTGTAAATTTCGATATAATTGATACGCTTCCTGCGTAATTAATTCCGCATTTTGAAGCGTCTTTTTTAAGTGAACAGACTCCACATATAAATTGGAAAGATGCATCAACATCTTTTCATTTTCTTTACGAATCTGTCGTTCTTTTAATTTTGTTTCATACAAATTCATCATGTTCCAAAATCCTAAAGCGAAGAAACTACGAAAAACTGCGATAATAATTAATTTATTGATTTCAGACAAAGTAATGATTGTACCCAATACGAAAATGTGATGAAAAGCAAGCTCTGCCATGCTTGCAATGATTTCAATTGTGATTCCAAGACACCCAATTACAATTGGCTTTTGATGAAATGTATTCACTCTACATAAAGAAAAAAGACTTCCATAAACAAAATAATAAAAGAAAGCTGGATAACGCAAATAAAAAGACTCCGTTATATGAAAAGAATCTTGCAGCATCCAATCAAAAACAACTCGAAACCCTACTACTGATAATCCAACTAATAGTCCTACTGCACTAGCTGGTATTTTCCGCAAAAATAATAATAAAAAGAAAAAAAGCGGGGTCCCAAAACTGACGCGAAATGTATCATTAAAGGGGTGAAAATTCAGCTCTCCAGCAATCGGGACCACTACCATTAACATGATGAAAAGAGATATATCTTTTTTCCATAATTGATTCCAGTTCAAAGGTAACACTTCCTATTTCCGAAGTATATGTACGAAAAAAACCGAACAAGAAAGCCCGCTTATACATAAACGGGCTTTCGTTTTGTTTTATATTTTTACTTCCTCAACTGCTTTTATGTTGCGATATGTAGGCTCCCACATCGCTTTTTTAACAGCTTGCTTTATTTCATTTTCATTCAGTTGTTCACGCGCAACCCCTTCAGCAACAGCCACTTTTGCTACTTCAATTGCAACAATCTCAGAAATATAACGTAATTCTTCAACTTCTGGTAAAATCGGTGCTCCTTGTTTACTTGTATCCACCATACTTGCTACCGCTTCTGCAGCTGCCGCAAACATACTATCTGTCATTACACTTGCACGAACAACAATCGTTCCAAGACCAAGACCTGGGAAAATAAGTGCATTATTAGACTGTCCAATTACATATTTTATACCATTATAGGTAACAGGTTCAAATGGGCTTCCTGTTGCCACTAGCGCTCGCCCTTCTGTCCACTGAATCAAATCCTCTGGTTTCGCTTCAGCAAGTGATGTTGGATTGGACATTGGTAAAATAATTGGTCTTTCTACGTGAGAAGCCATTTCTTTCACAATTTCTTCTGTAAAGGCACCTGCAACCGTTGATGTTCCAATTAAAATTGTTGGTTTCACATGTTTTACAACTTCTGCAAGCTGGATTGTTTCACTTTGTTTCCATTCCTCTACTTCCGCGTATGGACACGCGTATGGAATTTGGAAATCTAGCAGACTTTCCATCTGATCTGTAATAAGACCGTTGCGATCAATGCACCAAAAACGTGCAGTTGCTTCTTTTTCTGATAACCCGGCACGCATCATTGCATCGCGTACTTGATCAGCGATTCCAATTCCAGCAGTACCAGCTCCAAAAACAACAACGCGATGTTCACAAAGTGGTACTCCAGATACCTTCACTGCCGATAATACTGCCGCGAGTGAAACAGCGCCTGTCCCTTGAATATCATCATTAAATGTACATACGTGATGACGATATTTATTTAAAATTTTACGCGCATTATGGGAACTGAAATCTTCCCAATGTAACAGCGCATTCGGGAATTTGTTACATACTGTTTTTACAAACGTATCAATAAATGCATCATAAGCTTCACCTGTTATACGAGGGTGACGATTTCCAATATAAAATGGATTATTTAATAAATCCTCTCGATTCGTCCCTACGTCTAAAATTACCGGTAATACGCGACTAGGATCGATTCCAACTGCTGCCGTATAAACAGCTAATTTTCCAATTGCAATATTAATACCACCTACGCCCCAGTCACCGATTCCTAATATTCCTTCTCCATCTGTTACAACAATTAAATCAACATTCTCAGCTGTTGCTCCCATATTAGAAAAGGCTTCTTCAATACCAGAAGGATCATCAATTGATAAATATACGCCACGCGGTTTCCGATATTCATGGCTATATCTTTGAATTGCTACTCCAACCGTTGGCGTATAGACGATTGGAAGCATTTCTCGTAAATGGTCTGTTAATAAACGATAAAATAATACTTCATTTCGATCATGAAGCGCCGTTAAATATACATTTTTCAATAAATCATCTGGCTGAGAACAAAATTGTTCATACGCACGGCGCGCTTGCTCATCTAATGTTAATACCGCTGGCGGTAATAATCCTTTTAACCCTAATGCTTCTCGTTCTTTTTCTGTAAACGCAACCCCTTTATTTAATAATGGTGTTGCTAATACTTCTACTCCTCTTAATGTTGTCTCTAATGTACCATCAGAGGAAACCGTAAATTTACTCATACCATCCCTACCCTTATTTATATATCATTTCTATATTGTAAACAAAGAAGAGAGGAATGTCCTCCCCTCTTCTTTTAGTTTTTCTTTAGAAGTGCTGCTCCTGCAATCCCCGGATGTGTCATTTCATATGGATCTAAAATTAAGTCTAGTTCTTCTTGAGATAAAACACCATTTTTTATACATAGATCTCTAACAGACTGTCCAGTAGCAATTGCTTCTTTCGCAACGCGAGCTGCTGCTTCGTAACCAATATGAGGGTTTACCGCTGTAATAATTCCTACACTTTTTTCAACATATTCTTTTAAACGACCTTCGTTTGCTTCAATCCCTTTTAGACAATTATCCGTAAAGGCACGGAAACCATTTTTCATAATACTAATGGATTGAAGTAGGTTAAAGACAAGTACTGGTTCCATAACGTTCAACTCTAATTGACCAGCTTCTGAAGCTAGACAGATTGTATGATCATTACCAATGACTTGGAATGCAATTTGATTAATAACCTCTGGCATGACTGGATTCACTTTACCAGGCATAATAGATGAACCTGGTTGGCGAGCTGGCAACATAATTTCTGCAAGACCAACACGTGGTCCTGATGCCATAAGACGTAAATCATTAGCTATTTTAGACATATTCATCATACATACTTTCAGCGCAGCTGATACTTCTGTATAGGCATCTGTATTTTGCGTTGCATCCACTAAATCCTCTGCACCAACAAGAGGTAATCCGCTAATGGAAGATAAATGTTTTACAACTGCTTCAATGTATTCAGGGTCTGCATTTAGCCCTGTTCCAACTGCTGTTGCTCCCATATTTACTTCATATAAATGTTGACGGGATTGCTCAATTCGTTTTATGTCGCGTTCAATAACACGTGCATACGCTTTAAATTCTTGTCCAAGACGAATTGGCACAGCGTCTTGTAAGTGCGTACGACCCATTTTAATGACATGGTCGAATTGATCTGCTTTCAATTCAAAAATATCATGCATATATCCCATTGTTTGCAATAATTCTTCCAATGCATTTAATGTAGCAATATGAATAGCTGTTGGGAATGCGTCATTTGTTGATTGCGCCATATTCACATGGCTATTTGGGCTAATATACTGATAGTCTCCCTTTTCTCTCTCTAATAATTCAAGTGCACGATTGGCAATGACTTCATTTGTATTCATATTCATAGACGTTCCAGCTCCGCCTTGAATCGGATCTACGATAAATTGATCATGCCACTTGCCTTCTAGAATTTCCTGCGCCGCTTCCGCAATAGCACCGCCCTTTTTCAAATCTAATCGTCCAACATCTGTATTGGCAAGTGCAGCCGCTTTTTTCACAATCGCAAACGCCTTAATTAAACCGTCATGAATTTTATAACCTGTAATAGGAAAATTCTCCACAGCACGCATTGTTTGAACGCCGTAATAAGCATGCAGTGGCACTTCTTTTTCACCTAAAAAGTCTTTTTCAATCCGTATATTTTTTGTAGTTTCAGTTAAAGTTGTCATTTTGACTCACTCCTTCTTTATTTCTTATGCTACTTCTGTTTGTTTGACTGTTTCTACATATTGTTTTGCTTTCTCTTGATCAAACTCACCTTCCCATTTTGACATAACAATGGCCGCTAATGCATTTCCTAATACATTGACAGCTGAGCGAATCATATCTAAAATACGGTCAATACCAGCAATCAGCGCAATACCTTCAAGCGGTAATCCCATTGAACCTAACGTTGCAAGTACAACAACAAACGATGCCCCTGGTACTCCTGCCATCCCTTTTGATGTTAGCATGAGAACAAATAAGAGCGTAATTTGTTGCGTAAATGACATGTGTACACCGTACATTTGTGCAACGAATAATGCTGCCAACGCTTGATAAATTGCTGAACCGGTTAAATTAAATGTATAGCCTGTCGGAATAACAAAAGAGGCAACTGCCTTCGGACAACCGAACTCTTCCATTTTTCTCATTATATTAGGTAAAACAGCTTCTGAACTCGCTGTCGTGAATGAAAGTATAAGCTCTTCCTTTAAAATCTTCATTAATGTGAAGATGTTTACTCCTACCATCCTTGCATTAATACCTAATACAACAATAACGAATAGTATAACAGTTACATACACAGCTAGCACTAATTTTCCTAAAGGAAGTAGTGTTGCTACTCCAAATTTTGCAACAGTAACTGCAATCAGTGCAAATACACCAAACGGAGCAAATTTCATGACTTGATTTGTCACCCAGAACATCGCTTCAAGTACACCTTCAAAAAAGTGAAATACGGATCTTCCTTTTTCACCAATTGCTGCAACTCCTAAGCCAAATAAAACAGAAAAGAAAATAATCGGCAATAAATCACCTTGTGCAATCGATTCAAATACATTCTTTGGTACAATGTTAACAATTGTTTCTGCAAAACCTTGTTTTTGCGTTGCATCAGCCGTTTGCTTATATGAAGAAATATCACTTTGTTGCAAGTTGCTCATATCAACACCCGTACCTGGATGGAATACGTTGGCTGCGATTAGTCCCATCAAAATCGCAATTGTTGTGATAATTTCAAAGTAAAGGATTGTTTTACCACCTAATTTTCCTAGCTTCTTCATATCTCCTACTCCAGCGACTGCAACAATTAGCGCTGAAATGACAATCGGCACTACAATCATTTTGATTAAATGAATAAATATATCACCGATTGGTGTAATATACGAAATCACTGTTTTATTGCCAGAAAAGATTGCCCCTACTACAATCCCTAAAACAAGCGCAACAAATATTTGTGTCGCTAGTCCGAATTTTTTCATATACTTCCTCCCCTTCATGCGAACGCTTTCAATTTGTATTTATAAAAGCTTATTCACATGATATAGGTGAACCTACAAAATCAGACAAAAACCTACAATATCGTCACAAAAAATTCGAATTTTTTTCTTTTTCTATTCATTGACAAGTTCTGAAAGAAGCAATATATTCTTTAAAAAATAAAGTTTCACTTTATACGAAAGCTTTAATCCCTTCTATCACAAGTCCAATTACAAAGCCACATACAGCGCCATTGACACGAATCCATTGCAAATCTTTCCCTACATTTTTCTCAATCATTGTAATAAGTGTTTGATCATCTAATTTATCTAAGTTCTCTTTCACAAGTTGTCCAATTTTCGAATGATTGTTTTCCACAAGTTTCACAATTTGTCCTTGCAACCAATTCTCCATTTTCCGCACTGCCTCTGCATCTTCTTTTATTTTATTGAGCTGCTTCATCATAAACGGCAACAAATACTGATCTGTAAATTCTTCTTTTTTAATAAAAGTTACTGCTCTTTCTTGTACTTGGTCTAATAATTCTTTTATTTTTTCAGCTGCATTCCAGTTCGCAATCCACGTTTCTTTCCATTTTTGTAATTCCTGCAATACTGCTTCATTTTCTTTTACTTGAACGAACTCCTCACGCATTTTCATTATGATTAGCTGTCTTGTACGATTATGAGGATTTTGCAAACTATGAATGTTACTCATGACAAACTTCTGCAAAATATTTCCGATTTTTTCTTCATCGATAATATTCATAAATGATTTTAATGTAAATTGCAAAAAGCCATCTACTTTTATATTTTCCATCGCTTTCATCCCTAAGCTTCCAAGCTGATATCGCGCCTCATCTTGCGCAGTCCATTCTTTCGCTTTCGCTAACATATAATCAAGCGCTTTCTCATCATATTCTTGCCTTACGAGTTGATCCATTAAAATTTGCAGTATATTTCCTGTATCCATTGTATGCAAGTATGTTTTCAGTTCTTTTTCTACGATCACAGCAAGTTTTTCTGTATTCATTTGCAGAATCGCTTTTTCAATAATCGTAACAAATCCTTTTTTGACGGCTTCTGATTGCAGTTCTCTTTCTGCAATTTGCAGTACCATTTGTGCGAACTGCAACTCTTTCACTTTGCTTGTAATACTTTCCTTTGTGAGCCAATCATTTTCTAATGTTGTAACAAGGCCTTTTGTAATGCGCTTACGATTTTTCGGTAAAAGTGCCGTATGCGGAATAGGAATTCCCATCGGATGACGAAATAAAGCGGTAACCGCAAACCAGTCAGCAAGTCCACCGACTAGCCCTGCTTCAAAACCACCTTGCATAATTTCTCCTGCTACTGCATGTTGAAACGGAATAGTAGCAGCAAATCCAATCCCCATCACACCAAGAGAAATTCCTGCTATATATTTTGATTGTAGTGACATTGTACACACATCCTCTTTATGTAAACTGAAAAATTTGTTCCATCGTGATCTGTAAAAGCTCATATATATACTATAAAGAACCTCTTTGAAAATAACAAAGAAAAATCCGTCTCATTTTATATTTATCTCGCTATTTTAGGACAGGAACAGCCCGGTTGGTGAGGGCTCATAATCAGCAGGGGATGAAGAAAACCACTACGTATTAAAGTTTCACTTTATTTACAGCAGGATTGCTCCCGTTATATATCGAAGCTTTTACACAACAAAATCATGAGGAGGCTTTATAAATGAGATTAACAATAATTGGTGGCGGTGATTTACAAAATGCAAATCACCTTCCTATTAACGAAAGGCTTGTAAAACTAACGTATAAACAGTCTCCAAACGTATTATTCATTCCAACAGCGAGTCATGACGATGAAAGTTATATTGAATCATTTTTCAATGTCTTTGGAAAACAATTAAACTGTGAGGTTCATGTTTTACGCACATTAAATAGGAAACCTAACAAAGAGGAACAGGACGCTCTCATTCATTCTGCAGATCTCATTTATCTTGGTGGTGGAAATTACATTCGTATGATGGAATATTGGAAAACATATGAAATAGATAAAAGTTTGCATCATGCATTACAAAAGGAAACATTGATTGCAGGAATTAGCGCTGGTGCTATGTGTTGGTTTATTTCTAGCATTCGTTCAAATGGGGAACAAAACGATTATGCAGAAGCAACCGGATGGGGAATCATCAACAAAAGATTTTGTCCGCATTATCATCAACCAGACCGGGCCATCGCCTTTCACTCATTTTTACAAAGTTATGAAGGAAATATAGAAGGCATTGCTTTAGAAGATGATTGTGCAATTTACATTACCGAAAATTCGTTTGAGATTATTGGAAAGCCAGAAAAAGCTTGGGAATTTTATATGAGTAATGGAGAACTGAGTAGACAGCATCTTGACGTTACGTTAAAAAGTTATTTATAAAAATAGCAATACCCCTCCTTACAGGGTATTGCTATTTTCTAACTCACAAGTCGTGTAATTCGTTTTTTCTTCCATACAAATTGGTAATAGCCATATTGTAAAAGCAAACTCACAATAAAGGCAGCTGGATAGCCAATCCATATTCCTTCTATGCCAAGGTCAGTATGGTACGATAATACATAGGCAACAGGAACCTCTACAAGCCAAATCGATACGACACCGATAATCGTCGGCCAGAGTACTGTTCCACTTGCACGCATAGTAGCACCAATAATTTGCGCATGCCCAAAAATCAAATAGCTCCACAACGTAATCATCACTAAACTATACGCAATGTCAATTGTACTTGAGCTTGTTAAAAATAGCGATAAAATTTCTCTTGCAAACAAGTAAATGAAAGCAATTAAGACGCCACCAATGACATAGTTCATAATAATACCAGCTCGAACGACTTTTTGTAATCGTCCAAATTGATTCGCACCAATTGATTGCGCAGCGAAGATGGAAACAGTAATTCCAAGGCTAACCGCTGGCATTTGTACATAGCTTGCTACTTGGTTCACAACTCCATATGCCGCAGTTGCATCCGAACCAAAGCGATTGACAAATGCAATAACCGCAATCTCAGATAAAGAAACTAAAATCATATTAATACTTGCTGGAATACCAAGGCGCAGCAATAATTTTAGCAGCTCCCAATCCATGCGAAGATATTTTCGTACCGTCTCATCTAGCTGTAATGGATGGTTTTTCTTCTTTAAATATATAAGCATTACAACAAACGTGATGATCGTTGAAATAACAGACGCATAAGCTGCTCCATACACATCAAGCTTCGGAAGTCCGATCCACCCAAACACTAAAATAGGTAATAAAATCATATTTAAAGCTGTACTAACAATTAAGAAATAAAATGGCGTTTTGGAATCTCCTGTTCCGCGCATAAATGTTGTATAAGCAAAATATAAAAATAAAACCGGCATCGAAATAAATAAAATCCGTGCATAATGCACACTCATATCAATAATATTGGCTGGTGTGCCCATAAAGCGCATAATATCCATTGCAAATATACTTCCAACAATCGCTAAAATAACCCCTATAATAAATGTAAACGTTAATGTTGTCCCAACAATCGCTTTTAAGCGGTCTTCATTTTTAGCCCCATACGCTTGACCAATTAAAATGGAGCTACCAGATCCAATTCCAATTACAAAGGAAACAAGTAAGAAAAAGAGTGGAAAGAACGCTGAAATAGCGGCTAAATCGTGTTCACCAAGCCAGCGTCCTACGATTACCATACCAAATAATTGTCCGACTGATTGTAAAACATTACTTAATAGTAAAGGAACTAAAAACATAGACATCGATTGCCATATTGGTTTTTCCTTCATTTCTTGATTTTGTGATTCTACACTTTCTTTCATATTCTCTACGGATGACTTCAACATTCATTTCTCCTTTATTTTAGGATCGCTCGGTTATATCCGCGCTCTCCAAATGGTTGTAATTGTTCCAACCATTTTTCTTCTAGTTTTTTCAATTCTTCTTTCGGATGAAAAGATTCTGTTTCTTTCTTTTTCAACACTTCTAACACTTCAAACGTAAAAGCTTCCTCACCATATTGTTTCCATTCCTCTTGTAGTACCCGATTTGTATGTGAACCTACATTTAGCTCAAAGCGTCTTCCATTCATCATCTTTAAATTCATTGCACTTTCCACACACATCTTTTGATTTTTTGTATTGGTAATTAGGTAAATGCCTGCTTCCACCTCTATCTCTTTGTATAGTTGTTTTAATTCTGCTCTTCTATTCATTTTCCTCTTTCCTTTCTTATTATAATTTCACCCAATATTTGCTTCCATCATCAGTCCGATCAAGAAAGCCATATTCGATTAAATATCTTCTTAACGTTACAAAATCGGAATATACACCTCTCAAAATTTCATTCACTTCGTTTTCGGTATACTTTTTGTTCCGATTAAATTTTTTGATTAAATGGCGCAATATAATTAATTTTCTTTTTTGTTTTTTTGGAAATTTAGCAAGCGGACCATCTAACCCTTCCGTAAAATACATTTTTAATATTTCATCATTTTCTTCTTCTGTAATATTGTAACGATCGTCCACCATCGTAGCAGTTCTATGAATGGGCACAAATTTAGATTGCACTTTTTCCTTTTCTTCAGACAGTTCCATTAACGCTAAAAACACTCTTGCTTGCTTCATTTTCTCACGCAATGTAAAGCGATGATTACGAATTGTCGATGTACTTCCCCCATCCAACTCTTTCACAATTTCTTTATCGCTACATCCCATATAAAAAAATTGAACCATCTTCTTTTGTAACTCTGTTAAACCTGTATACTTTTTATCAAGATGCAATAAATAATCAAACATAGATATATGCTCATTTTGAATGTGTACTTGTACAAACTTTTCCGCCTCATATAAAACTTGATGATCCTGGTAAATGACTCCTTTTATAAAGGACTCTCCACACGCTAAACAAATATACGCTTCTGTTTCTTCCTCAAACACATATCCTTTCTTTAATTCTTCAATCGACGCTTCCCAAAACTTCTCCGAAATATCACTCATACTAAACAATCCTCCATATAGTTTATTTTATATGCAAACAAATTATTATTTCGTTTATTATGTCTCTATCATCTTAACATAACAAAAACAAACATTTCAATATTTTGTTTACCTATTTTACAAACGTTTATAAAATATATCTATACACCTTTAATACTAATAAAAAAGATTCATTCTTTTAATGAATTCTATACTTTTGAATTTTTTACGAACAAAAAAGATGCTCCCCTTAAAATAGAGAGCATCTTTTCATTCTTTATGATTACAATTATTATCTTGCGTTTTGCAAAACTGTTTTTTTCTTTGCACTGTTTACTAAAATTTGGCTCATTTTAATAATATCCTTTTTCCGATTTCTCTGACTCCATTCGTCTTGAAATTGATTGGCGCATCCACTGATTATAAGCATACAACTATATATAAAACAGATCTTTATTATTTTTTCACTACTCATTTCTATCATCCTCAATACAGAAAACTAACAACTGAATCATAAAAGAAATATATATCGTTTTTCTTACTTTAAATAGTTTACATGAACCTTAAGTTAAGAAATATGCAATTATGCATATTTCTATTATTAATCTACATTTTATGATTCAATACTAAATAGAGGTGATTGATTTGAAATTTAAAGTGAAACAAAATCCGATTCACATCATGTTATTCTCTTCACTTGCAATTGCTTTCATCGTTCTTTTCTTCCTACAAGATAGTCATTCACTTCTTAATATCTTTATGGTCGGAATGACCTTATATAATATAATTTCTTTCTTTCAATCTACCTACACATTTACTCCTTCCTCGCTCATTATTCATTACGGTTTTGTAAGAACAGAAATTTTGTATGAAGACATTCGCCATATAAAATACTATGGTAAACCGCTCCATTCAGAGAAATGGACAAGACAACGACTTGAATTTGCATATGGACTATTTGATACTTTAACAGCTTGTGTACCGCAAAATGAAGACGAATTTCTTTCCGAATTAAAAAGCAAATGTCCAAATGTAAAAATATTAGATAGACACGTAAATTAAAAATAAGAGCACTGTCTCACTTTTATTATAAGTAGGACAGTGCTCTTATTCGCTTCTATGATAGAATGTTTCAATTTTAAATTTTTATTCTTTCGGAGCGATCATTTTCTCCGGATCGACAATTTCGTCAAATTGTTCTTCTGTTAATAATCCTGACTGCAATGCTGCTTCTTTTAAAGTTAATCCCTCTTTATGTGCATGCTTTGCAATTTTTGCTGCATTTTCATATCCAATATGCGGATTTAATGCTGTTACAAGCATTAAGGAACGATTCACATTTTGTTTAATCACTTCTTCGTTCGCTTCAATACCAACTGCACATTTATCATTGAATGAAACTGTTGCATCCGCTAATAAATGAGCGGATTGTAAGAAATTATATGCAATAACCGGTTTAAATACATTTAATTCAAAGTTCCCTTGGCTAGCCGCAAATCCAATTGTTGCATCATTTCCCATAACTTGCGCTGCTACCATTGTTAAGGCTTCACTTTGTGTTGGATTTACCTTACCTGGCATAATAGAGCTACCTGGTTCATTTGCTGGAATAATAATTTCGCCAAGACCACTGCGCGGACCACTTGCAAGCCAGCGCACATCATTTGCAATCTTCATTAAATCAGCAGCTAATGCTTTTAATGCACCATGTGCAAATACAACTTCATCATGACTTGTTAATGCATGAAATTTGTTCGGCGCAGAAACGAACTGTTTCCCTGTAAATTGGCTAATTTCTGCCGCTACCATCTCACCAAATTTAGGATGAGCATTAATTCCCGTTCCAACTGCAGTACCACCAATCGCTAACTCCTTCATATATGTATTGCTCTCAGCAATCATACGCTCCGTTTTTTCAAGCATACGATGCCAACCACTAATTTCTTGCCCTAATGTAAGAGGCGTAGCATCTTGCAAATGTGTACGACCAATTTTAATAATATGTTGAAAAGCGGTTACCTTTTCTGCTAATGTACCTTTTAACTTCGCAATAGCTGGTAATACATGCTCTTCCACTGCTATTACACAAGCCACATGAAGGGCTGTTGGAAATGTATCATTTGAACTTTGAGACATATTCACGTCGTCATTTGGATGAATATGTGCATCAATTCCTTTTTCTTTCAAAATTTGACTCCCACGATTCGCAATCACTTCGTTCACATTCATATTTGATTGTGTACCACTACCTGTTTGCCATACAACAAGAGGGAAGTGTTCATTCCATTTCCCTTCAATAATTTCATCAGCTGCTTGTACAATCGCTTCTGCTTTTTCTTCAGCTAATTTCCCTAATTTTTGATTACTAATCGCGGCACTTTTCTTTAAAATAGCAAAAGCCTTTACAATTTCAAGTGGCATGCGCTCAGTGCCAATCGGAAAGTTTTCTTTACTGCGCTGCGTTTGAGCTGCCCATAATTTGTCAGCTGGAACCTTCATTTCTCCTAATGTATCTCTTTCAATTCTATACTCCATTTTTTCATCCCCTTGAAAATAAAATATCTACCTTTCTTATTTTAACAGAATTCCAATCAAATGATAAGAATTCTCACTTCAGTACATAAATAAAATGGAATGATTCCTTAGAACATAAAAGGTCACCTTCTGCTAAAAGCAGAAAGTGACCTTTTATTTATGATACTTGCTTTCCTTTTTCAGCACCATCTACATACCAAATAAATTTACCTGTATATCCATAAATAATTGCTAAAGCTAAAGATACGAAGCTTAGCCACATAAATGGAATGTATGATAATGTTGCTACCCCTAAAATACCAGCCATAAAAATACCATTATCAGACCATGGTACCATACCAGCCGTTAATGTTCCGCCTACTTCTGAGTTACGAGCTAATACGCGGCGATCTAATTTTAATTTATCATAGTTTTCTTGCATAATTTTTGGAGTCAAAATTAACGATACGTACATCGCACAACCAAATACATTTGCTAAGAAAGCTACAATTAATGTAGAAAGCGTTACATTTCCGGCAGAATTTAATTTCTTCTCAAATTTCGATACGATTACCTTTAAAACACCTAGTTTTTCAAGCAAGCCGCCAAATCCTAATCCGAAAATAATAACAGCTACTGAACCAAGCATACCGTTAATACCACCACGGTTTAATAATTTATCAATAAATTCAATACCTGATTGAATTGAGAATCCATTATACGCCGTTCCAATTGCCTCCCCAAAGTGCATACCTTGGAAAAGCGTAGCCCAAATCGCACCAAGAAGTGCTCCCATTGCAATTGTTGGCATAGATGGGCGCTTCATTGCTAATAACATAATAACAATGAACGCTGGAACAAGCATCCATATGTTAATATCAAATTGTTTCAATAAAGCTCCTTTTAAAAATTCTACTTTGTTTAAATCAACATGATCTCCACCATACATCCAGCCAGCAATTGTAAACATAATTCCTGTAATGATATAAGCTGGAACATCTAGTACAAGCATCGCTCGAACGTGTGCGATTACATCTACTTTTGCCATAGAAGCAGCAAGTACTGTACTATCTGAAAGTGGAGATAGTTTATCACCAAAATAAGCACCTGACAGAACTGCCCCAGCAACTAATGGAAGCGGCAATCCAAGCCCTTCTCCAATTGCCATCATCGCGATACCAGCTGTTCCAACTGTGCCCCATGATGTTCCTGTTGCAATCGAAGTAATTGAACAGATGATTAACGTTGCTAATAAGAATATACTCGGGTGAATAAACTCTAATCCATAATAGATTAACGTTGGCACAACGCCACCAGCAATCCATGTCCCAATGAGTGCCCCAACTGCAACTAAAATAAGAACGGCTTCTAATCCATTAGCAATTCCCTTTATAATTGCATCTTGCAATTCTTGGTAACGAAATCCTAATCTGAGTCCTAGCGCAATCACTAAAAACCATGAAATAAATAGCGCTAATTGAATTGGGAGATTAAAAATCGTTTGAAAAGAAAAGACGACAGCAAGAAACAGTAATAACAAAATGATGATTTCTGGAATCGTCGGTAATCTTACACTTTTCATTTGCTTCTCTCCTTACAAGTCGATAACATGATGTGTGTCGTCTTACGTGTATGCGATATACAGTTAACAAAGACAAACTAAAATTTTCACATTATTTCGATTTATTTTTCCAGTATAATATATACGACCCTTTCTATTGTAAAAGTAGATTGTCCTTTTCGCAATGAAAATTATAAAAAATTTTATATTTTTATTTATAATTTCCAAAAATGCATATGAAATCCTTATAACTATAAATAGAACAAGCTAGTTCCCTAGGAGAGGAACCAGCTTGTTCTCATTTTTCTTTTTTCGGCTTATTGATTACATTTATCCATATCATAACTACAATTGTACTGATGACAACAAATGCCGCATAACCAATTCCAGCATTGTTACCAATTGTTTCTAAACCAAATGGTAATAAAATCGTGACAATGCCGATTGTATAAGAAAAAAATCCTGATATTTTTGCAAGTTTTTCTTTATCCCCTACAAACGTTTCTTCTTGATATCCTGCTAGAAGAAATAATCTCTTTTTTATGTGAATTTGGTATCCTAACATGATGATTAACATACCTAACAAAAAACAAATGATAAAACCGCCGATCATCAAATCTCCCCCTCCAATCCTTTACCATCTATTATCTAATTTATTTTTTAAAAATTCCATTTATTTTTATTGTTATTCGTGATATATTGCATATTGTATTACATATTTCAATGCATTTCCTCTAGAAAGGAGGCTTTTATTATGAATTCAGCTAGGTTAAAAGGAATTATAATGGTGATTATAGGAGCCAGTTTATGGGGATTATCCGGGACTGCTGCACAACAGCTTTTCCAACAAGAACGTGTATCTGCCGAATGGCTTGTAACAATTCGTCTACTTGTATCAGGCTTTCTATTGCTCTTATTTGCATCATTTCGTAGTAAAAAACATGAAATATTCGGGATTTGGAAACAAAAAAGTGATGCGAATAAAATGATTTTATTCGGATTACTAGGTATGCTAGCTGTACAATATACTTATTTTGCATCTATTCGTGAAGGAAACGCTGCGATTGCAACATTATTGCAATATTTAGCACCTATTTTCATCACTGTATACTTAATCTTCAAATGGAAGATTCGCCCGAAAATCATTGACTTTATTTCCATTACACTTTCTTTAATCGGAACATTCTTTTTATTAACAAATGGTTCTATTCATACCCTTTCTGTTTCTGCTCCTGCTATCATTTGGGGTATTTTATCAGGATTATCATTAGCATTTTATAGTTTATATTCAAAAGAGTTATTAGATAGATGGTCTTCAGCAGTTATTGTGGGATGGGGAATGATCATCGGGGGGATTGGTGTAACAATGTTACACTTCTTTTCTACAAATGAATTTATCTTACTATCTAGCATGAAATATCTCCACATTCAAAACTTACTTTTGATCGCATTCGTTATCATCTTTGGTACACTCATTGCATTTTATTTATATTTAGACAGCATACGATACTTAACTCCAAAAGAAACAACATTATTTGGTTGCACAGAACCTCTTGCAGCAATTCTTTCAAGTGTTCTTATTTTGCATGTTCCCTTTCAATCATTTCAACTACTAGGCGCAATTTGCGTGATCGTAATGGTACTTTTATTGAGCCAAAAACCTGATGAAGGGAAACCAAAATTACGGCTTGTTCAAACAAAAAAGAAAATAGGAAGTAAATAGCGAAAGGAGTTCTTCTTCATTATGCCTATTCCTCAAAATTATCAAAAACAAGAAAGATTATCCGCTAAATCACTCGTTTTAAATCAGTTACAAGACTGGATTATTGAAGGGGTCTTACAACCTGATGAAAAGATTCATGATGGAGAGCTGGCTAAAGCTTTAGGAGTAAGTCGAACACCTGTTAGGGAAGCACTTCAAGTATTAGAAATTTCAGGACTAGTCGAGATGGTACCGGGACAAAAAACAA
Source organism: Bacillus cereus group sp. BfR-BA-01492 (assembly GCF_022662815.1). Lineage (NCBI taxonomy): Bacteria > Bacillati > Bacillota > Bacilli > Caryophanales > Bacillaceae > Bacillus > Bacillus cereus group sp. BfR-BA-01492. Next base: position 44,385 of record NZ_JAKUEH010000024.1, read on the forward strand.
AAATTGCACCAATAAAATTAGAAGACGTACCTATCATGTATGAAACAATCGCTGGGCTTCATACCATCGTTGGAAAACAAGCTATGAAGCATATCAATGAGACTGATATTGTAGAGCTTTCGCAAATCAATTTTGCATTTCAAACAGCATTGCTTGAGAAAAATACAAAAAAAACGTTACAATTAGATGTAGCATTTCATAATAAAATAGTAGCAATATCAAAAAATACATATATCGAACCTTTCTTAGCCAACCTTCACCTTCATGTATTACGCCTTGAATATATATTTTTTCAAGCTCTTACTCCAGCAAAGCAATCGATTGAAGAGCATCATTTCATGATTAAAGCTTTACAAGAGAAAGATGAAGAGAAATTAGAGCAAATGATCACGCAAAACTGGTTACGCCCAATGAAAGAAATTCAAAACATCATTTCTACAAAATAACGAAGAGCCGTTTATGCTGCATCCAACATAAACGGCTCTTCTGATTTATTCTATATCTATATAACTATGCCTGAATTTCAGCGTATTTCTTAATGTTCTTGTACTCTTTTTCTAGTTCCTCTAATGAAAGCTCATATAATTGTCGATCGAGAATTTTAAATACCCCTGCCCCAATTAACTGATCAATCAATTGCTTTTTTCGATTTTCAATAGCAAAACGGAGTTGACTACTCACTTTTTTAAAAACTCCTTTCTACAATGATTATAGATGATAATCTTTATCAATTACCGATTTAACTATAAAAGGTGAAACTTTATAAGTAAAATAATTTCATGAAATATTTACCTTCCAAACTGTTTGTGGCCACATTATATATATGTATGTTGCAAGGCAAATGTTATGACACTTTTTCTCATCTTTTTTCTTTCATACTTTGCAAATTGTCTCTGAATCATTGAATGCTGTATATGGACTTCTTCTTTTCACATATTTGTTCCTTGCATTCATACACTTATTCTTATCGTAATGTATCTGTTACACCCTTCCTATACCCTCTTCGTCATTTTCATGCTCGATTCCTTTTTCTCAAAAAAACAAGACTACTTCTCTTTCTTTCTCATATTGTTTAATAATGTACAACTTAAAAAGGAGGCGTTTCATTTGAAGCGATTATTTCTTTGTATGGAGCATGAAATTGTTGTTGCTGAAGAGAAAGATGAGGACTTCCAAATTCAATGCCACTTACAAAATATGCAGCCCACTTGTATCGCAGTTGATCCATTCCAACCGAATCGTATTTACTGCGGTACTTTTGGACGAGGATTATGGGTAAGCGATGATAAAGGAGATTCTTGGAGACCAATTGGCGATGCCTATCGCTATTTTGATTTTCCGAAAGAAGATGGAATTCTTCATTCTGCTATTACTTCGATTACTATAAGCCCCGCAAAACAAAAGAACGGTTACGGCACTATTTATGTTGGAACAGAACCTAGTGCGTTATTCTGTTCAGAAAATGGAGGAGAAACGTGGACAGAACTAAAAACGATGAAATCATTATTATCTTCCTATACATGGGCTTTTCCACCTCGTCCCTTTACACATCATGTACGATGGATTACAGTAGACCCTCATAACGAAAATACAATACATGTATCTATCGAAGCTGGCGCCGTTATTCAAAGTAATGATCATGGACAGACATGGAGCGATAAAAAATTCGGTGCTCCAATCGACGCCCATCAGTTACTCATGCACGATGATGCTCCTAACCGTCTATACGCATCATGTGGTGATGGATTTATGAACGGACCTGAACGAGCATATCTCGAAAGCTATGATAATGGTAATACCTGGACTTCATGCAGTGAAGGGTTAGAACATCATTATTTATATAGTATGGCAATTGATCCAGCTGATTGTGATACAATTCTTGTTTCTGCCGCACCAAGCGCTGACTTAGCTCACCACCGTATTCCTTATGAATCCTATATGTATCGAAAAACGAAGGATACCCCATTTGAGCAAGTACATAAAGGCTTACCATCTGCAATCGGTACAGTCATTTCCATGCTTGCTACGAATCCAGCAGAACCTCATACGTTTTATGCTTTAAATAATAATGGCGTCTTTCAATCTATAGATAGCGGACAAACATGGGAACAATTAAACATTCCATGGAAAGAAGAATATAAGACGCAACACCCTCACGCACTATTCGTAACTACCTTTTAAAGAGAAGGGACTAGCCCGCTAATCAAGGCCAGTCCCTTCTTCTTTCATTTATTCCTTTTTTATATAGCGTATAGAACACACTTTTCAAAAAGAAATTTACTCACAAAATAACATTTCACTATATTAGACACATCATTTTATTACCCTACTTCTTTGTTTTTATTAGTTCTAAATTCATGTAAATGATTTAAATAATGAATCGTTTCTTCTTTTCCTAATGCCACATGATTTGCGAGCATCGTATCTCCTACTATTTTATGATATAAATCAAAGTAGACATGATTGATCACGTGATTATCTTTTATATTCTTCAGCCCTTCAATGAAGGGGATCATATGGTTCACAATATCAAATTCACAAGCTACATTTTGTATATAATGTATTTCTGGAACGTATTGTATACTTTTATAAAATTCTATTACATTTATTCTTTCTCGATATTTTTCTATAATTTCTTCTTCAGATAAACCAGAATAACTATGCCGAAATACATTTTGTACTGGGCCTGTAATCCATTTTGTTAAGCAAGTTTGCGGATTATTGACAAGAGCGACTGTATCCTTAAGAAACCCAGCTAACATGAAAGACATAAATCCGCCACCTGAACTACCAAAAAATAGAACATTTTTATGGAGTACCTTTGTTTTTTCGATTAACTTAGTAAGGATGGTTGCAATATCTTTTAAATAATATCGTTCTTTTGTCCCTTGCCCCCACCCTAGCAAAATGTTACCTAAATATAAAGTAGGATCATTATAATAAATAACAGTATCATGTAAATCATTGATCCAAGAATGTCGTTGAAAAATCGGAGGCCCAATTGGATTCTCATGATATCCTCCGGCTCCAGATCCTAAAACGATCATCCTGGAAGAGTTTGACTTCACTCTAATTAAAAATTCATATTTCACCCCATTCCACATGACGGACAAAATAAACGGTTTATCATATATAAAATGAAATGAATCTAAATTCTCATATTGAATGTGTATATTCTTATATTGATCAATCAAATGACTTAACAACCTCCCTTTCATTCTTTCGATAACGAGAAAGTTCATCATTACAAAACGAGCCACCTACTCCCACCCTAAAGCTTAAAGTAGGAATCTTACTGCCCTAAAATAGCGGGATAAAATTAATATCTTTTTTACAGTCTATACAAATTGTAAAGTTTAGATAAAATAAAAACATACTATATGTAATGCATCTTATTCCATTTTTGTTTGGACATTTATATGCAATATTGTATATGACACAACATGATTACTGTTCTACTAAAAATTTCTGAGAATATTTTCTCAAGTCTACAATTTATTTCATCTAGTATACTATTTATAAAGTTAGGTTTTATTAATCTATCACTATTTTATAATTAGGAGATGAGACATATGTGTGGAATTACAGGTTGGGTCGATTGGAGAGAAGACCTTTCAAATCAACAACATATTTTACAGGCTATGGCAAACCGTATTAAGCACCGTGGCCCAGATGCAGAAGGCTTTTGGTTATCCCCGCGAGCAGCATTCGCACATCGTCGTTTAATTGTCATTGATCCTAAAGGTGGAGCACAGCCAAAAACATATAAGGCTGGTGATTATACATTTGCCATCACATATAATGGTGAAATTTATAATTTTCGAGAACTAAGAGAAATCTTAAAAAGGAATGGACACACATTTGAAACATATTCAGATACAGAAGTATTGCTCCATGCTTATTTGGAATGGAAAGAAGACTGCGTGCAACATTTAAATGGCATTTTTGCTTTCGCAATATGGGATGACCAAAAACAACAACTCTTTTTAGCGCGAGATCATTTAGGTGTCAAACCACTTTTTTATACAGAGCGCAATGATAGTATTATTTTCGGCTCAGAAATTAAGGCATTACTTGCTCATCCGTCCGTGTCTGCTGAAATTGACGAAAGTGGTATTAATGAAATATTTGGGCTCGGGTCATTTCGAACTCCAGGATGCGGTGTGTTGAAACATATAAAAGAAGTGCGCGCCGGACATTATATCACATTTACAAAAGATAAAAAGGTAGTAAAAAGATATTGGACTTTCACAAGTAAAAAACATACAGATACTCCAGAAGAAACAGCCTCACATATTCTTTCTATTCTACAAGACACTGTAAAACGACAACTCATTGCTGATGTACCTCTCGTTTGTATGTTATCTGGCGGTTTAGATTCTAGTGGTATTACTGCTCTAGCAGGAAAGGAATTTGCAAAGGAAAATAAAACACTTCATACGTATTCCATCGACTTTGTAAACAGCGCCAAAGATTTTGAGTTAACTTTTTCTCGCACTGGTCTAGATGCCCCGTGGGTAAAACGAGTATCTGAACATGTCGGAACAACTCATCACGATATTATTGTCAATGCAGAAGAATTAGCAAATCACTTATTTGTTCCACTTTATGCAAAAGATTTACCGGGTGCCGGTGAGATAGAAACTTCACTATATTTACTATTTCAGGAAATGAAAAAAGACGCTACTGTTGCACTTTCTGGCGAATCAGCTGACGAAGTATTTGGCGGATACCCTTGGTTTCATCAAGAAGAACTATTATATGTAGATCAGTTCCCTTGGCTCACAAACTGGAAAAACTCTTCCTTCCTCTTACAAAATGAAGTAAAAAAACAATGCAATCTTGATCATTATATTCATAATCGATTCCAAGAGGCCATTCAGGAAGTTCCGATCCTCCCTGATGAAAATAAAAAAGAAGCAAAACAACGCCAAATGTTTTATTTATTCTTAACAAGATTTTTACCGTTTTTACTGGACCGAAAAGATCGCATGAGCATGGCGGTTGGCTTTGAAGTTCGCGTACCATTTTGTGATTATCGACTCGTAGAATACTTATGGAACGTACCTTTTGATGTAAAACGGATTGATCATATTGAAAAAGGCATTTTACGTCGGGCATTAAAAAGCGTCTTACCAGATGACGTTCGCAACCGAAGAAAGAGCGCTTATCCAACTTCACAAGATCCGAATTACTTACAAGCCATTCGCAATTTAACGCTTGATATGTGTAGTAATAAAAACAATCCAATCTTCTCACTTATCGATCATTCCGCATTGCTTGCAATTGCAAATCAAACGAATCAAGAAATCAATGATTTGGATGCGAGAAGTACAATGGAATATATGCTACAAACGAACGAATGGTTAAAAAGCTATCATATTCGCATTCGGTAAACAAAAAAGAGCTCAGATTCTTACATATGAACTGTACCCCGAATCATGGACACTTAAAAAAAGCCCCATGATTCGGGGTTTTTGTGTATTTTTATCAAAAAACCTCGTTATAATGGAACCAATGATAGAAATGAGGTA
>NZ_JAKUEH010000025.1:0-48795 GCF_022662815.1 Bacillus cereus group sp. BfR-BA-01492
CGCCAGCGTTCATCCTGAGCCAGGATCAAACTCTCCAATAAAGTTTGTCTAGCATCATAAATAAAAATTGACGTTTCACGTTGTTTGTTTCGTTCAGTTTTCAAAGAACTCATTTGCCGCAGAAGCGACTTTATTAATATAACATTTCGTTACATTTTCGTCAACAACTTTTTTTATTTAAAAGTTGTTTTCTTTTTTGTTTCTTGCGTTGTCTCTCGTGACAACGAATATAAATATACCAGTTCGGTTATTAAAATGCAATAGTTTTTTTAATAAAATTTTTAACCTAATAAAAAAGTATGAAATCAATACTAATACACTATATAAAAATACCTTTCTCATAAAGTGAAACTTGAATCATTCCCCTCTATCTTCTTCGTTTTTTTAAATCTTAAGATAGGAGATCTTGCTCACTATAAATAGTAGGATTAAAAAAAAGCTTTGGAGAAATCTCCAAAGCTTAGTCTTGTTTATGACGCATTGTAGGGAATAACAATACATCACGGATAGATGGTGCATTTGTTAATAACATAACAAGGCGATCAATACCGATACCTAATCCACCAGTAGGAGGCATACCATATTCAAGAGCTTCGATATAATCATCGTCCATCATATGCGCCTCATCATTTCCTTGTTCACGCTCTTTTAATTGAGCTTCAAAACGTTCTTTCTGATCGATTGGGTCATTTAATTCAGTAAATGCATTTGCATGTTCGCGAGCAACAATGAATAGTTCAAAACGATCTGTAAATCGTGAATCCTCATCGTTCTTTTTCGCAAGAGGCGAAATTTCTACTGGATGACCGTAGATAAATGTAGGTTGAATTAACTTTTCTTCTACTTTTTGTTCAAAGAATTCGTTAATAATGTGACCAACTTCCATTGTATCTTTAATTTCTACATCATGTTCTTTCGCTAATGCACGTGCTTCTTCCACGCTCATTGGTTTCCAGAAGTCCACTCCACAATATTGTTTAATTGCATCCACCATATGAAGACGTGTCCATTCTGGCTCTAAATTAATTTCATGTTCACCATATTGAATTGTTGTTGTACCCAACACTTGTTTCGCAATATGAGCAATCATATTTTCTGTTAGTTTCATAATATCTTTATAGTCAGCATACGCTTCATATAATTCAATCATTGTAAATTCCGGATTATGACGTGTTGATACACCTTCATTACGGAAAACACGGCCAATTTCATATACTTTTTCTAGGCCACCTACAATAAGACGTTTTAAATGCAACTCAATTGCAATACGCATATATAATTCCATATCTAATGCATTATGATGCGTAATGAACGGACGAGCAGATGCACCACCTGCAATTGCATGCATCATTGGTGTTTCTACTTCAAGATAGCCATTATCATCTAAGTATCTTCTCATTTCACGGATGATTTTACTGCGAGTAACAAATGTTTCGCGACTCTCCATACTTGTGATTAAATCTAAGTAACGTTGACGATAACGTTGCTCAATATCTTTCAATCCATGGTATTTATCCGGAAGTGGACGAAGAGATTTCGTTAATAATGTAAATGATGTTGCTTTTACAGAAAGTTCTCCAACATTTGTTTTGAAAACTTTCCCTTCAACTCCTACTAAGTCACCTAAGTCAGCTGTTTTAAACAATTCATATTCTTCATCTCCAACAGCATCCTTACGAACGTAAATTTGAACTTGTCCATGTAAATCTTGAATATGTGCAAAACCAGCTTTCCCTTTACCGCGTTTTGTCATAATGCGCCCAGCGATAGAAACAGAAATTGCTTTTTCCTCTAATTCTTCTTTAGATAACTCTTCATACAAGCTCAGTAACTCTTTTGATGAATGTGTACGTTCAAAACGTTTACCAAATGGATCGATACCTTGCTCACGTAAGTTATGTAGTTTCTCACGACGAACAAGTAATTGGTCGTTTAATTCTTCGTGGTTCATGTTATCCATGGTATTGATATCACTCCAGCTCTATTTAATTTTACAATATATACAGTATATCATTTTCTATCCAACTAGAAAAACTGCCAGTAAGTAACTGACAGTTCTTCTTTCTTTCACGTAATTATAGGAAGCAAAAGAAAGAATGTCAATCATTCCCTCTCGCTTCTTAACCGATATGAATATTTTCTTGTTTCGCTTCTACTTCTTCTACAAATGCACCTAATAGCGAAGCAAGATCTTCACGAGTATTACAAGCATTGATCCCATTGCGTACTCGCGCATTTCCACGAACACCTTTTAAATACCAAGCTGCATGCTTCCTCATCTCGCGTACTGCAACATTTTCATTCTTTAAATCGATGAGACGATCTAAGTGCAGCATACATACATCAATTTTCTCACGCGCTGTTGGTTCTGGCATTAATTCCCCAGTTTCTAAATACTTCACAGTACGATAAATCATCCATGGATTTCCAAGCGCCGCACGACCGATCATAACTCCATCTACACCAACTTCATCTAGCATACGCTTAGCATCTTGCGGAGTTTCCACATCACCATTACCGATAACAGGAATATTTACCGCTTGTTTCACTTGTTTAATAATATCCCAATCCGCTTTACCCTCATACATTTGAACACGTGTGCGTCCATGAACCGCTACAGCTTGACCCCCTGCACGTTCAACGGCTCTAGCATTTTCAATTGCGAAGATATGATCTTCATCCCAGCCAATACGCATTTTAACCGTAACTGGTTTTTCAACCGCATCAACAACTGCTGCTACCATTTCATATATTTTATTCGGGTCTAAAAGCCACTTCGCCCCCGCATCACATTTTGTAATTTTCGGAACTGGACATCCCATATTAATATCAATAATATCCGCTGTTGTATTTTGATCTACATATTTTGCGGCATCAACAAGTGTCTCTTTCTCGCCGCCGAAAATTTGTAGACTTAACGGCTTTTCTCTCTCATCAATATATAACATATCTAATGTTCTTTTATTATTAAGTAAAATGGCCTTGTCACTTACCATTTCAGCACATACCAATCCCGCACCAAATTCCTTAACTGTTAAACGGAATGCAGAATTACATACTCCCGCCATCGGTGCTAGTACCACTGGGTTCTTCATCTCAATGTTTGCAATCTTTAACACTCGACTAGCCCCTTTCTTTATCCTTACTTTGGCATTAACTCATCTATTGAAATGTTCAATGTCTTTGCAACTTCTACAACAAAATCTTGAGAAGGTGATCTATTCCCTCTCTCAACCTCTCCTAAAACTGATACAGATACCCCTAATTCTTTCGCAAAACTTTCTTGCGTATAACCTTTCAACTTCCGAAAAGCACGAATGCGTCTTCCCCATTTTTCTGCTTCCATACCGTTACTCCCTCTCGCCTTTTCATTTCTTCTACTTGTGAACGTGAAATATTTTGTTCTATATCTTGATTAATTTCTAACAACGGAACGATAACAAAAGCTCTTTCAAACATCCGCGGATGCGGAACAATAAGATTCTCTGCTTCAATATTGTCTTGATTATAAAGTAGAATGTCAAGGTCGATGGTCCGTGGACCCCATCTCATTTCCCTTTTTCTTCCTAAATCATTCTCAATCTTTTGTGTTACTGTTAATAGTTCTTGCGGCAATAAATTGGTAGAAATTTTTATGACTACATTTAAAAAGCGATTTTGATCTGTATATCCCACTGGGTCTGTTTCATAGATTGAAGAAACAGCTTCCACTTGAATATCAGAATTCTTATCCAATAAATCGATTGCTTGTGTTAAATACGTATAGCGATCACCAATATTTGATCCTAAAGCAATATAAACTGTATTTTTCATGTTTGTTCTCTCGTTATTTCTACCGCTACAGAACGATAATGTCCTGGTATGGGAGGATCAGGTTTAATGACCTTTACTGTGCAGCGCATCACACTTCCATACTGTTCCAATATATTTGCGGCTATATTTTCCGCTATACTTTCCACAAGTTTATATGTTCGTTCTTCTACAATCCGTCTACACAGTTCAAAAAGCTCCCCATAATTGACAGAATGCTCTAAGTCGTCACTTTCACCAGCTTTTTTTAAATCTAGCTCTACCGTTAAATCTACTTTAAATCTTTGTCCTAATTTATTCTCTTCCGGGAATACCCCGTGATAGCCGTAAAATTCCATGTCATGGATATAAATTTTATCCAATCACTTTCCCCCCTTACCAATCATTGCATCCATCATCTTTGCCATACGGGCCATTTCCTTCACATCATGAACACGAATCATTTCACAACCTTTAGCAATCCCAAGACAAATTGATGCCCCTGTTCCTTCAACACGCTCTTCTACCGGTAAATCTAAAACATGTCCGATAAAAGACTTCCTTGAAGTTGCAAGAAGAACCGGATACCCTAATACATTCAATTGCTCTAAATTACGCATAACTTCCAAATTTTGTTCAGGTGTTTTAGCAAAACCAATACCTGGATCTAAAATAATATTTTCATCGCGTACACCTGCATTTTTCGCAATCTTAACACTCTCATATAAATCTGCAATCATATCGGGCATTACATTACGATAATTTGTATGATCGCGATTGTGCATTAAAATAATCGGTACATCATAGTGAGCTGCTACTTCTGCGATTTTCGGCTCCGCTTTCGCTCCCCAAATATCATTAATAATGTGAGCTCCAGCTTCAATAGCCTGCTTTGCTACTTCCGCTTTATAAGTATCAATAGAAATAGGCACATTCGCTTTCTTCGAAACAGCTTGTATAACGGGTAATACACGTGCTAATTCCTCTTCTACTGAAACTTTTGCAAAACCTGGACGCGTTGATTCTCCACCTATATCAATTAAATCCGCACCAGAAATCACCATTTCCTTCGCATGGCGAACAGCCGTTTCTAATTCATTATAACTTCCGCCATCAGAGAATGAATCTGGTGTTACATTCAAAATCCCCATGACTAATGTTTTTTCATTTAAATTTAATGTATATTCACCACAGCGCAAATCATAGTTCCATTTCAAGTTCTATATCTCCCCTCTATAATTCATTTCTGCTCCAAAGATTCTCTCTATGCATCTCATATGCACCAATTAATTTTTTTGTAATCTCTCCCTCTTTCCCCGGGAAATCTCTTCCTTCTATATGGAGAAGCGGCACAATTTCTTGAATCGAATTTGTTACAAACACTTCTTCCGCTGTAAGTAATTCCTCTTTTGTAAACAAACCTTCTTTTACTTTTATATTTAGCGTTTGAACAACCTTTATAATAAATGCACGAGTAATTCCATTTAGAATTCCTGTATGAAGAGAAGGTGTATATAAAGCCCCTTCTTTTACAAAGAAAATATTTGACACAATCCCTTCTGCTACGTAACCTTCCTTCGTAAAGAAGATCCCTTCTCTATTCACTGCATTTCCAATTTCACGTTTTCCTAAAATATTATTTAAATAATGATGCGATTTCAAACGGAAATCTCCCTCTGGTGTATTTCGCACCTGTTTTAAAATAACCCCTTCCTTTTCTATCACTATATCTGGAGGAGTTAAAGGTTTGATAAATACAATGACAGATGGATTTTTGTATACGCCTGTTTGTAATCCTATTTCATCTATACCAGCTGATACATTAAAACGAATATAAGCATGCTTGAATCCGTTCCTTAAAAGCAACTCTTTAAGGATAGTAAGTATATCTTCTTTCGTCATATCCCATTCGATTTGCAGAGCAGCCAGAGCAGCCAGTAAACGTTCATAATGATCATCTAGTAGAAACGGATGCCCATTATAAATACGAAATGTCTCAAAAACACCAAGCCCATACAAGTATCCGTGATCATACGGAGAGATTTTCGCTTCCGTATCTTCTACATATGTACCATTCACATAAATTAACATAACACTTCACTCGAGCTATATTTCTGAATAAAGTTTTCCAATAGCTCTTTCCCATGAGAAGTCATTATCGATTCCGGATGAAACTGCACACCTTCAATCGGCAATGTCTTGTGACGAAGCGCCATAATCTCTCCTTCTTCTGTCCAAGAAGTTACTTCTAAACATTCAGGCAATGTCTCTTTCTTTACAATTAAGGAATGATAACGAGTTGCTGTAAACGGATTGGGAATTTCAGAAAAGATCGTTTTTTCATCATGATACATTTGTGAGGTTTTCCCGTGCATGAAACGTTCCGCACGAACGACTTCTCCTCCAAATACTTGTGCAATTGATTGATGCCCTAAACACACACCGAAAATAGGAATTTTTCCAGCAAAATGTTTAATAACCGCCATGCTAATACCAGCTTCATTCGGGCTACAAGGACCAGGTGAAATCATTAAAAAATCAGGTCTCATATTCTCAATATCCGCAATGGTAATTTCATCATTACGCTTTACGACAAGTTCTTGTCCAAGCTCTCCAAGAAACTGTACTAAATTAAATGTAAAAGAATCATAATTATCGATCATTAATATCATTTCTCTCACCTAACCGTTTCTTCGCTACGTTCTTTCGCACGCCATAAAGCGATTGCTTTTTTTAACGATTCTTTATATTCATTCTTCGGACTTGAATCAATGACAATTCCCGCTCCAGCTTGTACATATGCTTGACCATCTTTTGCAAGCAACGTTCGAATCACAATATTTAATTCCATATCTCCAGAGTACCCTATCCACCCTATTGATCCTGTATAAATACCGCGTCTTACAGGTTCTAACTCTTCTATAATTTCCATCGTACGTATTTTAGGTGCTCCCGTAATGGTACCACCAGGAAATACAGCTCTTACTAAATCAAAAGCATCCTTATCTTCACTCACTATACCGCGAACATTTGAAACAATATGCATAACATGCGAGTATTTTTCGATTACCATAAATTCATCCACTTCAACTGTCCCATATTCAGAAACTCTTCCTAGGTCATTCCGTTCTAAGTCAACAAGCATTACATGTTCTGCACGTTCTTTTTCATTTTCAATTAGCTCCTTCGCTAATCTTTCATCTTCTTGTTCATTATCCCCGCGAGAACGCGTTCCTGCAATCGGTCTTGTACTCACCTGATTTCCTTGTTTTTTAATTAATAATTCCGGTGATCCGCTCACAATTTGAAAATCCCCAAGTTCTAAGTACCCCATGTATGGGGATGGATTAATTTCCCTTAAGCTTGTATAAATTTCAAAAGGATGTGTTTGCAGTGTTTTTTCTTGTCTTGTGGAAAGGTTCACTTGAAACACATCTCCTGCTCCAATATACTCTTGAATACGCTCAACCGCATGTATAAATCCTTCTTCTGTGAAAGCTACAACTTCTTTTTCGCTTGTTGGGCTTTCAAATGGAATTTTCACTTGAGGAGCTTCCTTCATCCAACGTTCTTCCCAGTCTCTCAAGCGTTGTTCTGCATTTTCACGTTCCTCTACATAATGCGTAATAATCCATAATACCTTTTCATGATGATCATATACAAACACATCGTCAAATAATAGAAAGAATATGTCAGGTATATCCACATCATCCTTTGCAATTGAAGGCAATTTCTCAATATAACGAATACAATCATAACTAAAATATCCGATTGCTCCCCCTTGAAATGGTGGATAATCTGGATTGTGATCTGTTTTCCATTGCTCCATATATTTTTGCATTAAATTTAATGGATTCCCATATTCTATTGTTTCCTTACCGTTTTCACTTATATGCAACGTTTCATTCTTCCCACGAATGACCACTACAGGATCGAGCCCTACAATACTATAGCGACCTCCGCGCCCACTTTCTAATAAAATATGTTGCGCCTTATTCTGAGAGAGAAACTTATATTGCTTAAAGAAATCAAAATGATATGGAATAGAAAGTGCCAAAGATTTCCTTTTCTGCATATCAACACCTCATCTTCTTTTATCCCACTCCCCTAGTCTAATCATCTCAAATCACCAATAACTGATATGAAACACTTATCCATGAGAGCTAATGAAAATAAATTAACTTTACTACTTATTTTACATGAAGTTTTCTAGTCATTCACTCTTTTCCTATTTCCAAAAGAAAAAAGCATCCCTTTTCAGGAATGCTTTTTTCTAGCAACACAAATTATGATTCAAATTGGTAAAGAGGGGTGCTTAAATAGCGTTCACCGTTACTTGGAATGATTACAAGAACCTTTTTCCCTTTGCCAAGTTTTTTCGCAACTTCTGTTGCAGCATAAATAACAGCACCTGAAGAAATACCAACTAAAATTCCTTCTTCACGAGCTACTTTTCTTGCATATTCAAATGCTTGTTCTGTCTTCACTTGAATGATTTCATCATATATTTCTACATCCAATGTTTCCGGAACAAATCCAGCTCCAATTCCTTGGATTTTATGTGGACCTGGTTTTCCGCCCGATAGTACAGGAGAGTCTGCTGGCTCGACTGCATAAATTTTAATGCCTTTATACGTCTCTTTTAATACTTCCCCAGCACCTGTAATTGTACCACCAGTACCAATTCCTGCGATAAATGCATCTAATTGGTCACCCATCTGCTCAACAATTTCTGGCCCTGTTGTGAAACGATGAATTTCTGGGTTTGCTGGATTTTGGAATTGTTGTGGCATGAAATAACCATTCTCTTTTGCTAATTCAGTCGCCTTACGAATTGCGCCACCCATTCCTTCTGGACCTGGAGTTAATACCAATTCAGCCCCGTAAGCACGAAGTAAATTACGGCGTTCTATACTCATCGTCTCCGGCATTACTAAAATTGCTTTATATCCTTTTGCAGCTGCCACCATCGCTAAGCCAATCCCTGTGTTACCACTTGTTGGCTCAATGATTGTATCGCCTTCTTTTAATGAACCTTTTTTCTCAGCAGCTTCGATCATAGATAATGCAATACGATCTTTCACGCTACTTCCAGGGTTCATAAATTCTAATTTTAAATATATATCTGCACTGTCTTGCTCTACGATGCGGTTCAACTTAACGATCGGCGTTTTCCCGATTAATTCTGAAACTGATTGTGCCACTCGCATTCCTGTCACTCCTAACACCGAGTATTTTTATTGGTTTTCTCTATATTAATATCTTGTCAGAAAATTCTTCATTTGTCAATCTATTTAGACAACATGTTATCCATATATATATTACTTATATTATAGTGTTTCAATTAAATGTTTAATATCGTCTTTAGAAAATTTATATCGCTCATTGCAAAAATGACAATGTACTTCAGTTTCCTCTTTTTCCTCACGTATTTGTTCTAATTCCGCTTTACCTAAACTAATCAGTACACTTTCGATGCGCTCTCGTGAACATGTACAATTAAATTGTACATCCATCGTTTCTAACACTTTTACGTTTTCTTCTCCTAATACTTCATTTAAAATTCCTTCAGGAGAAAGGCCTTTTTCAATCATCGTTGAAACAGGAGGAATTTTTTGTAGACGCTCTTCAATAAATGAAATTGTCTCTTCTTGAGCTCCCGGCATAATTTGCAAAATGAAACCGCCCGCTGCTAATATACTATCATCACCATTCACAAGAACGCCAACTCCTACAGAAGAAGGAGTTTGTTCAGAGACAGCAAAATAATACGTGAAGTCTTCTCCTAATTCACCTGATACAATTGGAGACTGTCCAATAAACGGTTCACGCATACCGATATCTTTAATTACCGTTACATTCCCTTCTGTACCTACAGCTTGATATACTCTTAATTTCCCTTGTTCTGTTGATTCAAAATCAACATGCGGATTTGTTACATATCCGCGCACATCACCATTCGCATGCGCATCAATGACAATCGGGCCAATCGGGCCATTCCCCTCTACTTTAATTGTTAGCTTTTGCTCCCCTTTTAACATAGCCCCCATCATTGCACCAGCTGTTAAAGAACGCCCAAGTGCAGCAGAAGCTGTTCTCCATGTATCATGTCGTCTTTGCGCTTCACTGACCATATTTGTTGTACGCACACTATATGCACGAACTTCTCCATCAAACGCTAACGCTTTTACTAAATAATCTTTCATCATTTATTCACCTTTCTCATGTTGTAAATTTGCATTACGTTCATATAACATGTATAAACCTTTTAATGTTAAAAACGGATCGACAATATCAATTACATTAGATTCTTCAGCAATCAATTTTGCTAATCCTCCCGTAGCAATTACGGTAGGTTCTTGTTTAGCTTCTTCTTTCATACGCTTCACAATACCTTCTACTTGTCCAACATACCCATAAAGAATTCCCGCTTGCATTGCACTTACAGTATTTTTACCAACAATGCTGCTTGGTTTTGTTATTTCAATACGAGGAAGCTTGGCAGCTCGGCTATATAAAGCTTCTGCAGAAATCATAATTCCAGGTGTAATAACACCACCCATATAATGTTTTTCTTCGTTAATATAGCAATATGTAGTAGCTGTACCAAAATCAACAATAATAAGTGGACTTCCGTATAATTGAATACCAGCTACAGCATTTACAATGCGATCCGCCCCAACTTCACGCGGGTTCTCATATTTTATATTTAAACCTGTTTTGATTCCTGGACCTACTACAAGCGGTTTGATTTTAAAATACTTCTCACACATACGCTCTAAAGCAAACATAATCGGTGGTACAACAGAAGAAACAATAATCCCTTTTATATCTCCAAAAGAAAGGCCTTCATGCTCAAGAAGTTGCTTTACCAGCATGCCATATTCATCTTCTGTTTTATGACGGTCTGTTTCCATACGCCAATGCTGACGAAGTTTCCCTTCCTCAAACACACCAAGTACCGCATTTGTATTCCCTACATCCAATACAAAAATCATATTCTCACCACTTATCTTATTTAATCTATATTTGTGTAGTATGTACAAAACTTATAATGCCATCATATCACACATACCCGTATAGTCGGCTTCTCCATCTTCCCCATTTTACAAAAAGATTGTTCATCATTTCAATTTTTAATATAAGCAATTTTAAAATATATGCACCTGTATGGTCACATATCCAAAATAAAAAGGAGTGACAATTGTCACTCCTTCGTTTCACCTTTATCCTCTGCATTTTCATCATCTTTTTTCATCGTAATGTTTACCTTTACATCACTTTCAGATGATTTTTTACGCTCAGGTAAAGTGCCATGTTCATATAAATGATTGATTTGCTCTGCATCTAACGTTTCTACTTCAAGTAACGTTTTAGCGATAATATCAAGCTTATCTCGTTTTTCAGTCAGGATTTGTTTTGCACGAGCATAACATTCTTTCATAATGCTTTGCATTTCCATATCAATTTGATGTGCAATTGCATCACTATAGTTTTGCTCAGAATGGAAGTCTCTTCCTAAGAATACTTGACCACCCTGCGAACTACCAAATTGCATTGGGCCTAACTTATCACTCATACCAAATTCTGTTACCATACGTCTAGCAATACCAGTTGCACGTTGGAAATCGTTATGAGCTCCTGTACTTACTTCACCAAATACAATTTCCTCGGCAACTCGACCACCAAGTAAACCAGTAATCTTATCAAGCAATTCTGGTTTTGTCATGAAGTAACGATCTTCTTTTGGAAGCATTACTGCGTATCCACCAGCTTGACCGCGAGGAACAATTGTTACTTTATGAACGATATCTGCCTCATCAAGCACAACACCAATGACAGTGTGTCCTGCTTCGTGGAAGGCAACGATATTTCGTTCTTTCTCAGAAATAACACGACTTTTCTTAGCCGGACCTGCAATAACTCGATCCGTTGCTTCATCAATATCAGACATGTCAATTTTCTTCTTATTTTGACGCGCAGCCACTAATGCCGCTTCGTTTAATAAGTTTTCAAGATCTGCACCAGAGAAACCTGGCGTACGAGTTGCAATTGCTCTTAAGTTGATATCTTCATCAAGCGGTTTATTACGAGCATGCACTTTCAATACTGCTTCACGTCCATTCACATCTGGACGATCCACTGTAATTTGGCGGTCAAAACGTCCTGGACGTAATAACGCTGGATCAAGAATATCTGGACGGTTTGTCGCGGCGATGATAATAATACCTTCATTTGCACCGAATCCATCCATTTCTACAAGAAGTTGGTTTAACGTTTGTTCACGCTCATCATGACCACCGCCAAGACCCGCGCCACGTTGACGACCTACTGCATCAATTTCATCGATGAAAATAATACAAGGTGCATTTTTCTTTGCATTTTCAAATAAGTCACGTACACGAGAAGCACCGACACCAACGAACATCTCTACGAAATCAGAACCACTAATAGAGAAGAACGGCACGCCAGCTTCACCTGCAACGGCACGCGCAAGCAATGTTTTACCAGTACCTGGAGGTCCAACTAATAGAACCCCTTTCGGAATACGAGCGCCTACTTCAGCGAACTTACGAGGATCTTTCAAGAATTCAACAACCTCAACAAGTTCTTGCTTTTCTTCGTCAGCTCCAGCTACATCTCTGAAGCGTACTTTTTTCTTTTCGTCATTGTATAACTTCGCCTTACTTTTACCGAAGTTCATAACACGGCTACCGCCGCCCTGCGCTTGGTTTAGTAAGAAGAAGAATAAAATGAAGAGAATAACAAACGGAATGATTGAAGTAAAGAACGTCACCCAAGCACTTGTTTCTTCTGCTGGTTGATACTTCACTTCTACCCCTTTCACCTTCTCATTAATTTTCTTTTGTAATTCCTCAGTATTCGGTGCATAAGTAACGAATTGTTCACCTTGACTAGAGTTAGCGAATTGTCCTTTTACTTCAAATACACCATTTTTTGGTTGAAGTTGCACATTACGCACTTCACCTTGTTCAAGTCTAGCAATGAATTTGTCGTAGCTAACTGAAGTCGTTTTTTGCGTTGAACCATTGAAGTAGCTCACGATTCCAATTACTACTAAGAATATCAGTAAATAAAAGATGGTATTACGGAAGATACGATTCATTCCTAACCTCCTCTCACGGCATAAACACTATAGTAAATCGTAACATAGAAAAACTTTCCTATACAATTATAACGCCTGTATTTGATTAATTTGAGTAAACGCTTGGTTTTAATACTCCTACATAAGGCAGATTACGATATTGCTCTTTATAATCTAAACCGTAGCCTACAACAAATTCATGCGGAACAGTAAATCCAACATAATCCGCTTTAAGGTCTACTTTTCGACCAGTTGGCTTATCTAGAAGCGTAATAATTTTTACAGATTTTGCTTTGCGATATTTGAATAAATCTACTAAGTAGCTTAATGTCAGACCGCTATCAATAATATCTTCAACGATTAAAATATCGCGACCTTCTACAGAAGTATCAAGGTCTTTCAAAATCTTCACTTCACCTGTTGAAACTGTAGAATGACCGTAACTAGATACAGCCATAAAATCCATTTCAAGATATGTATCTGTTCTCTTTAATAGATCTGCCATAAAAGGCATTGCCCCTTTTAATACACCAATTGCAAGAGGTACTGTATTCTTATACTCCTCCGCAATGATCACACCTAGTTCGCGCACCTTTTCCTGTATTTGCTCCTCAGAAATTAATACTTTTTCAATATCTTGATTCATCATTTCATTATCCTCCCGGAAGACTCCTTGCTTTTGTAGTGAATAATTATATATTTATCCTTGTTTGCTACTTTTTGCGAAATAGCAAATGCAGATCGTTTCAACAAGGGAACCCAAATAATGTTTCCACTTGCATCACAAACAATCGGCCACTCTTCTCTTTTTTCCTTTGGTACTTTCGCTTCGATAAAGATAGTTTTTATCTTTTTTGTACCGCTCATACCTTGTATTGACATGCGATCTCCATTTTCTCGAGAGCGAATCAAAAGAGGATATGATATATCATTATACTTAGCGACAAATATCATTTCATTCATGTCACTCGGTATTTCCTCTATTACTTCTGCTATAAGCTTATCTCCATTCGCTAATGTAACTGCACCAGGTACGGATAAAACTTCGGAAAAAGGGGTAACAAATTCTTGTTTAAATCGGAAACTGCATTCTTCATATGCACGAACAATTTTTAAACCTTCTGGAAAATCTAGTGACCCTGATGGTTGTATTCGTTTGAAAAACGCAATTACTTTGTCAATATGTATAGAAGAAAGCGAAGATGGAATCTTATATTCATAAAGATAGTTTAATATTAGTTGAATCCCTCTCCTTTGTAAAGGCATAGACAAGGATTCAAAGGCAGGAATTGATAAAACAAGATATTTATCACTTTTTTTTGTAATTACTTTATTCATCTTTTCAAAAGCTAATTCCTGCAAATAGGCCTCATCCTCTTGCATAAGCTGACTAAATTTTTGAAATCGCTCATGCACCTGAGGATTTTCTTCTTTTAAATAAGGCAAAACATACTTACGTAGTCGATTTCTTGTATATACTTCTTTTTTATTACTTGGATCTATACGCGGTATAATGTCTAACTTGTCGCAGTAATCTAAAATTTCTTCCTTTGTCACTGCCAATAAAGGCCTAATTAAATATCCATTATGAAAAGGGCGTTTCACAGCAATACCAGCATATCCTTGCGGAGTACTCCCGCGCACGAGACGCATCAGAATCGTTTCTACTTGATCATCTCCATGATGACCAAGCGCTACATACCCTGCATCATATTTCCTCATTATTCTTTCCAAAAATGCATATCGACATTCCCTTGCAGCTACCTGCGCATTCTTTCCATATTGCTGTTGATATTGCGAAACATTAATTCTTATCGTTTCACAAAGAATCCCAAGCTCATGGCAAAGATTTTCTACAAATTGTAAATCTTCGTAGGATTCATCTCCTCTAAACATATGATCTACATGCGCGACTACAATTGTTAAATTCTTTGCTTCTCTTTTTTCTAACAAATAATATAGTAGAGCTAAAGAGTCGGGCCCTCCTGAAACTCCTACAACAATGGTCGAATGTTCCTCTAATACATCATGCTGCTTTGCAAATCTATCCACTTTTTCAACAAATGAATTTTTCAACTTCGCATTCACCCTTCATTAAAACCAAACAATAACATACTTTACCTTGATTATAATGGTACAACTTTTACAAACTTTGTGCAAAAAAAAGATGTACAAAATTCATATTTTTATCTTACATCCTTTATTACAATAAAAACCAGATTTCTCTCATACAAAAAGGCCTAGAGCTTCTAGGCCTTACGATAATTTACTATTGCGCCTGCATACCTACAATCGGGATTGTAGCCCATTTTGGCATATTTTTCTTCACCTTTGCAACTACAATCGTCATATCATCATGAATATACCCATCACCCGAGCGAATGACTTCTTCCATAATAATGTCAGCAATCTCTTGTGGGTCATCTGTTTGTAGCTCTTTAATTTTACGCTTCATCCATACTTCATGATTTTCAACATGTTGCGCCCCTTCGAAAATCCCATCGCTCATCATAATGAGAATATCCCCTGTTTTTAGTTGTTCACCTACAACATCTACTTCAACATCCTCAATAATCCCCATCGGTAAATTACTTGCTTCTATTTTTATAATGTTATTTCCACGCTTCACAAAGCTTGGTGTTGAACCAATTTTTAAAAACTTAGCGCTCGCATCTCGCAAATCTACCATAGCTAAATCAAGCGTCGTAAACATTTCTTCAGTTGTTCTTAAAGAAAGAATCGAATTAATAGATTTAATTGCAATCTCCTCATCAATACCAGATTGCAATATTTTGTGTAGTAGTTTTACCGTCTCCTTACTTTCCAGATGAGCTCTTTGTCCATTCCCCATTCCATCGCTTATCGCTAAAGCATATTTCCCTACACTTAAATCCATCATTGCATAAGAGTCTCCAGATACAAATCCTCCCCCCTTAGCTGCTGTGGCAAGTCCTGTATCAAGCGAAAATGTTTTTGCAGACCCAAATGAGATAAGACTATGACCATTTGGATAAGCAGATCGATCTTCATGTTTAACAATAATATTCTCTTTTAAAATATCAGAAAGCATCGGTGCAACTAATTTTTCACATTCACCATGCTCGTTAGACATAGCTGGAATCATCATTTCAATATCGATACTCCCCCTATCTAAACAATAAATATCCACGTGCTCTATCTCAACACCAAAATCTCGTAATGCTTGTAAAATTTGTTCCTCTTGTGCTTGATGATTCTCTCTTTCTTTCTGAATTTCTTTTGCAAAGTCCTCCATAACCTTCGAAACACCTAGTAGCTGCTCCGCAACAATTCTACGATTTTCCTTCATTTGTCTTCGTAATTTTTGTCCTTCATAAAAATGATCTAATTCACTCGCTACTAAATCCGTCACTTTCTTTCCTCTTACACAATACTTGTCCCACCCACGAACTAATTTACGGTTATGTTGAAGTGTCCCAGCCTCGGTTTCATCCATAATCTGTTTCATATAATCATACGTCTTATCAAAATTCACAACCCAACATTGATCTTTTTTAAAGCAAGTTTGACATGTTTTCGCAGTAATGGTACTTAAAAACAAGTCTGCTTCCGCTTCTTTATCTTCTTCTTCTACATATCCATACACCGAAAAACTATTTGACAATGCGGAAAATACATTTGCAAACTGATTAATTTTATTTGCTGTAACGTCACGCATTCTCCGTAAATATTGCTGCTGATCCTGTGAATGTTCTTGTGTCCCTGGCATAAACTTAGCAATTCGATCTATCATTGTTTTTGGTGTTAACATAAACAATGCAATTGCTATACCGGATTCTATTAAAGTTGTAATAATACTTGTTTGTTTATCTACATACAATGTAATTAAGCTTGTACCAATTAATAATCCTAAACTTACTCCAATTCGCTTTCCTTCTCTTAATAATCCTCCAAGCAGTCCCGAAAAGGCTAATAAACTCAGTTGGGATAAGCTGGCTACATTGGCCAAACTTAATATCAATCCAGTTACAACACCCACTGTTGAACCAGTCGCTGCTCCTGCAACGAAAGCAAACAATAACACTAAATATCTCGTAAAAATATGCTGAATAGAAGCATCATAAATAAACCAATCTGTTGTACCTGTAAGTACAGACGCCAATAATATAATCAAGCAAACAATTTCTTCGGTTTCTAGAGCTTGTTGCTTTCCCCTTCTTTCTGTTAACAACGGAACACTTTGTAAAAAAATCATTGTCAATACAAAACTAAGTCCTGCTTCTATTGTACTTACAAGCAAATCATACATGGTAACTGTTTGTTGCGCGAAATAAACAACAATAAGATGTGCGGTTAATGCGGAGATAAAAACTTGAAATGGTACAAGTCCAACGGTTTTGCGTGTAAATCGCTTAAAGAAGATATTATAAATGAAGAAAGTAAAAATAGATGCAAAAGCAAAAAGTAAATTATCGATCGAAACAGAAAGCGCTCCACCCATAAGAGCTAAAAACGCAAGTGCCATCTTATCCCGTTTCATTACATATACGGCAGCAAAAAATGGTAATGCGAATGGTAAAATATTCGTTAATATATATGCTCGTCCTAAAAGAAAACCGATTAAAACGATTACAAACCCCCATCTAAAAAAAACATGCTCCAACTTCATCCTTATCTTACTTGTCCATCCTGTTGTACTAAGCTGACCATCACCCATTGCTAATACACTTGTATTCATTGTATTCCTTCCTGCTTTAGGCATATTTTTAACACCACCTGCATAGTTTAATTATTGTCATTATAAAAGATGATGTTCAGGATTTTTGTCAAAACAACAGATATTCCCCTCAAAATCGTTCGACTTTTTATTCAAAATAAATCTATATATATACAAATAGTCGGAAAAATAAAATAGGAAATAATAATTTTTCTGAAATTAAATGGTGTTTTTGTAGAATTATCGAATATATTTATAAAAAAAGATCATGCTAATTTGCATGATCTTTTTTGGGATGACCCGTACGGGATTCGAACCCGTGTTACCGCCGTGAAAGGGCGGTGTCTTAACCACTTGACCAACGGGCCGTTAAATTAAAATATAGCGGCGGAGGGGATCGAACCCCCGACCTCACGGGTATGAACCGTACGCTCTAGCCAGCTGAGCTACACCGCCATGTCGTCTTATTTAACGGACAATTAGTATCTTATATCAAATCCATTTCAAAGTCAACATATTTAAAAAAGTTTTTTATTCTTTTTTTAACAAATATATTCATATAAAAAAGCGCCCTGAGCAAATTACTCCGGGCACCTCTCTATATGTTAGAAATAAAATGGTTTTATCCGCGACGAGCGCCTCGGCCACCACGTTTAGATTCTGTATTACGCTTCAAAGAAGTTAATCGATCTTCACTATCTTTTAAAAAGCGTGCCATTTTTTGCTCAAACGTTTCTTTCTGGTTGCGGCTATCATTACCACGGTTATCTCTGTTAAAAGAGCGATTACGTTGTGGACGTCCAGAACGTTGTTCACCGCGTGGACGATCGCCCTCAGTTTTTTCACGTTCTTTAGCTTTCTTTATAGACAGGCCAATTTTCCCATCTTTTTCAACATTAATAACTTTTACTTCTACTTCGTCGCCAACTTTTAAATGGTCATTAATATCTTTCACATAATTATCAGCAACTTCACTAATATGAACAAGACCCGTTAAGCCTTCTGGCAGCTCCACAAAAGCCCCAAAATTTGTAATACCTGTTACTTTACCCTGTAACTTGCTGCCTACCTCAATTGACATAAAAAAAATGCTCCTCCTTAGTGGTTAAAAAGTCAAATTTTACTTTATTATATATAATCCTAAAATATAGTGTCAATAAGACATACTCTACTTAGAAACAGGAAAAATTATCTCTCCTTTTCCAGAGAAGAAATAATCCCTTCTAGCAATCTTTAAAACGTACTCTTCATCATTCAACTTTTGAATATCACCTTTTAATTTTTTTTCTTCTTTCGTTAATGCTTCCAATTCCTTCTTCATGTCTTCAACCTTTGCTTCTCGCACTTTAATAGAACTATTTTGCTGATAAAATGTTACACTAACACTTACAACAATTGTAAAAGCGAAGACAAGAAAAACCGTTAAACGGCGATAAAGTCGCTTCCTGTTGTCATTTGTTTGTATTATATGTTCCTTTACAGAATTTGGATTCTTTTTTTCAATCACTCTTTGTTTCAGTTCCCTCATTTCCGAGGTCCCCCTAACTTCTGTTTTAGCCGCCTCCATACCTTGAAAATATATTCTTTCCATTTCTTCACATATTCTAGGAGTCCCGCATATTTCTCTATAAAAATTTTAACACGGTTAGGGAGAAGTTTCCATATGAGTGACGCAATAAATCGAAAAGGCCAGAAAAAAACTTTCCACACAAAAAGTACGATTAAAGTCAAGAACTTCCATAAAACATGTCCAACAGAAAGTAGCATACGAAATAAAAATAATATAAGTGCAATCATAAGCTGCATTATAACAACAACCGGCTTGATCAGGAGTTGTTTCATCATTTGAATAGCAAATTGGATCATTTGCATAGAAATATAAATGAGAAAGTTCAATACTTTCATGTACAATGATTTCAGTAGACTTTGATATGCAGCAAAGCCACATAGTAACGCAACAAATACATACACACGCAGTTCTGCTTCATTTACAAGTAATAATACATAAAAGACAAATAGTGCTTGGACAATCCAAAATAGTATATCATTCATAAATACAGTCCATCGTTTACGCTGTGAGCGTTTTAAAAAACGTTGGTAGGTATCTAAAGATGCACCAATCCAAGCGCCCATCCCAATCATCGAAAGCATTGTATACAATTGCACCGTTAGACTCATTTAAACAACTTACTAAAGAAGCCTTTAGCTTTCTCCCCTTGATTCTCATCAATATAAAGCAGCTCATGAATTTTGCCTTTAATAGATACAATCCCTTTTTCAACATCTAAATTTTTCATCTGCAAATTTTGACCGCGAATCGTTAAAAACCCCATGACAGTCTCTAACAAAAATTCTTCACTATCAAAACTCTCTACTTGTTTTACGCCGGTAATGTCAATTACACGTCTCCCACGCATAATAATATCATGCTCTACAGACCCGTTTTGCTGGTTAGAAGATATAGTTGAATAACTATTATTCACGAAGAATCCCCCCATAGCTTG
The DNA here is from genome assembly GCF_022662815.1 of Bacillus cereus group sp. BfR-BA-01492. Taxonomy (NCBI): domain Bacteria; kingdom Bacillati; phylum Bacillota; class Bacilli; order Caryophanales; family Bacillaceae; genus Bacillus; species Bacillus cereus group sp. BfR-BA-01492. The sequence continues at coordinate 20,096 of NZ_JAKUEH010000025.1, forward strand.
ATATTAGCTAATAGTAATGTATGAGGGGAGAAATAAATTTAGAACAAGCCTTCTTCAGCTTTTACTTTTTCTTCACGAATGACAGTATACATATTAGCAGCTTCTTCTTTTTTCGTCGTTTCTTTTAACTCATTTATTTTCACAGTTACTACTTTTTGACCAAATCGAATTGTAAGTTCATCTTCAACCTTTACAACTGAACTTGCTTTTGCAACTTGTCCATTAATTGAAATTCGTCCTTGATCTGCTACTTCTTTTGCTAACGTTCTTCTCTTAATTAAACGTGATACTTTTAAAAATTTATCTAATCGCATCTCATTTCCCCCTATTTATTCTCTACTTGTTTTGCTTCCTCCCACAAAACGTCTAATTGTTCTAATGTGAATTGTTGTATTTCTTTATTCATCTCAGCTATTTTTGCTTCCATATATAAAAAGCGGCGCATAAATTTTTCATTTGTGACATGAAGTGCTTCTTCTGGATTTAAATTATAATAGCGAGCTATATTAACAAATGCAAACAATACATCACCAAACTCACCTAACATTTTTTCTCGATCCATTTTCTCTACTTCTTGTTGAAACTCTTCCCATTCCTCTAATGCTTTCTCTTTCATCGGCTGAACATCAGCCCAATCAAACCCAACTTTCCCTGCCTTCTTTTGGATTTCATAAGCACGCATTAGTTGCGGTAAACTTTTCGGTATACCTGCTAAAACAGACTCTCTTACATTTCCTTTTTCTTGCTTCTTAATTTCTTCCCAATTCGAAAGAACGTCCTCTGCATCTTTAACCTCTACTTCACCAAATACATGCGGATGACGACGCACCATTTTCTCAGATAGTGTTTGAATGATGTCATCGATAGAGAACCAACCTTCATCTTCTCCAATTTGAGCATGAAGCATAACTTGTAATAATACATCACCAAGCTCTTCAACTAAGTGATCATCGTCCTCTTCATCAATCGCCTCTAATACTTCATATGCTTCTTCTATTAAGTATTTCTTTAAGGATTGATGCGTTTGTTTTTTATCCCAAGGGCAACCATTTGGCCCGCGAAGCTCCGCAATAATTTCGCGTAGCACATCGAATTGTTGATACAACACTTTCCGTTCTTTCACTGGAGGTACATACACACTCGTTAAATTGTTCAGCTTTGTTTCATGATCTAACATATATAACGGTACTTTTTTCACTTCTTCAAAAGATGTCCCTGCCGCTGTTACAATATATACCTCATATTCATCAGGTAACATTTCCATTAATGTCAATTTTACGTCCGATGCGACGAATGCATCATATACTTGACAAAAAATCAAATGGTGTCGCAATTCCAATTGTCCACGTTCAAAAGATGTAGCATCAACAAATTGAAATCCTTCAATCGGATCAATTTTCAAGCTAGAAAACATCGGATCGAGAAAGCTTTGTCCACCTTCAATCCGAATTTCAACTTGCTCTTGTTTTCCCTTTTCTAAGAGTAATTGAACGGTTCTTTCCGCAACAAGCGGATGACCAGGTACAGCATAAATAATTTCCGTATTTTGCGCTTTTTCTAGCAGGACATTTACAATTGTTTCATATACAATTTCAAATGTATCATGCGCTTCATATATATGATCAAAAGCTGTGTACTGAATTCCTTCTTTTTCTAATTCCTCAATAACAGGATGTTCTTTTGTGCGTACATACATATGCGACGCTTCTTTTATCTTCTTATATACACCCATTGTTAGCTGGTCTAACTCACCAGCTCCTAATCCTAACACTGTAATTACTCCACTCACAGAAGTCACCTCTATCCACTCTTCTTCAAGGAATCTTTTATTTTATCTTGCTTCATAAAAGTTCCAAGTTCCTCTTTTGTAAAAACAGACATTTTCAAAATGAAAAATCCGTATATCAGAACACCAATTCCTACTCCTAATAAAGCCTCAATTGATGCAAAAATTCGGCTCATACGACCTAAGCTTTCAAATATATTTATAAAAACCATCAATATAACAGCCATACCTACACCGCTAATCACGATTTTCGTCAATTGCTGCTTTTCAATAATTGCTTCTTCTACAATTCGAACAAGTAAACCACCGTTTAACAACACGATACTAAGAAGTGCTAATAAAGTTGCAATCGCAGCCCCTGCTATCCCTATATATGGCATCAATATATAGTTAAGTACTAACTTTAAACAACTTCCTAGTACAACAAAAAGCGCTGGCTTTAACGTTTGTCCTAATCCTTGTAAAATAGAAGCCGTTGTAATAGATAATGAACTAAATAAAATGGATATAGCTAAAATCGCTAATACGCCTGACCCATTACTATTCTCAAATAACATCGTATTGGTTGGCTTTATAATGCAAGCTAGTCCAACTGCTGCTGCTAGTCCAATGACAATCGTTATTTTTATCGCCAACTTTACCTTTTCTCTAATAAATGCGTAATCTCCTCTTTCTCTCGCCGCTGTAATAAGCGGGATAAGTGAAAGCGAGAACGATGTCGTTACAACTGTCCCAAGCTGCATTAACGGAATACTTCTATCATAAACCCCTTTTAACATTTTAGCGATTTCTGCTGGTTCTCCAGCATGAATAAGCAAAGTATAAAAAGAGAGGGAATCTGCCATTTGAATAAAAATTAAAACTAAATTACTTACGCAAATACCAATTCCTTGCCAAAAGAGCATACGAATCATGGCTTTTTTATTTCGAATCCTTTTCCATCTTTGCAAGAAAATTGATTTGAAATCTTGGCGCATATAAAGAAACAGTACAATCATACCAATCAGCCCACCAGCAACTGATCCAAACATTGCTCCAGCCCCAACTGTATATAAATCAAATCCATGAGCCATAAGAAATAATGATAACAATACAATAATGGATACACGAACGCTTTGTTCCATTACCTGCGAAACAGCTGTCGGCATCATCTCATTAAATCCTTGAAAATATCCTCTTGCTACAGATAAAAAAGGCATCAATAAAAACGAAAACGAAATAACTCTCAGCAATTTATATAGTTGTATATCACCCATCACTAACGCAATAGTATGGGCACCAAAAAATAAGGTAAAAAAGCCAATGCTACCAATTCCTAATAAGAACCAAAAAGAAACACAAATGATTTCTTCTGCTTCCTTTTGCCTACCTTGTTCCAAACGTTCCGCTACCATCTTAGAAATAATGATTGGAAAACCATACGTAGCTAGGATTAGGCAAAATCCATAAAAGGGATAAATCTGCTGATAAATATAAAACCCAATATCCCCTGCTATATTTTGATATGGAATACGGTAAAAGGCGCTTAACACTTTTGTAACAAAACTGGCAACCGTCAATATAATTGCCCCGCGCCAAAAGGCTTGATACTTCTTCGCTTCCATACGAGAAAACTCCTTTTCTATTCTCATCTTCCGTATTATATCACAAAGAAAAAAGCAGAATTCTATTTGAAACAATCTCATCCTGATCGAATAAAAAATAATAAATATACCAGGAATATAAAAAAAGGTAGCAAAAGTAGCTACCTTTTTTTATATTATTTATCTTCACGCAACAGTTACATTTTCTAATAAGGAAAAATGATAATTAGGAAAGGTTGTTATTTATAAATAGCTGTATTTCTTATTGCTCCATTTGCTTAGCTAAAAAGCTTGCAGCAGTATCTACAGCTTTATGCTCTACCTCAGTTATAACTGTATCCTTCGAGAAAATGATAACAGCTCCAATTGGATCTCCATTGGCGACAATAGGGCCAATCGTATAAGAATGAGCCTTTTCCGTTACCCCTTCAATAATTGAAATTTCACTTTCATCTGTCATAATAACAGACTTTCTTTCTTCCATTATCTTTTCAACTAAATCCCCAATACTTTTATTTAAGTATTCTTTTTTAGATGCCCCCGCTACAGCAATAATGGAATCTCGATCACAGACGAGTACATTATGTCCTAAGCTATCATATAAAGCATCTGCATATTCTTTTGCAAAATCACCTAATTCACTAATTGGCGAATATTTTTTTAAAATCACTTCTCCATCGCGATCGACAAATATTTCTAGTGGATCTCCCTCGCGAATACGTAAAGTTCTACGAATTTCTTTTGGAATTACTACCCTACCTAAATCATCAATTCGACGTACGATTCCAGTTGCTTTCATTCTAATGCTGCCTCTCTTTCTACTGATGATGAAAGTGGTGAAATTACCTGTTCATGTAAAAATCACCAACTGTTAAACATAGTATTTTACACATTAGTTCTTCTATGCACGCCGAATTGCATTTTTTATTTTATTTTAAGCATTTATTGCCTCTTTCTTCACGTCTGGTAAGCCTTTTAATAAATTTTCAGCAATCGTTAACCATTTTGATGTTTCTAATCCATTTATTTTCATACTAACTTTCAAATGTGGCCCTTCCATTCCAAGTCCAATCATACGTCCAAATTTATTTCCAAGCATAAATAGTTTTCCACCATCAATATTTTGACTTGCTTGTTCCGAGAATAAGAATGTCACTTCAAACTTCGTTTGTTTAATTAATTCAATCTGTTCTTTCATTGCCAACACTTTAATATTTGCAATTTGTAATAAATATCCTACCTCTTGCGGATAATCACCAAATCGATCAATCATTTCTTCTTGTAATTCTTCAATATCTTCCAGTGTAGAAACGCCTCTAAATTGTTTATACATCATAATCTTTTGTTTACTATCCGATATATAGCTATCCGGTAAATATGCATCTACTTCTAAATCAATTTCAACATCAATTGTATTTTCAATACCCTGTTTTCCTCTTCTTTGTTCAATGGCATCTTTTAACATTTGAGAATATAGATCAAATCCTACTGAATCAATAAATCCATGTTGTTCCGCTCCTAATAAATTCCCTGCACCACGAATAGATAAATCTCGCATTGCAATTTTGAAGCCTGATCCAAGCTCTGTAAATTCCTTAATTGCTTGCAGGCGCTTCTCAGCAACTTCAGATAACACTTTGTCGCGCTTATATGCAAAATATGCATAAGCAACACGATTTGAACGCCCAACTCGGCCACGAAGCTGATACAGCTGCGATAATCCCATACGATCTGCATCATACACGATTAATGTATTTACATTTGGAATATCAACGCCCGTTTCAATAATTGTCGTACTTACCAGAACATCATGTTGTCCCTCTAAAAATGACAGCATGACAGATTCAAGTTCACTTTCATTCATCTTCCCGTGCGCATATGTTACACGAGCATCTGGAACTAACATAGAAATTTCATCTGCTTTTCTTTCAATATCCTCTACACGATTATATAAGAAGTAAACTTGACCACCTCGGGCAAGTTCTCTTTCTATCGCTTCTCGAATTAGCGCCGGGTTATATTCCACCACATACGTTTGTACTGGAAAACGATTTTCTGGCGGTGTTTCAATAACCGATAAATCCCGCACTCCAAGCATGGACATATGAAGTGTACGTGGAATTGGAGTTGCTGTTAACGTTAAAACATCAATATTCGCCTTCAATTGTTTAATTTTTTCCTTATGTGTAACACCAAATCGTTGTTCTTCATCAATAATAAGAAGGCCTAAGTCTTTATATGTTACATCTTTCGATAAGATACGATGTGTCCCAATAACAATATCGACAGTCCCATCTTTCAACCCTTTAATCGTTTCATTTTGTTCTTTACGAGTACGGAAACGACTTAATAACCCGATGTTAATCGGATAGTCTTGAAAACGCTCTCGAATTGTTTCATAGTGTTGTTGTGCAAGAATGGTTGTCGGTACTAAAATGGCAACCTGTTTTTCATCCATAATCGCTTTAAATGCCGCTCTAATAGCTACTTCTGTCTTTCCATAACCAACATCACCACAAAGAAGACGATCCATTGGTCGACTGCGTTCCATATCCTTTTTAATCTCTTCAATGGAGCGTAATTGATCTTCTGTCTCTTGATACGGGAAAGAAGATTCAAACTCCTGCTGTTCTGCAGTATCTGGTGTAAATGCATATCCTTTTGACGCTTCACGTTCTGCATATAATTTAATTAAATCATCTGCAATATCTTGTACAGATCTTTCTACCTTTGTTTTCACTTTTTTCCAATCATTACCACCAAGTTTATAAACTTTCGGGTCTTTACCTTCCGACCCTACATATTTTTGAACTTGATCAATTTGTTCAATTGGAACATATAATTTATCATTTCCTTGATATTTAATATTTAAATAATCTTTATGAACACCATTAATCTCTAATGTTTCTATTCCTAAGAATTTACCAATACCATGGTTTACATGAACAACATAATCCCCGACTTTTAGTTCAGAATAGCTTTTAATTCGCTCGGCATTTGATAACTTTTGCTTGCGCTGCGACTTTTTCACCTTTTTATGGAACAACTCTTTTTCTGTAATGACAACAAGCTTTTGCATCGGCATTTCAAATCCTGCATGTAAATCACCTACAGCAATTTGCAAACGTCCAGGAAGTAATATATCTGTCGATTCTATAATATCTGCCTCAATATCATAATCGCTTAATATATGTTGTAATTTCTTAACACGCTCCTCATCTGTTCCTAAGACAACTGTTGTAAATTGCCCCTCATTCCATCGATCAATTTCTGTTTTCAAGAGTTGCATTTGCCCATGAAAATCCTGCATTGTTTTACATGTCACATTGACAATATTTTGCGGGTGCGTATGTGCAATGTGACGTAAAAATAATGTTAAATACACAAACCTTCTTTTTTTATGGTGCAAAAACTCTTCAAAGGAATGAGAGAATACCAAATCTTGAATGATAGCCCCTTCACTAAGAAGTGATGTATACCACTCTGCCTCTTCTGTCTCAAGATGTGATGCTGTCTCTTGAACGCGTGAAATTTCATCTAAAATAACTACACCGTTTTCAGGTAAATAATCTATTAGACTAGCAGGTTCCTTGTAGAAAATAGATAAATACTTAAACATTTGCTCTATATTTTGACCATTCTTTAATAACTCTATCTCATGACTAACTGTTTCTAATACTGCTGTTTTAATTTTGTCATCAGATAATTTTTGCATCGTCTTTATTAATCCTTTTTCAAGATGCTCTATACCTAACTGCAACTCTTCTGGTGAAAATAAAAACTCCGTCGCTGGTCCAAACTTTACACTTTCTCTTTTATCTTGAGATCGTTGTTCCTCAACATCGAATAAGCGAATCGAATCAACCTCTGTATCAAAAAATTCAATACGAAACGGCAATTCCTCTGTTAAAGGATAAATATCTAATATTCCTCCGCGTAAACTAAACTCTCCCGGAGCCTCTACCATTGATTTACGCTCATAGCCAATATGATGTAAGGTATGAAGCAATGTATCTAAATCAACCTCTTGCCCTAGATTGATTTCAATTTGTTTTTGCTTCCATAACTCCTTCATAGGCAAAAATCTTCGTAATCCAGCAACAGGAGCAACAATGATACCAGTCTCCCCCATCGCTAAACGATTTAATACTTCAATTCGCTGCGCTTTAAGTTCAGGGCTGGCAACACCAACTTCTGATGCAATCAATTCATTCACAGGATACAGCCAGACGTCCTTTTCACCAAGTAATGATACTAAGTCTTCATATATTTTTTGTGCTTGATATAAATTGTGTGTCACAACAAGTTGAGACTGCTTTGTCTTTTTATATAAAGCAGCCATTAATAAAGAACGGGAAGAGGTTGCCATCCCTGATACCAGTTGCTCTTTTAATCCTTCTTCTAAACCATTTATAATGGATTGAACCTCTTTATTTTTATAAAATTGCTCTAATAATCCTATCATTTTCAAAACTCCTCTCAACATAAAAGAGCAAGTGACTATATTTTTATGCAAATATTTTGGAAAAAGAAAATAGAAAAATGCTTTGGACACGCCAAAGCGATATGATTTATTGCAAAAACTTTTCATATTCATAATACTCAGGATAAGATGCGAGTGTTTCTTGACATAGTTCACAAATTGTTTTTATATATATATTTCCATTCTCATGAAAATGAATCATATTCACTCTTTCTTGCTCTGTCAGTTGAAACAAAACATCGCTGTATACTTTTTCTACGGTAATGGAACCTACGTGACAACCACAATGCCTACAGTAATAATGTCCGTCCATACTATCCTCCTAAAGGTACAATTACTACTAGTATGGATCAAAACATGATAAAATATTCCAATTCATAAAATTAGTTATTAAAATCGTTCATTACTTGAAGAAACGATTTGTTAAGCCACTCCTCGCACGCGTCAGCAGCTTTCTTAATAGAATGATTTACATCTACCATTTCTTCCGCTGTAAAACGTCCTAACACATAGTCTACTACCTTCATTCCATTTTTAGGGCGATCAATTCCCATACGAATACGTTGGAACTCTTGTGTTCCTAAATGAGCGATTGTCGACTTTACTCCGTTATGACCACCCGCACTTCCTTTCATACGAAGGCGTAATTTCCCTACAGGGATATCTAAATCATCATACATAATAATAAAATCTTCTAAATCAATCTTATAATAATCCATAAGTGGACGGATACTTTCTCCAGACAAATTCATATATGTAAGCGGCTTTAATAGAATCACTTTTTCACCATTCACAAAACCTGCTCCAAACATCCCCTTAAACTTTTGTTCATTTAAAGAAATGTTCCATCGCTTCGCAAGTTCATCAATCGCCATAAATCCAATATTATGCCTTGTTAATTCATATTCTCTACCCGGGTTCCCAAGTCCTACTATTAATTTCATTCTTCCACCACTACTTTCTTTCTACGATACGAAAAGACGTAACCAAATTTGGTTACGTCTCATTCTATCCAATTAATTGAATAATACACTTACAGATTCTTCTTCGTACACACGAATGATTGCTTCTCCGATTAATGGAGCAACAGAAAGTTCGTGTACTTTGTCAATTTTCTTCTCTTCTGGTAATACGATAGAGTTCGTTACTACTAACTCTTTAATATTTGAATTTTCAATGCGCTCAATTGCTGGACCAGATAAAACTGGGTGTGTACAGCAAGCATATACTTCAGAAGCACCATTCTCAACAAGAGCGTTTGCTGCTAATGTAATTGTACCAGCTGTATCAATGATGTCATCAATTAAGATTGCTGTTTTTCCTTCGATATTACCGATAATGTTCATTACCTCAGCTACGTTCGGACGAGGACGACGCTTATCAATAATAGCGATTGGCGCTTTTAAGCGATCAGCCATTTTTCTTGCACGTGTTACACCACCGTGGTCAGGAGACACAATTACGATATCTTTAAGACCTTTGGACTCAAAGTAATCAGAAAGAATTGGTACACCCATTAAGTGGTCGATTGGAATATCAAAGAATCCTTGAATTTGTGGAGCGTGTAAATCTAGAGTAATTACACGAGTTGCACCTGCTGTTTCAAGCAAGTTTGCTACAAGTTTCGATGTAATCGGTTCACGAGAACGTGCTTTACGATCCTGGCGTGCATAGCCATAATAAGGCATTACAATATTAATTGTTTTTGCAGATGCACGTTTTAATGCGTCAATCATAATAAGTAGTTCCATGATATGTTCGTTTACTGGAAAACTTGTAGATTGAATAATGAATACATCACAACCACGAATACTTTCTTCAATGTTAATTTGAACTTCTCCATCGCTAAAACGGTCAACAGAACATTTCCCTAACTCAACTCCAATATGCTTTGCAATTTGCTCAGCAAGTTCCTTGTTAGAGTTTAAAGAGAATACTTTCAAATTAGAATTTAGATATTGAGTTGACATCTAGATTAACCCTCCACATTATGATTTTTTCTTATTCAGCAATTGATCAACATAATCTTCTTTGTTAACTTGACGCGCACGTGCAATTGATAATGCTTTTGATGGAACATTCTCTGTAATTGTAGAGCCTGCTGCCACATACGCACCATCTTCAACTGTTACAGGAGCAACAAGGTTTGAGTTACAACCAATAAATACGCCGTCTCCAATAACCGTTTTGAATTTATTCTTGCCATCATAATTCACTGTAATTGAACCACAACCAAGATTCACGTTTTCTCCAATTTGTGCATCCCCGATATAACTTAAGTGTGAAGCTTTACTTCCATTACCAAAAACAGTTTTCTTAATTTCTACGAAGTTTCCAACGCGTACTTCATTGCCGATAACGGAATCCGGACGAATGTGTGCAAATGGACCAACTGATACTTCTGTACCAATCTTGCTGTCATGCACAGTAGATTGACGAATTGTTGTACCGTCTCCAATTTCACTATCACGAATGACTGTATGTGGTCCAATTTCACAATCAGATCCAATTACAGTCTTGCCCTCAATAATTGTACCTGGATGAATAACTGTATCACTACCAATCATTGCATCTGCAGAAATATATGTGTTACTTGGATCTATAATTGTAACACCATTTACCATGTTCTTATGATTGATACGATTCTTCATAATGACTTCCGCTTGCGATAGAGCGACTCTGTCGTTTACACCTAACGTTTCATCAAAATGCTCCGTTTGATAAGCCGATACAATATGACCTTCACCTTTTAAAATTTCAATAACATCTGGAAGGTAGTATTCACCTTGTGCATTATCATTTGAAACTTTAGAAAGTGACGCAAATAGTGCTTTATTATCAAAACAATACGTACCTGTATTAATCTCTTTAATCGTTAGCTCTACTTCATTTGCATCTTTGTGCTCAACAATTTTTTCAACATGACCATTTTCATTACGAACAATACGACCATATCCAGCAGGCTCTTCGATGTATGCCGTTAGCACTGTAGCTTTAGCTCCTGCTTCCTCATGATGTTTTAACAATGCTTCCATTGTTTCTGCAGTTATAAGTGGTGTATCACCACAAATAACTAAAGTTGTTCCTTCTTCATTTGCAAGGATATCAGCAGCCTGATCGACAGCGTGTGCTGTACCAAGTTGTTCTGCTTGCAATGCAAATTCACTTACGTTTCCTAGTTGTTCTTGTACTTTTTCAGCACCATGTCCAACTACCGTCACAAGTTTCTGCAATCCTAATTGAGATACTTGATCTACTACATGCTGTACCATTGGTTTTCCGCATACAGGATGAAGCACTTTGTATAGCTTGGACTTCATACGCGTGCCCTTACCTGCAGCAAGAATCACTGCAAATCTGTTTGACATATAGACCCTCCATCGCAACCTATTTATCCATTAAAGATATTATCCTAAATCATTATATATTTCAAGAAACACAGCATAACTATTAAATTTTACCATAATTCTTATAAAATGTTTTACTCTTGCGTATCTTTTTTTAGAAATAAGTCATACTATTTTAAGGGAATTGAACTCTCCCCACCTTCTCTTCGTTTTGAAATAGGAATTCCCTCGGTTGAAATGGTAAAAAAAAACAAACCCCTGTAAACACTTACAGGGGTTTGTTACAAAATTATAGAGCTCTCATTTTATGAAAAGAGCCCTTTTTATTCGAATTTTACGAAGCTCCAGCTTCTTCAAACTCAACTTCTTCCAACTCGCCTAAACGGTGATACTCAGTTAAAACCGCATCTTGAATTTTTGAGCGTGTGTTAGAATTAATTGGATGAGCAATATCACGAAACTCTCCATCCGGAGTACGTTTACTTGGCATTGCTACAAATAATCCATTATTGCCATCAATTACACGAATATCATGAACAACAAATTCATGGTCTAGAGTAATAGAGGCAATCGCCCTCATACGGCCTTCTGTGTTTACGCGGCGTAATCTTACGTCAGTCACTTCCATCTTGTGTTCACCACCCTTTTCTAAATAAGCGATATGTTTGTATAAATTCCACAAATTTTCTATTTCTCCTCCAATTTTTTAAAAATTTTTAAGATAAAAATTTTTAAAAGAATAGAATATAAGGATTAACAATAGATACCGCTTACAAAGATTTATTTCACAAGGGCAATTACTTCTATCTCGACAGAAACATCTTTCGGCAATTTCGCAACTTGCACACAAGAACGAGCTGGTTTATGTGTAGAAAAATAAGATCCATATACTTCATTCACATCATTAAAATCATCCATGTCTTTCAAAAATACAGTCGTTTTTACTACCGTATCCAATGATGCTCCAGCTTCTTCTAATACAGCTTGTAAGTTTTGAAATACTTGTTCAGTTTGTACTTTTACATCTCCTGTTACAAGATCCCCATTTGCTGTTAAAGGAATTTGACCTGAACTGTAAAACATATTGTTTACAAGAATTCCTTGTGAATATGGTCCAATTGCTTGTGGCGCTTTATTTGTTTGAACAACTTTCATCACTTTTCACCCTTTAACTTTTTATTGTTATACAAATATCCTACCTACACAAATTCATGAATCTATAAGCAGAATGCAACTTGCTAGTAGGCGATAGAGCTTTCGTTATTCCAAAAAGTCCTATCGCCTACTAGCATCTTTAACTATAAAAAAGATAAATCCCTTTGCTTTACCTTTTTATTCTGCTTCCACAAGTTCCTCATCAAATGGAACAAGTGAATAGTTTCCCTTCTCCACTTGAATTGTTTTTTCTTTAATATCTACTTCTGATAAACGAATCAATGAGACAAAATTGTTAATAAGTCTTTCCTCAATGTCTGTAGATTCTACTAATACACCAATTCCGACTACATTTGCCTTAAACTCTTCTAACATGCTAATCATACCTTGAATCGTTCCGCCAGCCTTCATAAAGTCATCAATAATTAACACATTAGCTCCTTCTGGTAAACTGCGTTTTGCTAATGTCATTGTTTGAATTCGCTTAGATGAACCTGATACGTAATTAATACTAACTGTCGGTCCTTCTGTTACCTTATTATCTTTCCTTGCAATGACTACCGGTACATCTAAGTAGTTTGCTACTGCATAAGCAAGTGGAATTCCCTTCGTTGCTACAGTCATAACTGCATCGATAGGTTGTCTTGCAAAAACAGAAGCAAATAAACGCCCTGCGCCATTAATATGACGCGGATTACTCAAAAGATCAGTCATATATAAGTATCCACCTGGTAAAATACGATCTGGATTCTCAAATAAACTACATAGTTCACTAATAATCAGATTCGCCTCTTCTTCACTTATATATGGAATATATTTCACTCCTCCTGCTGCTCCTGGTATCGTTTGCAATGTGCCGACCCCTTGCTGTTCAAACGTTTGCTTAATAATAACTAAATCTTCACTAATAGAAGATTTAGCAGATTGATACCGTTCAGCAAAAAAAGTGAGAGAAACTAGCTGACGAGGATTTTGTAGCAAATAATAAGTCATATCGACTAATCTTGTACTTCGTCTAATTTTCACACTCTCACCTCAAATCACGAATATTCTAAACAAATAATAACGTATTATACGCCTTTATTCAAGCGTTTCTCGCTCCCCTAATAGGCGTACAGCATATACCTGTTCACAAAAACCTTTTAATCCATTATAGATGCGATGCATTCTCGAATCATGATGCACAAGTCCAAACACCGTTGGACCACTGCCACTCATTAAAACTGCATCTGCCCCAAATCGCTTCATCTGTGCTTTAATCCGTGCAACTTCAGGATGCATTGCAAATGTCACATCCTCCAATACGTTGCCAACAGCATTACAAATTCCCTTATAATCACCATGATTAATCGCTTCGACCATTTGATCGACGTCAGGGTGTGTAACACGATTCAACTTTAAATTTCCATATACGTCAGCAGTCGATACACCGATATGCGGCTTCGCTAAAATAACCCAGCAAGATGGAGGTGTTTTTATATGCTCAATCTTCTCTCCTCTTCCTGTTGCAATTGCCGTTCCTCCATACACACAAAAAGATACGTCGGATCCAATCTCTGCGCCAAGTTCTGCTAGTTCATCTATTGTAAGTCCTAAATTCCATAGTTTATTAAGGCCACGTAATGTAGCAGCTGCATCACTGCTTCCACCTGCTAATCCCGCTGCCACCGGAATTGTTTTTTCAATTACAATAGATACACCTTGTTTTACCTGAAATTTTTCTTTTAATAATTTTGCTGCCTGATAAGCCAAGTTACGTTGGTCGTCTGGGACATATCGATTATGAGACACGATTTCAATACGATCTTCCGTTAACTCAGTTAGCTCTAAACGATCAGCTAAATCGATTGTTGTCATAATCATTTTTACTTCATGATAGCCGTCTTGTCTTTTTCCCAGTACATCTAACGACAAATTAATCTTTGCTGGTGCTTTCACTAGTAGCTTCAATCTATTCACCCACTCTATGTACTCAATCTTTTATCGTTTATTTTACCATAAATTTATAGTAAGACGATGACACTTCCCTAATTATAACGAAAAGCATGTAGAATGAAACTACTTATGCAAAATGATGACACCTTTTGGCGTGCAAAAAGCCGAGGATTTTCACCTCGGCTACCGCAGCATAGGAATATGTTACAACTACTGATTTTGTTTCATCAATTGCTTCTCAGCAATTTCAATAGCCCGTTTCACCATATTACCAGCATCTTTCGCACGAATTCCGCCCCATCCTTCTTTCTGAACAACATCGTAAAATCCAAGCTCTTTTGCAAGCTCTTCTTTAAATTGATTTGACATGACTCCTCTTCGTCTACTCAATGCAGATTACCTCCTTATTTTGCTACGGTATAGTTAGTATGCAAAAACATATAGCGTTTCATTTGTGGGAAAATATGTAACACGTCATATAATTAACCTAAAATCACCTCATTATGAGGGTCATCATAAAATGTTAATTCCACCGTTTCTGTTAAAACATCTGCATAACTATAGGAAACACGCTGTAATGTATCTTCTTGTTGATCGAGCTGCACAACAAACACAGAACGATATGTCTCTGCTAATACACCCGATTGCTCTACCGTTTTTCTTCTACCACTATTCGCCTTTAACATAAGACGCTTTCCAAGATGATGATCTAATTCGTTTTTAATTTCATCTAAACGTTTTGCCATATGCTTAGCTACACCTCGCTGTAATTTAGAGTGAATACTTAAGAACACATGATCTCTCTATCCTAATGATAAAGTGAAACTTTAATGAGCCCTCACCAATCGGTCTGTTACAGGCAGTAAGGCTCCCACCTATCTTCCTTGCTTCTCCACTGGTGTTAGCCAGCTTGTCCCTTTAGGGGTGGGAGTGTCAAAACTAACAAGCCCTATTATTAGCTGCACTTACTGCCTTTGAATAGATAGAAGAAGTACTATATTTAAAAGTATTAGTAATAGTGTGTTCGTTCCTATCTTCTTTTATCCAAACACCCATAAAATATTAAGTATAGATATATAATTATAAGCATTATATTCCACCTACTAAAAAAGCAAGATACCTATGTACCTTGCTTACTCATCATAATATTGAAATGGTAGCCCTGTTCGTAAAATACCTCGCGTTTCAACGCCACCAAGACCTTTTTCACCAGTAATTGTATTACGCACAACATCCCATACGTTTACACGTTCCATAAAGGAAGTAAAACTAACTTTTCCTACTACATATACAGGATCTAGAGCATGAATATTAATACGGGAAGGAGAACTAGCAAAATTAGCACCCGCTCGAATTAAAGCTTCAAAATGCGATTGACACGCTCCCGCAAAAATAACAAGCTGATCTAATGATGGGTATTTTTTTCTTACTTCACGAACTGCCTGTACAAAATGTCTAGAATGCCTGTAAGCTGCTAAATCTCCCATTACCCCTTTTGACTTTGTATACGCATCATGACCTGTTATGACTAAAATATCTGGTCGAAAATGATCAATTAAATCCACTACCTTTTCATGCATTTCTGTTTCCTTACAATGAATTCCTTGCACTGGCACTCCTATCTTTGTATATAAATCTAAACATTTCCGTAAATATAATGGATCTCCATCTATATGCAATACCCTTCCCGGCATTTGAAAGTAACTCACCTCATTCGTATAGCCACCTGTGGAAGTATGTTCATGCCGCTCTTTCATGAGTACATAATCTTGCTGAAATAGACGATATGTGCGCTCCATCTTCTCCTTTTCACGCTTTTCTCTTTTTTTATACTCACGCTGATTAATAATGATTAAATCTTCAAGTGGAGCGTCCGCAACAAGCCTAACTTCTTCTCCAAATAAAATTGCCATTTCTCCTTTTATCTCTATAATACGAAAAAGTATATCCCGATTATACGATTGGCGTTCTACTAAATCTCCAACATGTACAGCCATTCTCCTACCTCCAAACTCATTAGGCCATCTCACTAACCATCTTCTGTTCATAACCTATGAGTTTAGGAGGGAAAAGGTGACAAAAAGGACAGCTCTATTTAAGCTGCCCTTTATTATTTATTTAAAATTTCATCCGCTAGTTTATAGTAGCTAGTTAGTGTGCGCTCCTAGTCAGTGAAGGATAAAACTCCCCATCGATTCATATTTTACTTCATCTTATGAGGAACGAGCGCATTACTTAACATTGCAAATTCTTCAATAGATAATGTTTCACCTCGACGTTTCGGGTCAATTCCTATCTCTGTTAAAATTTTCTCTAACAATTCTTTATCTTTCGGAAAGTCATTTAAGTTATTTGATAAATTATTCATTAATGTTTTGCGGCGTTGTGCAAAACTTGCTCGTACTACCTCAAAGAAAAACTTTTCGTCTATTACTTCTACAATTGGCTTCGGACGTTTTAAAAGACGAATAACGGCTGAATCCACATTTGGTTGTGGAACAAATACCGTACGTGGAACCGTCATAACTGTCTCTACTTCTGTATAGTATTGAATTGCAATAGATAAAGAACCATAATCTTTTGTTCCCGGCTTAGCAGCCAAACGATCTCCTACCTCTTTTTGCATCATTACTACAAATCCACGAACAGGTAGCTTTTCTTCGAGCAATTTGAACAAAATTGGCGTTGTCACGTAATATGGTAAATTAGCTACCACCATTACGTCTTGTCCCTCTTCGAATTGTTCTTGAAATACTTCATGCACATTTGCTTTTAAAACATCTTTATTAATAATCGTCACATTACCGTATGGAGCTAACGTCTCATCTAAAATGGGTAATAGTCTTTGATCAATTTCAAAAGCCACTACTTTTTTGGCACGTTTCGCTAATTGCTCTGTTAAAGCCCCGATACCAGGACCAATTTCAATAGCTCCGCCTTTCGGGCCAATCTCTGCATAATCAACAATACGATTTAATACATTTGTATCAATTAAGAAATTTTGTCCCAAACTTTTTTTAAATGAAAATCCGTACTTTTCAACAATATCTTTTGTACGATTTGGCGTTGCGATATCCTTCATTTCTTTTCCTCCTGTAATACTTGTTTATAAGCTGCTGCAAATGCCTCCTTAGAAACTTGAAACATTTGTAACCGTTTATGTAACTGCTTCGCATTTGTATAACCAATCTTTAATAGCTTACCCATTCTTTCTCGACGACTTTTTGCCATCTCTCCGCCCACTAGGCCAGCATCGACTAGATCACTCCAACTAATTTCACTTGTGTAATCTTCCATTTCCTCATGAACATTTTCTAACGCACGGCGAATAGACTCATTAGAAGCATGCTCAATGCCGACACCTTTTTTCCTCTTAGCAAGTGCTTCTTCTTTTGGTAAAAAAGCATGCTTACACCCCGGTACTTTTTCAGATATGATTTTTCGAATACGTTCTCCAGGATAGTCTGGATCGGTAAAAATAATAACGCCCCGTTTTTGTTGCGCTAATTTCACTTGTTCAATAACATGATCACCAATTGCTGAACCGTTCGTTTCAATTGTATCTGCATCTACAGCACGTTTAATGGCCACTGTATCATCTTTACCTTCTACAACGATAATCTCTTTTATTTTCATGACTGCCTCCACACTCATTTCGTCTCTACTTAGTAAAACAAAAAAACGGATACTTTTCCATTATTATTTTCCCATTCATGCAATTAAAAAAAGGAAAAGAATGGGCATCCCCATTCTTTTTTTACTTCACACCAAACAAAGCCTTTGCATTCTCCGTTGTTATTTTTGCAACTTCATCATATGAAATACCTTTTAGATTTGCAATTTCTTCTGCTACAAGCTTAACATAGCTTGGTTCATTTCGCTTTCCACGGAACGGATGTGGTGTTAAATATGGACAATCTGTTTCTATTAATAATTTTCCCATTGGAATTTCTGTAGCAACTTCCTTCGGTTTTTTTGCATTTTTGAACGTTACTGGTCCCCCTAATGAAATGAGGAAATTCATATCAATACATTGCTTTGCTACTTCTACACTTCCACTAAAACAATGCATAATGCCTCCTACTTCAGCTGCATTCTCCTCTTGTAAAATATCTATAATATCTTGTGTCGCTTCACGATTATGAATAATAATCGGTAATTTTACTTTCTTAGCTAATTGAATCTGTTTGCGAAATACTTCTTTTTGTACTTCTTTCGGAGACTTGTCCCAATGATAATCTAGCCCCATTTCACCAAGGGCAACCACTTTCGGGTGAGCGGCTAACTCTTCTAACCAAACGAGATGCTCTTCCTTCATATCAATTGCATCGACAGGATGCCAACCAACTGCGGCGTAAATAAAGTCATATGTTTCTGCAAGTTCAATTGCCTTCTTTATCGTTACTTCATCAAAGCCAACAACAACTGTATATGCTACCCCAGCTTCTTTCATCCTAGCAATAACTTCTTGTAAGTCTTCCTCAAATTGCTCTGCGTTTAAATGTGAATGCGTATCAAACAACATGTCAAATAACTCCTTTTATTTAAAATAAATGCTACTAAAAAACATTTTCCTAACGATAGAATGCCAGTAATATTACAATATAAATCAAAAGGAAATTCCTTAGTAAGAAAAAAGATGCTTCACGAATGTTACACGTGAAACACCTCTTTCTTTGTCATAATTACTTGATTTTTGTACCATTTGGTAAGTTTTGATCAACTGTTGCTAACGATAGGACACCGTCTTCTTCACCCGCTAAAATCATACCTTGTGATAATTCACCACGTAATTTTACTGGTTTTAAATTCGTTACACAAATAACTTTTTTACCTTTTAAGTCTTCTGGTGTATAGAATTTCGCAATTCCAGATACAACTTGGCGTTTTTCTGTTCCTAAATCCAATTGAATTTTTAGTAATTTATCTGCTTTTTTCACTGGTTCTGCTTCGATTACTTCTGCCACACGCAATTCTACTTTAAAGAAATCATCAATCGTAATTTCTTCTGCTTTCGGTTCTTCTTTCTTCTCTTCAACTTTAGGTGCAGAACCCTTCATTTGTTCTTTAATATAGGCAATCTCTACTTCTACTTCTAAACGTGGGAAGATTGGTTGTCCTTTTACAACTTTTGTACCAGTTGGGATACATCCAATTGTAGAAAGGCTCTCCCAAGATTGATATGCCTCATCAGTAATACCAAGTTGTTCAAAGATTTTACCTGGTGTTGCTGTTAAGAATGGCATAAGCATGATACCTGTTTGACGTAGCATTTCTGCTAAATGTGCCATAACAGATGCAAGCTTCTCTCGATCTTTCTCATCTTTCGCTAATACCCATGGCTGTGTTTCATCAATATATTTATTCGTACGACTAATTAATTGCCAAATGGAACTTAATGCTACCGAGAATTCCATGTTTTCCATTGCTTCTTCTACTTTTTGTAATGTATCTGCTGCAAAATTTACTAACGTTTCGTCAAATTCTGTTACCTTTGCTTTAAATGCAGGGATTTGGCCGTCAAAGTACTTATCAATCATTGCAACTGTACGATTTAATAAATTCCCTAAGTCATTTGCAAGGTCAAAGTTAATACGTTCAACAAAACCTTCTGGTGTAAATACACCATCTGATCCAAATGGAACTTCACGAAGTAAGTAATAACGTAATGCATCTAATCCATAACGATCAATTAATGTAACAGGATCAACGACATTCCCTTTCGATTTGCTCATCTTTCCATCTTTCATTAAAATCCAGCCATGAGCAAATACTTTCTTTGGAAGTGGTAAATCGAGTGCCATTAAAATAATTGGCCAATAAATTGTGTGGAAACGAACAATCTCTTTTCCTACTAAATGAACATCTGCTGGCCAAAACTTTTTATACTTCTCTGCATTTTCTGTTCCATATCCTAATGCTGTAATATAATTTGATAATGCATCTACCCATACGTAAATAACATGTTTAGGATTTCCTGGGACACGAATTCCCCAGTCAAATGAAGTACGTGAAACAGCTAAATCTTCTAATCCTGGTTTAATGAAGTTATTAATCATTTCGTTTTTACGTGATTCTGGTTGAATGAAATGAGGATTCTCTTCATAGAACTTTAATAGTCGATCTACATATTTACCCATTCTAAAGAAGTAGGATTCTTCACGGACAAGTTCTACAGCATGTCCACTATCAGGGCTTTTTCCACCAACTACTTTACCATCTTCCATAATTGGATCAACTAATTGATGTTCCGTATAGAATGTTTCATCTTGTACAGAGTACCATCCTTCGTATTCATCTAAGTAAATATCACCTTGATCAACTAACTGTTTGAAAATCTTTTCTACTACTTCTTTATGACGATTTTCTGTTGTGCGAATAAAATCATCATAAGAAATATTCATTTTTTTCCATAATTCTTTAATTCCCGCAACGATGTCATCAACATATGCTTGTGGTGTTACTTGTAATTCTTCTGCTTTCTTTTGAATCTTTTGTCCATGTTCATCAGTACCTGTTAAATAATGAACATCATACCCTTGCATGCGTTTGTAGCGTGCCATTGCATCTCCTGCTACTGTTGTATAAGCATGTCCAATATGGAGCTTTCCGCTTGGGTAATAAATTGGAGTAGTAATATAAAAGGATTTCTTTTCCTCTGTCATTATTTTGAACCTCCCAAATGACCTCATATGTATTTATAAACAGTATATCAAAAACTGACGCATAAAAACGAATTAATGCTCGATATCTTTATCATCTATTACTCATATTTCACAAAAATATACAAAAAGGAGAAGAAATATCATAATTATAGAACTCCCCCTACCTTCTATTCGCTTAGAGGCGGGAACTTTTCGGCTAAGATGATAAAATCAGAAAATGCTTGCGCAAATATTGTCGATTCTATTATAAATAAGAAGTATAAAAAATCTAGAAATCTTTTATAAAATCTAGAATTTAAGAATTGACGGAAATGTAAATGATTGGTATCATATGTTCATAGGGTATTTTGTCGAAAAATGACGAATTAAAATATAGGCTCGAAAAATTACAAACTATGAGGAGGATAACGAATATGAAATCTACTGGTATCGTTCGTAAAGTTGATGAATTAGGCCGCGTGGTAATTCCGATCGAACTACGTCGTACATTAGGTATTGCAGAAAAGGATGCTCTTGAAATTTACGTTGATGACGAAAAAATCATCCTAAAAAAATACAAACCAAACATGACTTGCCAAGTAACTGGTGAAGTATCAGATCATAACTTATCTTTAGCTGACGGTAAAATTATCTTAAGCAAAGAAGGCGCTGAGCAAATCTTAAACGAATTACAACATTACATTCAATCAGCAAAATAAGCTTCTCAATTATGAGAAGCTTATTTTTTATCAATATGATAGATTTGATAAACATCTCGTTTCGACAGGTTTCGATCTTTTGCAACTTTTTTTATTGCATCCTTTGAGGACATTCCTTCCTCGTTTATATACTGTTCGATATGATCATATACTGAAATAGTTTCCCACCATTCTACCTCAGAAACAGCTTCCTCTTTTGATCCAGATACTAATATACAAAATTCACCACGTACTTCGTTCTTCTTTGCCCATTCGATTGCCTCTTCAATTGATCCTCGAATAAATTCTTCAAATTTCTTTGTTAATTCTCGGCACAATACAATTTCCCTATTACCAAATACTTCTTTCATAGAAAGCAACGTATCGTCTAATCGGTGCGGTGCTTCATAGAACATCATCGTAGTTGAAACATAACGTAGTTTTTCTAATTCTGCTTTACGTTCTTTTTTATTTCTTTGTAAAAATCCATAGAAATAAAAATGTTTCGTTTCTAATCCCGATGCAATGAGTGCTGTAAGAGCAGCATTTGCTCCTGGAAGTGGAATAACGTGATATTGTTTTCCCACAGCTTCTACTACAACATCGTATCCTGGATCAGAAATACAAGGCATACCAGCATCACTTACAAGGGCTATTGTCTTTCCCTCTTCTAGCTTAGCTAAAATCTTTTGACCACTTACTTCCTTATTATGTTCATGATAGCTCATAACTGGCGTTTCAATTTCAAAGTAGTTACAAAGCTTTTTCGTCTGCCTTGTATCTTCAGCAGCAATAATATCAGCCTCCTTCAATATTCGAACCGCTCGAAATGTCATATCTTCTAAATTGCCAATTGGAGTTGGTACTAAGTATAAAACTCCCTCTTCAGTCTGTTGAAAGCTTTTTTGCTGCCACATAACGTTCTCCTTTTTTCATATATTCTTCTTTGTCTTTCCTCTTTAACTGCTTAAAATAATATTCAGCTTGCATAGCTGTTCGTTTTTCTTCATGAACTTCGAGATATTTCAATGCAACTGGAAGCCTAGCACGCGTATATTTAGCTCCCTTTCCATTGTTATGAGTTTGAATTCGTTTTTCTATATGATTTGTATAACCTGCATAGTAGCTACCGTCTGAACATTCCAATACATAAAAATAATGTTTATTCTTCTCCATACAAAATGCTACGAATCTCCTTTGTATATTCATTGTTCTCATCATATACAAAAAGCGGTGGTAAAATCTTCAGATCAGCACTACCATCCTTCATTCCTTCAATTAATAATGTATTTGCTTCCTTACCTGCTTTTGGATATACAAATTGTACACGTTTTGGCTCGATTTTATATTTCCTCATTAATGTTACAATATCGAGCAATCGGCCTGGTCGATGTACAAAAGCCACTTTTCCGCCTTGTTTCACCAATTGACTACTAGCACGTACCACATCTTCTAACGTACACATAATTTCATGACGTGCGATTGCTAAATGTTCATTTATATTTTTCTCCGATGATTTTGGTGTTTGAAAATAAGGGGGATTGCACGTAACAACATCATATTGATGATGACCTAATGTTTGCGGCATATCCTTTAAATCCCCATGAATTAAATGAATTCGTTCTTCTAAACGATTGTATTGAACACTTCTTATTCCCATATCATATAATCGCTCTTGAATTTCTACACCAGTGATTTTCCCTTTTGTTCTTTTACTTAATAACAGTGGAATAACTGCATTCCCCGTACATAAATCAAGCAAATTTCCTCTTTGAATCGGAACCCAAGCAAAATTTGCAAGTAACACTGCATCTAAAGAAAAATTAAATACAGATGGACTTTGAATAATTTTCATTTCTTCATTTAATAAGTAATCTAAACGCTCATCTCCATATAAATCCATATATGATATCCTTTCTTCCAATTAACCTATCCTACTTCATTATCTATTAACGTAAAATTAAAGTTTATTCTTTCCAATCTTACGCTCATGTATAAAAAATTACCTTTCCAATACATTGGAAAGGTAATTTTATTTTTTATTTAAAAATGACAGACAGAATAAACAATCTCCTTCTTTACGTACACTTCCATAATGTAAATTACAAATATGAAATCCCTCTTGATACAAGCGAGCTAAATTATCATATCCTTCACCGATATCTGTTTTAGGTTTTACTTCTTTACGTTTTTGAGTTTTTTGCTTTTCCTTAGTCTGCGCTTCCTCAAAGCGACGTCGCAAATTCTCATTTTCCATTTTAATATGTTGGTTTTCTTCCAATAACTCGGCAAGATGTTGTTTTAATTCTCCCAACTGCTTATATAAATGTCCAATTTGCCCTTCCATGCTAGAAACCGCTGCAAAAATATCTTTTTTCTCCACAAGCACCCACCTCGTTAATCTGTGGTTTGACTCGAAACGACCCCTTCATTTATTAATTCATCTAACGTATATTCAACTATCCGTTCCTTGTCTACTAGTTCCACCTGTATTAATCTTTCTAAAATATTTAATCCGATGACACGTCCAAGACCATTTGGTGTTTGTATACGTTGATCTAAATCAGGAAGTTGCTCCTTTGCCGCCTCATATTCATCATTCTCGTATTTTAAGCAACACATTAAACGACCGCATAAACCTGAAATTTTTGCAGGATTTAATGATAAATTTTGATCCTTAGCCATCTTAATAGATACAGGTTCAAAATCTCCTAAAAAAGTAGAACAACAAAGCATACGACCACATGGTCCAATGCCGCCTAGCATTTTAGCTTCATCTCGAACGCCAATTTGTCTTAATTCAATTCTTGTTCGGAAGATTGCTGCTAAATCTTTTACAAGCTCACGGAAATCAATTCGCCCATCCGCTGTAAAATAGAAAATAATCTTATTGCGATCAAACGTATACTCTACGTCTACCAATTTCATATCAAGATTGTGGTCCGCCACCTTTTGTTGACAAACTTGATATGCTTCTTTTGCAGCATGCTTGTTCTCTTCAACAATGGTCCGATCATTTTCATTTGCAATGCGAATAACTTTCTTTAGTGGTAATACAACATCATTTTCATCTACTTGTTTTTTTGTAATAACCACTTTCCCATATTCAATCCCTCTTACAGTTTCTACGATTACAAACTCATTTTCCGAAATATCGAATTGATTGGGATCAAAGTAATATACCTTTCCGGCCTTCTTAAAGCGAACACCTACTACATCATACAAAACGGTCATCCCTCCTGTAACCGCAACACTAACTGCTCGAACACAAGCTGCGCATTTACATTAGCGTTGATTCTATTTTTTGCCTCTAATATATAAAAAAGGGCTGATACAATGCGCTTCTGAGCATAAGAGAAAGTCACAAACATCTCCTTCTGCTCTTGAAAAACGAGACGATCTTCCTCTCCTAGTTGAACATATAATAAATCCTTATAAATAAGGAGTAACATATCTAAACCTAGTTGTAATTGTTCCTTCTCTCCAAAGTGTTTCCCCCATTTTTCTTGTACAAAAAAAAGAGAGGTTTTATCTTTTTCGAGCGCTTCACATAATTTTATCACTAAAGTTCGTGCTTGTGCAAACCATTCATCATTGCACAGAGCTAATGCTTCCTCAAAACTATTCGTAATTTGAGCTGCGAGAGTAGATAAGAAAACCGTTATTCCTTCATCCTGTAATCTCTTAATTAAAGATTCTGTAGGAAGCGGCCGAAAAGTCACTACTTGGCAGCGAGATAAGATTGTATTTAATATTTGATGACTTTGTTCTGTAAGCAAAATTGCAGTTGTATCACTACTTGGTTCTTCTAAAAACTTTAATAGAGTATTGGCAGCATTTGCCGTCATTCGGTCTGCATGCTCAATAATATATATCTTCTTATTTGCTTCTAAACCTGTTTTTGAAAACTCTTCTTGTAAGTCATGAATTTGTTGTTTTTTAATTGATAGTCCGTCTGGCTTTACAAGATGTAAATTAGGATGATTCCCTGAATCAATCCGACGACAATTAATACATGTATGACATGGTTCTACACCACTTCTTTGCATACAAAGAAAGCTTTTTGCCATTTGAATTGCCGTTGCAAACTTTCCAGTTCCTTTCGCACCTTCTAACAAATAAGCATGGGATATACGCTCTTTTGCAATACTATTGATTAACATCTTTACACCAATGGGTTGTATAGCAGAAAGCTGCTCCCACGTCTTCGTCATAATGCATACCTCACTTATCCTATACTTTCCTTCTATTATAACAATTTACTTTCTATAAGCTGAATAACCTCTTCTAAAACGTTCTCCATTGGCTGATCTGCATTTACTACCACGATGCGATCTTTGAACCGTTCTACAATTTGTAGATAGCCTTCACGTACAAGGTGATGAAATGCAATACTTTCCATATCTAAACGATTCACTTCTCTTGCAGCATCTTTTTCAATACGTGCCAAACCAACTTCGGGTGCAATATCTAAATAAATTGTTAAGCTCGGCATACAGTCTTCTGTAGCAAAGCGATTCATTTCATATACTTTATCAATCCCTAATCCTCTTGCATACCCTTGATAAGCAAGAGAGCTATCAATAAAACGATCACACAATACAAGCTGATCTGCCTCTAATGCGGGCATAACTTTTTCTACTAAATGTTGTCTCCTTGCTGCTGCATATAATAGCGCCTCTGTACGAGCTTCCATCATTATATACTCTTGTTTATGTAAAATCGTTCGAATTTCTTCTGAAATAGCAATTCCACCTGGTTCCCTTGTTGCAATTACTTTCTGTCCCTTATTTTCAAAATATGGTAATAACTTTGTAATTAATGTTGATTTTCCTGACCCTTCTGGTCCTTCAATTGTTACAAATAATCCCTTCATCCTAAAACCTACTTTCTCTCTATAACATATACCTTTATATACGCTGGATTCCCTTGAAAACGAGCTCCAGTTCTTTCTAAATGAGCAATCTCTCTTATATGCTCTAAACGAATTGCTTCCCCATACATAATGAGTGGTATTCCAGGTGGATAGGGAATAACCATCTCTGCTGCTATCATACCAACAGCTTCTTCTATAGGTACTCGTTTTATCTCATATTCCTCTAAGTGCTTATATGCAAATGGTAAAGGAGAAATCTCCCCTTTATAAGTATAACGAATAGAAGGTCTATTGTCTGTTACCTTATAATGGCTTAGCAATGATCGTATGATTTCTATTCCTTTCATGTATTTCTCATTTACTTGTAACGGTAAAATAAAAAGTACGTTATACGGATCTGCCATTTCTGCATATATACCAGCCTGTTCAAATAGGGACTGTAATTCATACCCAGACAATTGACAACGACTTTGGACAGTAACCTTGAGTTCATCCTGTAATGGATATTGCAAAACCTTTATTTGCGGAATAGAATGTAATGCTTCTTTAAATTGTTTGATGAACTCAATAATGGAATGATAACCCTTTTCTTTCATATTTGCTAATGCAAAACGAGCAATATCCAAAGAAGCCATAATTGGATAAGATGGGCTACTAGATTGTAACATATTTAAATAACTAAAAACTTTCTCTCCATTTATTAAATCACTATTTATATGTAAATAAGATCCCATCGTCATTGCAGGTAATGTTTTATGTGCAGACTGTACTACAATATCCGCACCATACGCCACTGCTGATTGAGGAAATGGTTCTCCTAAGCAAAAATGTGCGCCATGTGCCTCATCTACTAATACAGGTATTTGATGCTGATGCGCATAGGCGATACTTTCTTTTAAATTGACGCCCATACCGTAATAATTAGGATGTGTTAAAATAAGTGCTTTAGCATTTGGATACTGGTCAATAGACTTTTTTATGATTTCATTATGAACGCCAACAGGCACATGATATACCTCATCAATCCATGGTTCTAAAAATACTGGATTAGCACCTGCTAACTTTAAAGCATTTATAACGGATTTATGACAATTTCTTTGTACAAGAACAATGTCATGTTCCCCGCAGCAAGATAAAACCATTGCTAAATTTCCAACTGTAGAGCCACTAACTAAAAAGTAACTTTTCTGTACTTCATATACATCAGCCAGCAATCGTTGTGCCTCATCTATACATGCAGAGGGACTATGTAAATCATCTAATCCTGTTAATTCAGTTACATCAATAGAAAGTACATCTTTAAAACTGTCGATTGCTTCTTTAGGGAAATTCAAACCATTTTTATGACCTGGGACATGTAAAGATAATGGTTGTTGCTGTTTAAAGCGCACTAATGCTTCGTATAACGGTATTTGATTTTGATTCATATGTTACCTCTTCCTAACTTTTCTTTCTTCATCTATTATACAGATATCAAACCAAAAAAAATAATAGGCATATGCCTATTTAAAAATATGATACTTCTATTTTCTTTAGTTGTTTCAAATAATATATATATTTTGGATCATTTGTCTCAGTATTCACCATATCCTTTTCACATTCATCACAGATGAAACGATTCTGAACATATATCCCTTCGTTTCTTTTATGCTCACATATAATGCAAATTTCATTTAGCGATTCCATAACTTATCCTCCTCCCAATTTAACTGAATATATTTTATATTTCTATTCCTTAACACTTTTCAGAAAAATATACGCCCTTTTGTTATATATAATATGAAGTGCTTCTAGGCAATGTGTTTGTATTTCATACAATGCTGAAAAACTTCTGCTATATTTTTTATCAAATTCCTTTTCAAAACAAAAAAACACGAATCGATTGATTCGTGTTTGAATTGCTTGGCGATGTCCTACTCTCACAGGGGCAAGGCCCCAACTACCATCGGCGCTAGAGAGCTTAACTTCCGTGTTCGGTATGGGAACGAGTGTGACCTCTCTGCCATCATCACCAAACTATTGAAGGTATATTCCTTCAAAACTAGATAACATTCATGTAGTTCTTAGCGTAATCTAGCTCCAACGGCTCTGAACAAGCCGTTTCCGCTTTTTTTATTGGTTAAGTCCTCGATCTATTAGTATTCGTCAGCTCCACGTGTCACCACGCTTCCACCTCGAACCTATCAACCTGAT
>NZ_JAKUEH010000026.1:0-28213 GCF_022662815.1 Bacillus cereus group sp. BfR-BA-01492
TACCTCATTTCTATCATTGGTTCCATTATAACGAGGTTTTTTGATAAAAATACACAAAAACCCCGAATCATGGGGCTTTTTTTAAGTGTCCATGATTCGGGGTACAGTTCACTATTTGAAAGAGGGTTTCTTAACTATGTTATCCACAAAAAGAATGCGATTTCAATATCAAGTTTAATCAGAATATTAACAATGATATCCACATAATCCACAATTTTCAGAAAAAATATCCACAAATTAAATGGTTTCTATGTGAGTAACTTCTATATTTGCTTCCATCACAGTTTCATTTATTTTGCATCTCAAGATTCAGAGAGAAGCAAGGAAGATAGGTGGGAGCCTTACTGCCCGTAACACCCCGATTGGTGAGAACTCATAATGAGTGGATATGAAGAAAACCCCCACTGATTAAAGTTTCACTTTATGCACAATTCTATTAATTCTGTGGATAAAGTTTTCCACAGAAAAAAGCTTCCTGTTTCATCAGGAAACTTTTCCTATCACTAAACGCCTTTTGGACGATAACCGGCTGCACGATCAGCTCTTTTAAATTCTCTTTGATAAAGAACCTCTTGTGTACTAGATAATGTATTTCTTGCTTTTTCACGCTTTTTCTTATCCATTACCATTCACCTCGTATCATAAAGTTACTATCTATCGTTTCCAATGATAAGAGGTGATATACATAATAAGTGAGTATGAATCTATGCTTCTTTTAAATGATGTGCATCTTGGAATGTAGCATCACGCATTGTAGCTAATGTATATTGATCTTTCGAGATTTCATATAAATTATATACTTCTTCTTGTGCATTAATTTGATCATAAACAGCTTTTCTTGTTTCATTTGCTAAGCTCACATATTCTAGTTTTTCAGCTGCCTTAATGGAACGAATATTTACTTTGCGAATGCGCATAAAAATTGTTTCAATATCCAGTTCATAGAAGAGCTCACTGAAAAATGCATCTTTAGCAAGTTTATTATATCCTTTACCATGATATGGCTTTCCGAGCCAAGTACCGAGAAAACCTGCCTTTGCTTGAATATCAAATAGAGTAATTGTACCGATAGGATTGCCCCATTCATCTAAAATCGTTCGTGAAATTAATTCTCCACGCTCTTCGGCCTCAATTGTTTGTTTTGTTAAAAATAGAAATTCTTCATATGAATAAGCCTTTTGACGCACAAAAGGGAAGACAGCTGGATCCACCATTAATTCGTATAGAACGTGGCTGTCGTGTAAGTCGCGTTTTTTTAACATACTAACTCCTCCTCACGCGAGGGTAGCATGACGAAAAAAACATCCCACCCTCGAAATTTTTATATCAAACTTTAAAAAATTTCGGGGTGGGAATCGAACCCACTAGAACCAGTCTATAATGCTGGTGGCGCACCATTTGCCTTCCCCATTCATCAATTTGAAAAACAATCACGACACAAATTGATTATGGTTTCATTCAATTTATATTCGTATCATACTGTATCTAGCCAAAAAAAGAAACTAGTTTTTTTTATTTTTTTTGTAAATAATTTTCCCATCAATCATAGTCAGAATAGGTTTAGCTAAATAATGAAATGGCTGGTGTGTCCATAAAACAAGATCGGCATCTTTTCCAGACTCAATACTCCCAATTTTATTTTCTAAGCGTAAGTTGCGTGCTGGTAAAATAGTGATGCCTTCTAAGGCAGTTTTCTCATCTAACCCTTCTCTAACAGCAAGGGCTGCGCAAACATTCAAATATTGAATGGGGGTATAAGGGTGATCAGTTGTGATGGAAACTTCCACCCCTTTTTGGGCTAGAATGTGATAGGTATCCCAAGATTTATTTTTGAGTTCAATTTTTGAACGACGTGTAAGTGTTGGGCCGACAGAAACTTTTAAATGATGTTGCCCGAGTTCATCAGCAATGAAATGTCCTTCTGTGCAATGTTCGATGCGCAAGTCGAGGCTAAATTCATTTGCAAAACGAAGAGCAGAACGAATATCATCCGCGCGATGTGCATGAATGCGTACGGGGATTTCCTGGCGCAATGCTTTTAAAATAGGAAGCATCCGAAAATCAGCATCATTGCCGTAATGCTGTGCTTCATAGAAAGATTCGCGCAGCAATCCCATAATCCCCATGCGGGTAATGGATTCTTTTGTACCATTACTATGAATACGCTTTGGATTTTCCCCAAAAGCAATTTTTAATCCGGCTGGCTCTTGTATAACCATATGATCGATACAAGTTCCAGCCGTTTTAATCACGCATGTAGTGCCACCAATAATATTTTGGCTTCCAGGCATGACATGAACAGTTGTAATGCCGCCCTTTACAGCATCGTGAAATGCGATATCAAAGGGATGAATGCCATCTAAAGAACGAATATGTGGAGTTGATACTTCTGAGGTTTCATTGGCATCATTTCCAGCCCAACCCGTTCCTTCGTCGTATAATCCAAGATGAGTATGAACGTCGATAAATCCGGGTAAAAGGTGAAGTGCTCTTGCATCGATGACAGTCATATCTTGGGTTGCCTCAATATATGGCTTAACTTCGCCGATTTTGTCTTCTACGACTAATACATCCCCTTGCAACTTTGGAGATGTAATTGGATATACAATGGCTTGCTTGAATAGTATTTTCATAGGGACCTCATTTCTATTATCTTGTTAATTTTACTATGTTAGAAGTACTATATTGTATGCGATAGTATGGAATGTCAGAATGAGAACATAAGCGGTATGTCTTTGGAATTTAAAAAGGGTGCTAGTTATGTTTCAATAAAACCAGTCCCTTCAAAAAGTATGGTTTTCAAAGAAATCCCTTCTTATATATATTCATCAAAAATAAAATTGCGACATAACTATGTTAAAATAGTAGCGAGGTGAAAAATATGGCTGTCATTACGAAAATAGAAGTACAAAAGAGAACGAAAGAAAGATTTAATATTTATATTGATAAGGGACAAGGCGAGGAATATGGATTTAGTGTAAATCAAACTATTTTAATTAAGCATGGATTGCAAAAAGGCTTAGAAATTGATGAAGTAAAGATCGCTAATATTTTATACAATGAGGAAGTGCAAAAAGCATATTTGCAAGCTATTTCTTATTTATCTTATCAAATGAGAACGAAACAGGAAGTAGAAGAATATTTACAAAAAAAAGAAGTGGGACAAGCCATCATCTCTGAAGTAATTTCAAAATTATTACATGATCGCTATATTAATGATAGAGAGTACGCTGTTTTCTATGTGCGAACGCAAAGTAATGTAAATCAAAAGGGGCCGTCTGTTATTAGAAGAGAACTTTTAAGAAAAGGCGTTCAAGAAGTTATTATTACCCATAGTTTGCAAGAATATCCAAAAGAAAAGCAAATTGATAACGCATTTATGTTGGTAGAAAAAAAGAAAAAATCTTATCAAAAGCATTC
Organism: Bacillus cereus group sp. BfR-BA-01492; assembly: GCF_022662815.1. Lineage (NCBI taxonomy): Bacteria > Bacillati > Bacillota > Bacilli > Caryophanales > Bacillaceae > Bacillus > Bacillus cereus group sp. BfR-BA-01492. The sequence continues at coordinate 3,421 of NZ_JAKUEH010000026.1, forward strand.
TTTTTTACAGATGAAACAAAAGTTAGAGGATATGCTCATTCGCAAAGGATTTTCGCGTGATGTGATTCAAATTTGTTTAGAAGAATTGAAAGAAGAAAAAGATGATTCCAAACAACAAGAAGCGTTATACTATCATGGGAACAAATATTATGAGAAGTATAAGAAATATGATGGTTGGACGTTTGAAAATAAGATGAAGCAAGCATTATATCGAAAAGGATTTTCGATTGATGAAATAGAGGGATTTCTACAAATGAAACGTGAAGAGGGATGAGGGAATAGAATGAATATGCCTAAGAGATACAGTGAAATGACATCACATGAACTAAGAGAAGAAATTGGAATGTTAAAAGAGCAGGCTGTAAAGGCAGAGCAACTTGGCATTGTAAATGAATTCGACGTATTAATGAGAAAAATAGCAATGGCTCGCGCTTATATGACAGATATGAATAAGTTTCAAATTGGCGAAACGTATGAATTAGTAGAAGAACCAGGCGTATTCTTTACAATTACGTATTTCAATGGGGTATTTGCTTGGGGGCATAAACAAAATGACAGTGAAGAAATTGGTATTCCTATTTCATTACTGAAGGAGAAATAAAGGTATCAAAAATGGAACTGCTTTTTCCTCGTAATTTCAAAGGTTAATTTGATTAGACTGAATGAACCAACCAAATCAGAGCTGCATGATGAAAGAAGCGATGTACTATAAATGATAACAAAATGCGTAGGCTTAAACGTCTCGAAGAAAAAAACTTACCGTTTCTTTTCTGAATTTTATGGTGGGATACAGTCTATCAATAGTAAGATAAAAAACCAGAGAGGAAAAATCTCTCTGGTTTTTTATCTTTGGTAGGCGTTAAAGGAGATAGGAGATTTTAAAATTGACGTTTTTTACATTCATTCGCCAATATAATGAGAGACTGGGTTTGTTGCGTTTGTCCATTTACTTGTGCTTTTGCATGTTTTGGACGTGTCCACGTATGGTTAAATAATTCAGAACGACTATCTAAGTGATCGCGGTAGCTCATCTTTATCACCTCGTGTAGGAAGTTAAATGAATGTAATGTACACTATTCCTCTTCCTGCTGATTTGCAGCACGCATACGTTCCTGTGGGTGCGTGTTAATTGTGCCGTTAGGTCTTTTGGAAGCAAAACGTGCTTTTGCTTTCGGTTGACCATCTATTTTGCTGTTGTTTTTTGACTCAGACCAAAATTCGGCTTGTCTACCCAAGAAGAACGCCCCCTCATTATCATTTGATACTTGTTAAGAAGTATCACTAATAGAATGTGCAAAGTAGAAGAAAATATCCTCTAGAAATTAAGAAAATAAATAAAAGGAGAATGTAACATGAATGATATTTATGAAACATTAACAAAAGAACTACTGGCGAAAAATAATTTTTTATCTTATGCTCAGGCTCGCGCATGGGTTGAGTTGTTATGGGAAGATTTTCAAGCAACATATGCAAAATCTGGCCGCTATCAAGGAGAAAAAATGACGGAGCAAGTGGTAAGAGCATGGATTCAAAATCATGGTGGAAGACTTCATGAAATGCGTACAAATAATCCTAAATATAGCCATTTTATTAATCAAGAAGAACATATAAAACATTAAAAGAAGCGACCGCTCTTGGTCGCTTCTTTTAATGTGGAAGTAATTCTAATTTTTTACGAAGTTTTTCCTCGCTGAAAATCCAACCTGTATAGGAACTAATAATATTTAAATTGTGATCTAATTGAACGATTGCAACAAACGGATAGTAATCTTTGCTGCGGTAACGTAAATCGATAAAGCGCACTTCATAGTAGGTATCGTAGTCAAAAATATCCCAGCGATAGACAGGAGAGAAAGATAAAAAAGCGGCAATATTCTCATCTTGTTTCGCAGCATGCATAATATCATTTTCTGGAAACGGAACTCGATCAAATTTATCATATACCATAATATTGCCGCGGTGCCAACGAGCAACATAGTAATGCTCTGTTGTGACAACAGCTAAATGATAATGATAAAAACGATAAGAAGGAGAGATAATCACGTTTTCTACATTTTTAAAACGTTTGTACACAACGTTTTCCACATTTTGTCGCATGATAATTCGGCCTATATAATATACGGTCATTAATACATACGCAGCTAAAGCAGTATAACCTTTATGAGCACCAACAAGCATACAGGCAATCGCTAAGATGTGGATAAAGAAAATAATGGCATCAAATGTATTAATGACACCAAGCGCGATCCATTTTTTTGTGAAAGGGCGTAATGCTTGTGTACCATAAGCGTTAAAAATATCAACAAATACATGAAGAAAGACAGCGATAAATGACCAAAGTAACAGGTGAAGATAGGGAACTTCTGTAAAGAAGGCGAAGGAAATTCCGCTTATAAGAAATGACCAAAGAATAACGGCAGGAATGGAATGGGTAATTCCGCGATGATTTCGGATATATTTTGCATTATTACGTAGCTTTAAAACAGTATCTATATCAGGGATATTGGAACCTGCAATTGTTGCAAGCATCACAGCTTGAGGTCCAAAATCACTTTGAGCTATAGTTGGATCTAAAGTTGCTAAACCACCTAATGTGACCCCCATAACAAGATGAGTGGCTGTGTCCATAAAAACACACCTCCATTTTTTATTAATGTAACTCTTTTTATTCAACACCTCAAGTCATTTGCCTTCTATTTCCTGCATTATCTTACTTAAATTTTTTCCTAAAATCTTTATAATAGTACGTATATGCAAAAAATGAGGGGGACACGGTTTGACACTTGAAATATTAGATGATTTTAATATAAAGCAATTTCAAGAAGATTTAATTGATTGGTTTGAAAAAGAACAACGGGATTTACCATGGCGTAAAAATAAAGATCCATATCGTGTTTGGGTGTCTGAAATTATGTTGCAACAAACACGAGTGGAAGCTGTAAAACCATATTACGCAAAATTCATGGGAAAGTTCCCGACGCTAGAAGCATTAGCAGATGCTGAAGATGAAGAAGTGTTAAAAGCATGGGAAGGCCTTGGGTATTACTCACGAGCAAGGAATTTACATGCAGCTGTAAAGGAAGTTAAAGAAGTATACGGCGGGAAAGTTCCCAGTGATGTAAAAAAAATTGAAAAATTAAAAGGGGTTGGACCGTATACAAAAGGTGCTATTTTAAGTATTGCATACGGAATACCTGAACCGGCAGTTGATGGAAACGTTATGCGTGTATTATCTCGTATTTTATCCGTTTGGGAAGATATTGCAAAGCCGAAAACAAGAAAAATATTTGAAGATATTGTACGTGAAATCATTTCAACAGAAAACCCATCATACTTTAATCAAGGGTTAATGGAACTAGGAGCATTAATTTGTATCCCGAAAAATCCAGCTTGTTTACTTTGTCCTGTACGAGAGCATTGCCGTGGATACGCTGAAGGTGTTCAAAAGGATTTACCGGTTAAAAGTAAAGCGAAAGCTCCTAAAATGGTACCGCTTGTTGCTGGTGTACTTCAAACAGAAGATGGTCGTTATGTGATTCATAAACGCCCGAACGAAGGATTACTTGCAAATATGTGGGAATTTCCAAATGTTGAAATTCGTGCAGGGATTCGAAATCAAAAACAACAGCTTATTGATTATGCGAAAGAACAATTCGACCTTTCTGTATCAGTTGATGAATATGCGATGAATGTACAGCATACTTTTACACATCGGACATGGGATATATTTGTATTTTATGGAAAAATAACGGAAGAAATTGTGGAAACAGATACTTTGAAGGTTGTAACGAAAGAAGCCTTTGAACAGTTACCATTTTCAAAAGCACATCGCACTATTTACGAAGAATGCGTGGAAAAGCTCCAGCCTTGATGGCTGGAGTTTTTTCGACATAAACATAACGAAAAATTACAAATATTTCATATTGTCTTAACAAAGGAGAAATAAAATAGAATTTGTAGTGAAAAGGAAAGGAGACTCGACGATGTTTAAAAAAACAATTTGCTCAGCAATTGTGGCAGCCTTTTTCATTCAAACGTTAGCTGCACCGCTGAAAGTTTCTTTGGCTGAAGAAGAGAAACAGCAAGTTCTGATTTCAGAAGTGCATTATACAGATGACTTCAGTTATATCGAATTGTATAATCCATCAGAGAAAATTATCGATATGAAGAACCTTCAGTTGAAAGTAAACGGGGAAGTATTAAATGTAAAAAATGAGGAAAAGTCTGTTCAACCGAAAGCAACGCAGTTACTCGTATTTGGAAATAAAAATATGAATGAGGTGAATGAGCGTTATAAGACGAAAATAAAAGAGGGTGATGTTTTATTTGTAACGGATAATTTACGGGATGAAAATATTAAAATCGAAGTAGAAGATGAGAAGCAAAACACGATAGATTTTTTTGAAACAAAAAAAGAAAATAAAGAGATTTCAACACATTCCTTTTTAAATGGAACAAAAAAAGAAGTAAAAAATGCAATACCCTCACCAGGAACTTACACGACATTTCCATCACAGAAAGAAGAAGCACTACCATCAGAATCTCAATCTAAAAAGGATGTTCCAACAGACAGTAAACCACTACCGCCAAAAGCCATCGAGCCTAACTCCAAAGAAGCACTTGAAAAGCAACCTACACAAAATGAGAATTATCAAACAGAAGCGGAAAAGAAAACAGACGAAACAGTTCATACTCCTAAAGAGAAAACCAGTGCCAATGAAGAAACAATAAAGACATCAGAACAAGCGGATATTACGATTGAGCATACAGCTGTTCCTGTTCATAAAGAAACAGAAGATTTAACAATTACTGCTACCATTAAAGGTGGCGAAACTGTATCGGTTTTATATACACAAGATGGTAAGTTAGCGCATAAAAAAATGCAAATGACAAAAGAAGAAAATAGTGAGATTTATAAGGTGACAATTCCTCAAAAAGAGCTGTGGGGAAACACTTTATCTTATAAAATTGTTGTGCAAGGGAATCAAAAAACGTTGGAACAATCCTATGAAACGAAAATTGAACATAAAGAAGTAGATCCGCAAAGGATACCACCATTTTTAATTACGGAAGTCACGCCTGATACAACAAATGTTGGAGGAGCAGATGGCTATGAATTTATTGAAATATATAACAACAGCGCAGAAGATATCAATTTTAAAGATTATACAATTCGATATCGGTATCCATCTGAAGGAGCAGAAGGGGATTTAATTTGGGGAGCCGTACCGGATGATATTGTCATTCCGTCTGGACAGACGCTTGTATTTTGGATTATAAATGGTCCAAATAAAGAAAAAACAGTAGCGGATTTTAATAAACAATTTGGTGTAAATTTAGTAGAAAATAAAAATATTGTTAAAATCCATTCAAATGGTATGGCAAACGGAAGTGCACGCGGAGTGATTGTAGCAACGAAAACAGGGAAAGAAATCGCATCTGCCTATTATAATGAACAAACAAATCCGAATGATGTGAAAGCAAATAAAGGGATTTTATACCGTTATCCGTTGGACAGTTCACAAGTAATGCAAAAAATTAGTAGTGCAGAACATCCGGCTTCTCCTGGTTCAATATTTGAAGGACAAGTGCCAGCCAAACGTGTTGAATTAAAAGAGGATACTGTGTTGCCAAAAATCTTACATGAGAAAGCAGAAGGACAAATTTCAGAAGAACAAGATCATAAACTAAAATTTTCTGTTCTTAATAATGAACAAGTTAAAAGTGTGAAATTATTTTATAAAACAAATATTGATGCAGAGTATAAAATGGTAGATTTAGTAGAAGATCGTAAAGATAAACAATACTACTATACAATTTATTCTCCAGAGCTAATCGGGAAAGAAAATATAACATATTATTTAGAAGTGTCAGATGGTTTTCATATAGTGAAAAGCGATATATATTCCGTTCAAGTCGCTAACAAGAAAGAGCAAGGATCACTTCGCTTAAATGTTAAAAATGACGAAGTCGTCGCAGGACAAGTTTTACTAAAAGGGACGTCTTCTTCCAATTGGTCTGAGCAGCTTGCTTTGTTTATAGATGATAAACAAGTGGAGACGAATATATATCGTACATTAGAGAAGCCAGCTTATTTTGCTTTTGATGTAAAGAAAACAGATTTGTATTTTAAAAACGCCGTTACAATTGGCAATGAAGTATTGCATATATTTGATGATACGTATAATGATTATGTCACATTAACTGTCAAAATTGATCAATCAAAAATTAAATATAAGGAACCATTTAAAATTGATATTCGTTCAGGTTCTAAAAGTTCTCCATTTGATGATCGAATTGAAGAGAACAAAGATGATTTTTATTTAAAAAATGTACGCCTTGTATTAGCGGATGGAACGACTTTATATGATCCAAATTTTGCAAATCCATCGCAAGAGTTATCAATTGGCGATGGGGACACAGCAACACCTGCATTTTCATTTGCATTTCAAGTTCCAGAGGAAAAGTTTATTTCTAATGCATATTTATGGGATACAAAACCGGTGAAAGATGGAAATCATCGCATCGCAGTACGAGATAGTGTGAATCAAGAGGCTGTTGCAACTGTAAAAGTAGATAATGCAGCACCAAAAATTTCAACTACAGTGCAGAATAACAAGAAATATAAAGGGGAAATTCCAATTGATGTAACAGTGACAGATGAGATTGCAGGAGTAAAGAGTAAAAAGGTTCTACTAGATGGAAAAGAAATTATGACCCCATATGAAACATCATCTGCACAGCTGTCAGCAGGCAAGCACGAGTTACATATAGAGGCTGAAGACCAAGTAGGGAATCGTCAGGAAAAGACAGTTCTATTTGAAACATGGGCAGAAGATCCGACGAATCCTATTCCTATTGCCCCTATAGATGGAGAGGACAATGTAAGTACAAACCCGACACTTGAAGCGAAAGTTACGGACCCGACAAATGATGCGATGAAGGCTACTTTTTATAAAGGGTATAAGTATACACCAAATGAGACAGATCATATTGCTATTTCAGAAAATAAGATAGAACAAGAACCACCGCAAGAGTTTGAAGTAGGTGGAGAACAACAATTGAATCAGGAGCAGATAAGTAAAGTGAGTAAAAAAGACGGGAAATACTATACGACAGAATCAACAGAAAAGTTCCCATATCATCGTTTCGATGTAAAGGTTACTGCGGATGTAAAAGATGATGCGGCAGTAAAAGTGAAATGGTACGGTCGTTCATTAGCAGGCAGAAAAGTTACGATGTATGCATGGAACTATACAATCAATAAATGGGTAGAACTAACATCGAAAATTGCTGGAGATAAAGATTTTGAATTAAATGGTACAGTTGTTGCAAAAGAATATGTGAAAAATCAAAAAGTAAGTGTAATTGTACAAGATCAAATTCCAAGTTCACCAAATAAATTTGATTATACATTTGTTTGGATGTCGGATACACAATACTATGCTGAAAGTTATCCGTATATTTATCAAAGTCAAGTAAATTGGATAGCTGCTCAAAAGAACCCGCTCAATATTAAATATGTATTTCATACAGGTGATATTGTTGAGAAGGCATATGAAGAAGTTCAATGGAAGCGTGCAGATGAATATATGAAAGTATTAGAGAATGGAAATGTACCATATGGTGTGTTAGCAGGAAACCATGATGTAGATCATAAAGGAGAGGACTATACATCATACTCTAAATATTTTGGAGACTGGCGTTTTAAAGATAAACCTTTTTACGGGGAAAGTTATAAAAATAATCGTGGTCATTACGACTTAATTTCAGCAAACGGCAATGATTTCATTATGCTTTACATGGGCTGGGGGGTTACAGAGGAAGATATTCAATGGATGAAGAAAGTATTAGAAAAGTATCCGAACCGAAAAGCAATTTTATCATTCCATGAATATTTACTTGTATCCGGTAATCGCAGCCCAATTGGGGAGAAAATTTTTAATGAAGTCGTAAAGCCAAATAAAAATGTGTTGGCGGTATTATGCGGACATTATCATGATAGCGAGACATTAATTGATGAAATTGATGATGATGGAGATGGAATTGCAGATCGTAAAGTATATCAAATGTTAGCTGATTATCAAGGTGGACCAGAAGGTGGACAAGGATATATGCGCGTTTTACAATTTGATACAACTGCAAATAAAATGTATGTAAAAACATATTCTCCATATTTAAATGAATACAATTTCTATAAACCTGAAGAATATCCAGGGAAAGATGAATTTACATTAGATATGGATTTAAAACCTGCGATCAAACAAGTTGCAACAGATTATGTAGAGGTAAACGTCTATACAGATGAAGTGATTGGCAAAGATAATTTCGTGGCAAATTGGCGTAATGCAAAAGTGAAATTAAAAGACTTAGAGGAAAATACAACATATCATTGGTATATCAAAGTCGAAGACCGATATGGTGGCCGAGTAACTTCTCCGATTTGGTCTTTTACAACTGGTAAGAAAGGATGGAGATGGAACGTGTTCCCAAGTTAGGGAACACGTTTTTTAGTCATAAGAAATACGAGTGCCATGAGTCCCATCGGCCTCGCTTTTATGAAAGCCACCGCGAGCTTCAATCTCTTTTATAATTTCTTTATATATTGTTTGGCCTTCTACATTTAAATATGGCATGATTTGTTGTAAAGAATGATGAAAATAAGCTAATTCTTCTTCTTTCCATTCTTTCTTTGAAATCATTGTTAACTCCGCCATATCACGTCCAACATACATACTTACACCTCCATCATATGTAGTTTGAATGATCGTTAATAGATATATACATTCGTGAAAAAATAAATAGGGGGATATCTTTTATATGATTGGGGACATTATTAGTTGTGGAGGTGAGAAAGATGAACAAAAAACAACAAGGTTATAACAAAGCAACTTCTGGCGCTAGCATTCAAAGCACAAATGCTAGTTATGGTACAGAGTTTGCAACTGAAACAGATGTGCAAGCAGTGAAAAAACAAAACGCACAATCAGAGGCGAAAAAGGCGCAAGCTTCTGGTACTCAAAGTGCAAATGCAAGCTATGGTACAGAGTTTGCAACTGAAACGGATGTGCAAGCAGTGAAAAAGCAAAACGCACAATCAGCTGCAAAAAAATCACAATCTTCTAGCACAAATCAGTAACAAAGGAAAAACACTTCTCTTTCCAAGGGAAGTGTTTTCTTTGTAATGAAATAAAGTGATGAGTCATACAGTAGATAGCGACATAACTTCTAATAAGTCAACAAATGTAGTCAAAGGAGAACGATGTATCAAATGAGAAAAATATGTAGTAGACGATGTATCTTATATAAATTTAGGATACATAAATAAAGGGGGCAGCTGATGAATTCATTTGATAAGTTGGTAGGAGAGCAGTTGCAAATAATGGACGAACTTTTAAAACTACAAGCGCATTTAGAAAGGTACCAACAAATTGAAAGTAATGAGCAAGAGAAATATGATCACAAGGACTTATATTTTATTCGTCAAGAAATATCCAAAACAGAATTAGCATTAAAGTTGTTACATGAAAAATTTGAGAAGCAGACAAATGAGGTCATTCATTCTTTTGAAAAGGAAAAGATCATTTCTAACTAAGGATTAGAGATATGTTCATCATATCGTTACGTGCCCTTCCGTAATGAATTGAAGAAGGGCTTTTTCTTATCTTATGCAGAGGACTGGTTTTTTAGGCGAATGCTAACGGCTTAGTTTTAAAATTTCGACAAAAAAGTTATAATAGAAAAAAAGTAAATGCGGTTCAATAGAAGTTTTGACAACTTGAGAGGGGCATTTGCAGTGAAGGAAGGGAGCATGTATGGGATTTCCCAAAGAAGGAGAAAAAGTACAGATACATAGTTATAAACATAATGGCTCCATTCATAGAATGTGGGAAGAGACGACGATTTTAAAAGGAACACAAAGTTTAGTGATTGGTGCGAATGATCGGACGCTTGTTACGGAATCAGATGGACGAACATGGATTACTCGTGAACCAGCAATTTGTTATTTTCATGCAAATTATTGGTTTAATGTAATTGGGATGTTGCGAGAAGATGGTGTATACTACTATTGTAATTTAAGTTCCCCATTTGCATATGATCTTGAAGCGCTAAAGTATATTGATTATGATTTGGATATTAAAGTATATCCAGATATGACATATACTCTTTTAGATGAGGATGAGTATGAGAAGCATAGCAAAATGATGAAGTATCCACCTGTCATTGATACAATTTTAAAGAGGAACGTAGAATATTTAAGAAAGTGGATTCATCAGCGAAAAGGACCGTTTGCACCGGACTTTGTAGATATGTGGTATGAGCGCTATTTAATGTATAGAGATTAAAACAAACCTGCTAGGGTATTCCCAGCAGGTTTGTCCTATTAAGGGGGAAGTTATATGCAAGGAATAAAAAGGTATTTACAATTTGTAAAACCATATAGATGGCTGATTGTAATCACCATCATTATTGGATTGATTAAATTTGGTATTCCGCTTATTATGCCATGGTTATTAAAGTATATTATTGATGATGTTATTCAAGGCGGAGGTTCACTTCAAGAAAAAACATCGCAATTAATAACAGCAGTTGGAATTACTTTTTTCATTTTTGCAGTGTTGAGACCGCCAATTGAATATTATCGTCAATACTTTGCGCAGCGCATTGGGAATACCGTGCTTTATGATTTACGGAAACATATTTTTGATCATCTGCAACGATTAAGTTTACGGTATTATTCAAATACGAAGACAGGTGAAGTTATTTCACGTGTGATTCATGATGTAGAGCAGACGAAAGATTTTGTTATTACGGGATTGATGAACGTTTGGCTTGATACAGCTACAATTTTAATTGCCATGGTAGTTATGTTTTCTATGAATATAAAATTAACGCTTGTCGCGTTATTTATTTTGCCAATCTATGCAGTTGCAGTAAAATATTTTTTCAGTCGTCTTCGTAAATTAACGAGAGTGCGTTCGCAAGCACTTGCAACGATGCAAGGTTATTTACATGAGCGAATTCAAGGCATGCAAGTAACGCGCAGTTTTGCACTTGAAGAATATGAACAGAAACAGTTTGAAAAAAGAAATAATGATTTTTTAACAAAAGCATTGAATCATACAAGTTGGACTGCTAAAACATTCTCAGCGGTGAATACATTAACAGATTTAGGTCCATTGCTTGTTATTGTGTTTGCAGCATATGAAGTTATTCATGGGAACCTCACGCTCGGGACGATGGTTGCTTTTGTTGGATATATGGATAGTTTATATAGTCCGCTGCGACGTCTTGTGAATTCTTCTACAACATTGACACAATCATTTGCCTCTATGGATCGTGTTTTCGAATTATTAGATGAAAAATATGAGATTGTAAATGTCGATCATGCAATTCAAACGAAAAAATTAGATGGAAAAGTTGTATTTGATGATGTTTCGTTTCGTTATAATGAAAAAGAAACAGACGTATTACGTCATCTGTCATTTACTATTGCTTCTGGGGAAAAAGTGGCGCTTGTTGGAGCAAGTGGAGGAGGAAAATCATCCATTGCGAGTTTAATTCCGCGTTTTTATGATGTATCTAGCGGTGCCGTTTATATAGATGATGTAAACGTAAAAGAGTATGAAATGAGAAATTTACGCAGCCATATCGGGATTGTATTGCAAGATAATTTATTATTTAGTGATACGATTCGAGCAAATATTTTATATGGGAATCCAAATGCTACAGATGAAGAGGTAATTGCAGCTGCAAAGGCCGCGCAGATTCATGATTTTATTATTGATTTACCAGATGGGTATCATACGATAGTGGGGGAACGAGGAGTAAAATTATCTGGCGGACAAAGGCAGCGTATTGCGATTGCTCGTGTGTTCTTAAAAAATCCATCATTGCTTATATTAGATGAAGCAACTTCAGCTTTGGATTTAGAAAATGAAAGATATATTCAAGAAGCTCTTCAAACGTTAGCTGCTGATCGTACAACGATTATCATTGCTCATAGACTCGCAACGATTACGCATGTTGATACAATCATTTATATTGAAAATGGAGAAATCAAGGAAAAAGGTTCTCATGAGCAACTCATGGAGCAGCGTGGATTGTATTATAATTTGTATCAACTTCAGCATATAGAAGAAACAACCCCTTTACGCTAAAGGGGTTGTTTCTTATTCATCGGCTTGTTTTTCACTAATTTGTAACTCGTCTTCTGGTTTGTGATAGGTGTAAAAACTGTCCACCAGTAAGTCCAAATGCTCCACTTCCTCACTATAATTAATAATGGAGGAGATCAGAGGAAACAGATGCAGCCATATTTTATAAGATTCTTCATCATCTTTATTTTGATAATCCATAAAAATATCAATCAATTCTTGTTTACCTGTTTCAACTTCATCTAACATTTCTACCGATTGTTGCTTTTTCGCTTTGCCGATAAATTTTAATAAAACTTGTTCGTGGTAATTTGTTAAGGAATCTAGTTCATTTTGAATGGATTCTTGGAATGATTCTGGCATATGGCGCAGCTCATTCTCGGTGCGATGTAATGATTTTAACGTACTTAAAGCACGGCTCGTCGTTGCAAGCATTTGCCTAAATAAAACAAGCTTACGAATTTTTGCAAATCGTATTGTCTTTGTATAGCTTCGTTCTTCTTTATAAAGCAAGTAATAATGATTGAGCTTAATCATCTTTTCTTTCATGCGATCGATATCGGTTTTTAATGTTGTGAAATCTGAGGCTTGCCTACTATTCATACGAATCCATTTTACAATTTCTTCTGTATTATCAACGATACGGTAATATAGTTTTGTTTCGTATTTTGGTGGCATGAATATTAAATTTACAAGTGAAGCAGCAATAATTCCAGTCATAATCGTTGCAAAGCGTAGTAATGCAAAATCAAAGAAATTTTCACCTTGATATTCCATAATAGCAATGACTGTAACTAAAGCGATTGATATTGTGTTTTCTAAACGTAATTGTAATGTAAGAGCGATAACTAGTATACAAGTTAATCCAATAATAAAAGGATTATTTCCAAAAGCAAAAGCGAATGCGATGGCAAAGACCGCACCAATGACATTTGCTTGAATTTGCTCGAGTGCTGTCAAGTATGAGCGATATACAGATGGTTGTACAGCAAAAATGGCTGAAATCCCTGCAAATACTGGACTTGGCAGATGGAGCAAAATACTAGCAAACAATGCTAATGTAATGGCAATACCCGTTTTTAAAATGCGAGCACCAAGTTTCATACCCTTATTGATATCCTTTCTTCTTGTCATAGTGAATGTACAACATGATACTATACATTCATTACAATATGTTAGCAAGTGATATTTTAGTGACATTTCAAATCAATTTCATGTAAAAAGACTAGTGAAGTTTTTTTAATTGTCCCTTTTTTGAATCCATCATTTTTAGTGAAAAAACCCGCTGAATGTCAGCAGGTTTCAATTTGTTATTATAGATTACTATGCGTGATTCACTTAGTCAATTCTTATGAAGATAAAATTATTCAGTTGAAACGGATGGATCCGCTTGTTCTTTTTTCGGGATGATTTCATAAAAGTGCTTTTGTATATCATCTAGTAACGGTGTTAAGAGAGCAACTTCTTCAAATTGCTCATGTTCATTTAATACTCGAATATAGTCTGTTAATAATTCGGTAACGTCTAATTTACCATGCTTGCTAAGCGGGTGTAATGTAACATTTGCTCCTTTGGCAATCCGTCTTTTTAAAGCTTGTTTTGTTAAACCTAGTTCTGGTTGATGACGTAAATAGACAATGCCACCTGTCATACCAGCGCAAATCCATGGACCAGGATCTCCTAAAACAAGAGCGCGACCATTTGTCATATATTCAAAGGCGAATCCTTTTATATTTGCATAGGAACCTAAGTTGCCATTTTCCTTTGAACGAAGTGGCTTTGTAATTCTGCCGCCAATAATCATGTCTGCTCCTGAAAGACGAATTCCTGCACGTGCATCAGCATTTCCTTGAACATATAAGGCCCCTTTTTGAGCACCATATCCAAAGCCTTTTCCGACCGAGCCGTTGTAGTATACCCCGTCTTTTCCTTTTGATTTTGTAATATAAACGCCGCCGCCAAATGATGTTTTTCCAATACCATCTTGAGCACCACCATTGACGTGAATAAATAAATTCTCACTATTATAAGCTCCTAGGCCGTTACCTGGAATAGATCCATTTGTATACTTTAGAGTGAGCGGTTCAAGAGTATTATTTTCATACAGCTTACTACGAACGCGATAACATGATTCTAAGCCTCCCATTACGCGTTGATCCACGCTAACACCAACTAATTCTTTAGAGCGGGTCGTATTCATTACAATATGTTGCTCGTTTTGTATAGACTGGATTGAAGTGGAAGGTGGGATATTTAATGTGTGTAATAAACTGTGCAAATCCAATAAATCTGTACCGCGAGTTTGCTCTAATAAATCTGAACGTCCAACAATTTCTTGTGAATTTGTATAACCAAGTATTCCTGTTAATCGTTTCAGTTCCTCTCCAAAAGTAGTAAATAAGTTTAGTAAGCCTTCTACAGCATGTTCGAATTGACGCGGGATAAAGCGGCGGAGGCCGTGCTCTTTTGCTTGTGCTTCTGATTCAATTTGTGTTGCAATCCCTACATGACATGTATCTAAATGACAGCCGCGACAAGTTGTGCAGCCAATTGCAATCATGGATAAAGTACCGAAACCGATGCGATTGGCACCTAAAAGCATAATTTTAAGCGCATCATTGACACTCCGAATACCGCCATCGGCCCATATTTCTACTTGATGTCTCATATTTGCTTCAAGAAGAGCGTTATGAGCAGCTTTCACTCCGATTTCTACAGGAAGGCCGACATGTTGCAGGGCATGAATACGCGCGGCTCCAGTTCCGCCATCGAATCCACTTATATTAATAAAATCAGCCCCAGCTTTTGCAATACCAACGGCAATCGTTCCAATATTAGGAACAACAGGAACTTTCACGGCCACTTTTGCAAATTGATTCGCTGTTTTAATTTCAGTAATCATTTGAGCTAAGTCTTCAATGGAGTAAATATCATGATTGTTAGAAGGCGAAATGAGGTCTGAGCCAATAGTTGCGTTTCGTGCTTCAGCGATTTTTAAAGTTACTTTTGAACCTGGTAAATGCCCGCCTTCACCAGGTTTTGCCCCTTGCCCGATTTTGATTTCAATTAAATTTGATGAGTTAAGTAGTTCGGCATTTACACCAAAACGTCCAGATGCAATTTGTTGGCCGCGTGTATGTGGATATTTACCAATCATATCTTTAATTTCTCCACCTTCACCATTTAGACTAATCATATTTAAACGCTCGGCAGCTTCCGCATAAGCGCGGAAGGCAGTTTCATTTTGAGATCCAAAGGACATGGAGCTAATCATAAATGGTAAGTTATGATTTTTGATGGCGATAGAAACTTGTTCAGGTGGTACGGCTTGTTCTGCTTCTTTTAATTGAACAAGATGCCGAATTGCGATTGGATTTTTTTCTTCTAGCTCTGTTAATTTTTCACGAAAATCATCATACTGGTTTCCTTTCGCCACATCGCCAATCGCTTTCCAAATGCGTGGGAATATATGGAACGTTTTTCGCATTTTTACCTTTGGATTGTTATAATCCGTTGCTCGAGCTTTTGCGTCTTCTACAAGTGATGTCAGTGAGAAGGCTAAATGATCAGCCCCAAAGAAATTTGTAATTTGCAGTATGTTTGCAATCTCTTCATGTAATCCGATGGAAGAAAAGAGGCGACCATAACCTCGTAGCTCATGGATTCCAATCGTGGAAATTACTTTTTCAAGCCCTTTATTTAATGCTGCATACAAATTGACGATTGGTGATGTTGTACCATCATTTACAGTTGCAAACATGAAGTAAGGGTTAATAACATCTGCACCGAATCCATATAGCGTCACAAGATCGTGCATCGAACGAAGAGCACCAGATCTAACAAGAAGAGAGCAGTTTCTTCTCAGTTGTTTTTCCATTAATGCCTGATGGATACTAGCTGTGATTAAATGTGGATCCATCCATAATTGACCATCTTTGTGCGCTGTCGCATCATCTAAAATTAATAGAGTAGCTCCTTTTCGGACAGCCATAATTGCTTCTTCATTGATTCGATTCAGCGCATCATATAATGTTTCTGATGATGTAAAAGTCATGGATAATTTATAAACTGTGCTATGAGTCACAAATAATTGAAGGAGTTGTTCATAGGTGATGGTTTCTAAATCATCTGTTATAGACTGGGCAAAATTCCCTTCTAATATAATCGGCGATAAAAGTTCAATCACAAATGGATGATGAGACGTATGTGATAAACTTGGGCGTTCTCCGAGTACGATACGTGTAGAGAAGTGCTCAATCTCTCTATCGCGGTCAATAGCTGGATTTGTAACAACTGCTACGCTTTCTTTTATAAAATCAGCGATGTTACGTCTATCTGTATCAAGTGCAGCGAGGGGGGCATCGTGCCCGAGAGAACGAATTGGTTCAACTCCTTTTGCAGCCATTTGTTCAAGAAGTTGAATATGCTCACGATTCCATCCAAACGCAACATATTCCTCGGTTTCTACTTGAGTAGTATCAGATTGTCCATGGATGTTCTCTATAGCTGGAATGGTTACATTCAGATGGTAGTCTGTCACATCAATTCGCTGTGTGAAACGATTGAATACTTCTTCTTGATACTTTTCATGTTCATAGAGAACAAGGGTGTCTTCCTGCCAATGTAATCCGATTTTTTCTCCAGGTGCAAGAGGTTTCGGTTCTGCTACATATTCATTTGGCGAAATGATTCCTGGCTCTGAAGAAAAAATAAAAGAAGTTTCTGTTTCTACTTTCCAAACTGGTCGTAAACCAAGGGAATCGACACTAAAGACGGCTTCATCTTTATAACGTGAAATGATACCAGCTGGCCCTTGGGCAAAATGTCCCCACGCTTCACGTATATACGTATATAAATCCTGTAAGTGCGTTTCATATAATTTTATTTCATTTATAATCGGTGGAAATAAGATGTCCATTGCTTCGAATAAACTGTAGTTGTAATGAATGAGAAGTGTTTCTAAGGTGCGGTTTAAATCTTGAGAGTCACTGCCACCAGCAGTAAGTGGTACATCAATCATTTTGGCTTGATCACGTAATGTAGCAATCGTATTAATCTCACCATTATGTCCAAGAATACTAAACGGTTGTACGCGAAAAAAATTAGATAATGTATTCGTGGAGTAACGGTTATGTCCTAATGTCATTGTTGATGCAATAAGCGGATGCTGTAAGTCATTATAGTAAGCAACAAGTGTATCACCAGCTCCGAGCACTTTATAAACGACATGATGTTGACTAAGTGAGGAAATGTGAACATGCCTTTTTTCTTCAATCGCAATTGTTAAAGAGAATAGCATTTGATCAATATTTATAGCGCCTTTCTCTGCAATCATGGCAATTTGCCAAAATACGGGTTCTTCTTGTTTCCCAAGAGGACCGAGTGCATCAGAGTTTACCACATTATCATTCTCAAATATAATGGTGAGATTGTTTTGCTCTAATTTTTGACGTACATCATTTTTTAAATGATGTATATTTGCTTTTTTGTCTAGAAAAAAATGTCCAACGATAAAGTGAGGGTGTTCCACAATCGCTGGATTATATCCGCTATTTTTTAATTTTTCTTTCCAAAGTTCTTTTGGTAAATCAATGTGAATACCGATCCCATCTCCTTCACCATTAATGAAACCAGCCCGATGATTCATTTTAATAAGTGATTGTATACAAAGGTCGATGTTTTCTTTTGTAGGAATTCTTCGCTTTTCTATAACGGAAACGATTCCACACGCATCGTGTTCAGCATTTTTATAATTTCGAAATAAAGACGGTGTCCATGTATTTTGTGTATTGAGCATCCGTCAATCCCCCCCTTTTTTTTATAAAAAGTTTAAATAATCTTACTATTTAATACATAGATGGATTTGTGTACAATAAATGTGACGAGAGATAAAACAGATAATTATGAATAATTATACTATTTGTGTGTGGTTTATGAAATAGGAAAAAGAAAAAATAGAGAAAGGCCTCTATTTTTTTCTTTTTCTTTATTATTTTGCTAAAGCAGCAAATGCTCTACCAACAGCTTCAATTGTATATTCAATGTCTTCTGCTGTATGCTCTGTTGTTAAGAACCAAGCTTCATATTTGGATGGAGCTAAATTAATTCCTTCTTTCAGCATAAGTTTGAAGAATTTACCGAACATTTCTCCATCTGTATTTTGCGCACCATCATAATCTTCAATTGTATTTGTAGTGAAGTAAACAGTGAGTGCTCCTTTTAAGCGATTCACTGTAATATTGATATTATGTTTTTTCGCTTGTTCTAAAATACCTTTTTCAAGCATTGCTCCAAGCTTATCTAATTTTTCGTATACGCCTTCTTGCTTTAATACTTCTAAGCATGCGATACCTGCTGACATAGAAGCTGGATTTCCTGCCATTGTACCTGCTTGATAAGCAGGGCCAAGCGGAGCGACTTGTTCCATAATTTCTTTTTTACCGCCATATGCTCCAATTGGTAGTCCGCCACCAATAATTTTACCAAGAGCTGTTAAGTCTGGTGTTACGCCAAGAAGGTCTTGGGCACCACCGTACATAAAGCGGAAAGCGGTGATAACCTCATCGTAGATTACTAAGGCGCCAGCTGCATGAACAAGTTCGTTTACTTGTTCAAGGAATCCAGGTTTCGGTTCTACAATCCCAAAGTTTCCAACGATTGGTTCAACAAGAATTGCTGCAACTTCATGTCCCCATTTGTCGAGTGCTTCTTTTAAAGTTTCGACATTGTTAAATGGTACGGTAATCACTTCTTCAGCAATACTTTGTGGTACGCCAGCTGAATCAGGAGTTCCAAGAGTAGAAGGGCCAGAGCCAGCTGCAACAAGTACTAAATCTGAATGCCCATGGTAACAACCAGCGAATTTCATAATTTTTGTGCGCCCAGTATAAGCACGAGCCACACGGATTGTAGTCATAACAGCTTCCGTACCAGAGTTTACGAAACGCACTTTATCTAAAGCTGGCATTGCTTCTTTTAACATTTTTGCAAATTTTACTTCTAATGCTGTTGGTGTTCCGTATAAAACGCCATTTTCAGCAGCCGTTTTAATGGCCTCTGTTACATGTGGATGAGCATGTCCTGTAATAATTGGGCCGTATGCTGCTAAATAGTCGATATATTTATTGCCATCTACATCCCAAAAGTAAGCACCTTTTCCGCGTTCCATTGCAACGGGAGAACCACCTCCAACTGCTTTAAAAGAACGAGAAGGGCTATTCACACCACCAACAATATGTTCTAAAGCTTCCTTATGTAATGCTTCTGATTTTGTGAAATTCACTATCATTCATCTCCTTACAAAAATCTACGTATTATTCTAACATGTTTTTCAGAAAGACGTATTATTTGTGATAGAGATGTTAGCTCGGGTAAACTATTCGTTGTGATATTTAGGAAGGAGGGCTGATTATGAAATCAGTAATTGAGGTAAAAGGATTACGAAAAGAATTTACAGCTTACTCAAGTCGCTCCGGCTTAAAGGGTGCATTCCGCGATTTATTAAATCGTAATTATAAAATAGTACCAGCAGTAAATGATGTTTCGTTTACTGTCAAGCAAGGTGAAATGGTTGGTTATATTGGGGAAAATGGTGCTGGTAAATCAACGACTATTAAAATGTTAACGGGGATTTTGACTCCAACATCTGGAGAAATTACAGTAAACGGAATGAATCCGCACAAACAAAGAGAGGAATTCGTAAGAACAATCGGTGTTGTATTTGGTCAACGATCTCAGCTTTGGTGGGATATCGCTGTACAAGAATCATTTCGCTTATTGAAAAAAGTATATGGTGTATCAGATGCACAGTATAAAGAGCATATGGAACATGTTATTGAAACATTGGATATTGGCCCTTTATTAAATAAGCCAGTGCGAAAACTATCACTTGGGCAAAGGATGCGTTGTGAATTAGCGGCAGCTTTAATTCATAATCCGCCGCTATTATTTTTAGATGAACCGACAATTGGCTTAGATGTTCTTGTGAAATTGAAGATACGTAAATTTTTAAAAGAGATGAATGAGCGCTACAAAACAACGATTTTATTAACAACGCATGATATTACTGATATTGAGGCATTATGTGAGCGCGTTATTATGCTTGATGAAGGGAATATTATGTACGATGGATCTTTAGAAAATTTACGGTCGCAATGGGGAGCGGAAAAGGAAATTCATTTTCAGTTTGTTTCGCATGTTTCACCTCAGCAATTAGCGATGATTATGCCAGACAGTCAAGTTAGTTGGTCTAAAGCGAAAGATGAGCATACATGGATTGCGAAAATACCGAACGAAGAAGTCATGATTTCTATGCTTATTTCAAAAGTAGTACAAGCTTTTCAAATTAAAGATTTAAAAATTAATGAAGTGTCTACAGAAGAAATTATTCGTAACATTTATGAAGAAGGTATGACTCATGGGTAAGTACATGGAAATGATTCGCATTCGTTTTTTAATGATGCTTGCTTATCGCACAAATTATTATAGCGGTATATTAATTTATACAATTAATATCGGTGCGTATTACTTTTTATGGCAAGCCATTTATAGTGGGAAAGAGAATATTGAAAGTTTATCTATTTCGCAGATGACGACTTATATTGCAATTGCTTGGATGGCACGCGCTTTTTATTTTAATAATATTGATCGAGAAATTGCGATGGAAATTCAAGAGGGCCGTGTAGCAGTAGAATTAATTCGTCCATATAACTACTTGGGAATGAAAGTCATGCAAGGGCTGGGAGAAGGAATATTCCGCTTTGCATTTTTTTCAATACCAGGAATGATGATTGTAACTTTATTATTCTCATTACAAATTACAACGAACTTTCAAACGTGGTTCTATTTCTTTTTATCGCTAATATTTAGTTTCATTATTAATACACAAATTAACTTAATGACGGGGATGCTTACCTTTTTCTTATTTAATAACAGTGGGATTATGTATGCGAAACGAGTTGTGATTGATTTATTTTCTGGTTTGTTATTACCGATTAGTTTCTATCCTTTATGGGCCCAAAAGGCAATGATGTTTTTACCATTTCAAGCGATCAGTTATATTCCAAGTATGATTTTTTCTGAAGGGATAAGCGGAAATCAATTATATGGAGCTTTATTCTTTCAAATGATTTGGGCAGTAATGCTTATTATTCCAATTGTGCTGATGTGGAAAACGGCGAGAAAACGTCTAATTGTACAAGGGGGATGATGAGATGCTATATATACGATTATTTTTACAATACGCAAGCCAATATATAAAAACAAAATTGGAGTATCGTGGTGACTTTATCGTCGGATTACTTTCGGACTTGCTATTACAAGCTGTTAATTTAATCTTCATTCTTGTCGTTTTCGGGCATACACAAGCATTAAAAGGATGGAGCCGGGAAGAGGTAATCTTTATTTACGGATTTTTCTTAGTTCCATTTGCCATTTTTTCTGCGTTCTTTAATATATGGGATTTTAATGATCGATACATTATTAAAGGAGAAATGGATCGTGTATTAACGAGACCGATTCATAGCTTATTTCAAATTATATTAGAAAGAATGGAATTGGAATCATTAATTGGAGCGATGACCGGAATGATTGTGATGGGATATGCCGCAACAGAACTTCGACTTTCTTTCCATTGGTACGACTTCTTTCTATTTATACTAATGGTAGGAGGCGGTGCACTTGTATATGGGGGGATATTTGTAACCCTTGCAAGTCTTGGTTTTTGGTCAGATGCGAAAAGTTCTATTATGCCACTTATGTATAACATCGGAAATTACGGAAGGTATCCTGTAAATATTTATAACCGTGTCATTCGCTTTATTTTAACATTCATACTACCTTTTGCTTTTGTAGGTGTCTATCCGGCAGCCTATTTCCTTAGAAAAACAGAGTGGAACAGCTATGCGTTTGCAACACCAATTGTTGGTATCGTTTGTTTTGCGATTGCAATAACGCTTTGGAATCAAGGAGTAAAAAGATATCGAGGAGCTGGGAATTAATTAGAAAGGCTTATTTGTTTCGACGGATAAATTATATATAGTCCTCATACATATAAAATGAGGTGGAGGACATGTTATGGGGACTTATTCTCTTAATTGCAGCAATTGCAGTTTTAAGAAGTATTCAACTAGTATGGAGATGTGCGGATTCGAAACGGTTTTTTTCTTTGTATAATTTAACTTCATTATTTTTAATTTATACGACAGTACTTATTGCGTTTGGGTTAAGTTATGTTGTCTTAGAGGAAAGTGGGTTTACAGTACTAAGAGAAGATGGTGAAAAGTTAACGGTTCATTCATTCCAGCTTGTTGAAACATGTTTATATTTTAGTGCGGTGACTTTATTGTCGGTTGGCTATGGAGATATTACGCCGATTGGCATAGGACGGTGGATAGCGATTATAGAAGCTTTAATTGGATATACGTTACCCTTTGCGTTCGTTGTTCGCACTGTAATAGAAAATGAAAAATAAGGAAATGTTTGTTATAGTAGAAGGCAAAAGGAGTGATAAGCATGATCGCAGTAGGAGAAATGGCACCAGACTTTACTTTGGAAGCAAGCAACGGAGAACAAATTAAGTTATCTGATTTTAGAGGGAAACATGTTGTTTTATATTTCTATCCAAAAGATATGACACCGGGGTGTACAACAGAAGCGTGTGATTTTCGAGATGCATATGGAGTATTTCAAGAAAATGATACTGTCATTCTTGGAGTAAGCCCGGATCCAGCCAATAGACATGTAAAATTTATTGAAAAACACGAATTACCATTTTTACTATTAGTGGATGAAGATCATAAGGTAGCAGAACAATATGAGGTTTGGAAATTAAAGAAAAACTTTGGTAAAGAGTATATGGGAATTGAACGTTCGACTTTTCTTATTAATAAAAATGGTGAACTTGTACAAGAATGGCGTAAAGTGAAAGTAAAGGGACATGTCGAAGAAGTATTAGAAAGTATAAAAAAGCAGGCATAAATATATCTTTTCTATACGAGAAACGTATAGTGGAGTAACATTTTTTGTTAGCAATTGTATTTCCTTCTATTTATCTTTTTTCTATTTAGGATCTAGGAGGAAACTTTATGAAATAAGAAAGAAGTGTTTCCTATCAGACATATGTCTATACATTTTTCAGTGTTCTTCATACATTAAAAGGGTAGGGCATACCTCCTCAGATGATAGTATTCCAAGTGCGATTATATCGCACTTTTTTTCTGTGCTTTATTACATTTGAAGTAAAAAGATGATTTTTGCTGCAATGAAAGATGGATTAAAGTTTCGCTTTTTATATGTATAAAAAGGGGGCAAACATACATAAAAATAAGGATAGATGCAAAATAAAAACCATCTAGTTACAGTAGAAATATTGACGATTGACAAGAAAAGGAGTACACTCTTTATAAGAATTATAAAATAATAATCCGTATAGAATCGGGGTGCATGACGGTGGTCAAAGAAGAATTAAAAGAAGCGCTAGAAATGCTGAAAAATACGGGTGTACGAATTACTCCACAGCGTCATGCTATTTTAGAGTACCTTGTGGAATCTATGACACACCCAACAGCGGATGAAATTTATAAAGCGTTAGAAGGTAAGTTTCCAAATATGAGTGTTGCAACTGTTTATAATAATTTACGTGTATTTAAAGAAGTAGGACTTGTAAAGGAATTAACTTACGGAGACGCTTCAAGTAGATTTGATTATGTTACAAGTCAACATTATCATGTGATTTGCGAAAAATGTGGTAAGATTGTTGATTTTCCTTATGAAGGTTTGGAAAAACTGGAAGATGAAGCTGCAAAAACAACGGGCTTCGTTATTAATAGTCATCGCTTAGAGATTTATGGCGTATGTCCAGAATGTCATAAGGCGTAATAAATAAAGAAAGAGACTGACGATTACGTCAGTCTCTTTCTTTATTACTATTTGTGTGCTGTATAGTTTTTTTATTATATTTCTCATCAAATTCTTTTCCTTCTAAGTTTGGATCAAGAGTTAAAGGTTGATTACAATGCATACATACATCTACACGTCCAAGCATTTTAGACGGTTTGTTACAGCCTGGACAAATAATTTGTACAGTTTTTGTAGATAACATTCCAATCCAAAAGTAGACAAAGGTGCTAGCTAGAACGGCTAAGAGACCAATCATCATAAAAGTAGTCATAAGAATAATGTTCTCTCGGAAAAAGACCCCTAAGTATGCAATAAATAGTCCGATAAAAACTAAACTTAATGCAAACGTACGAATTTTATTGATCTTGTTTGAATATTTAATCCCCATTCCTATATCACACTCCTATTATAAATATAACATAAAATTTAGAATTTTTTATCAAAATAATATTGTTTATTTGTTTCTTAGCTCTATTGAGTAGAAATAATCGGATGTGAAATTTTTTATAAAAAGTATTGACCAGGTAGAAAACGCATGATATATTAATACACGTCGCTGATGCGAAGCACGCAGAAAGCGAAAAAAAGAAATAAAAAACTTAGTTGACATCGAAAAGAAGAGATGCTAACATAAGGAAGTCGCAAATGAAGCGACAAACGAGTTCTCTGAAAACTGAACGAAACAAACAACGTGAAACGTCAATTTTTATTTATGATGCTAGACAAACTTTATTGGA
>NZ_JAKUEH010000027.1:0-26962 GCF_022662815.1 Bacillus cereus group sp. BfR-BA-01492
CGGCGGCTAGAACAGTCGGTCATTTCGCTTCTTCCTGCGAGGCAAAGAACGCCTCTACGTCAAAAGCTCCAATGTCCTCCTGTTCTGAGCGAGCCGCCTCGGCTTTTAAATTAAAATACTTGTTCTACTTCGATTACGCCTGGTACTTCTTCTAGTAGTGCGCGTTCGATACCAGCTTTTAATGTGATTGTAGAACTTGGGCAGCTTCCGCATGCACCCATAAGGCGTAGTTTTACGATACCATCTTCAATATCTACTAATTCAACGTCACCGCCATCGCGAAGTAAGAACGGACGTAATTTATCTAATACTTCTAGTACTTGTTCTTGCATGTTTGGATTTTCCATTTTTATCGACTCCTTTCATCCATTTTATTATAATCAAGATACAGGGGAAAATCTATTTTTTCTGTTCTTGTTTTATTGTCGAAATGTGCAATCATGTTTACAATGTGTTTTTTCAGTATAGGGGTATAGTATAAACTTGTAAAGTGATGCGCTTATGTAGTTAAGTCATCTGAATATACTGTTAGAACAGGAAGTTAGGGGGGAAAAGAATGATTCATGTTCAAGTGTATGGTGCAAAAGTGATTTGTGCAAGTTGCGTTGGAATGCCATCTTCAACGGAAACGTTTGAGTGGTTGCAAGCAGCAATTGGTCGTAAGTATGAAGGAAAAGAAGATCAATTTAAATTTGAATACATCGATATTCAAGAAGAGCAAGAAGATGCAGAGAAGCAAGCTTTTGCTAAGCGTGTGATTGAAGAAGATTTATTTTATCCAGTTGTTCTTGTCAATGGAGAAATCGTTGGAGAAGGAAGTCCTCGTTTGAAAGATGTATATGAAGAGATTGAGAAATATTTATAAATTGAAAAGCCTTTGTGAATGCAAAGGTTTTTTTCATAACTATAAAAGGAAAAATATTGAAGGCGGTGTGGGCAATAGATATCGTGAAGCAAGAATTACCAGAAGAAGTAAAAGAGTTAATGGAACAATATGTAAGTAGGCTACAAGAAATCTCGTTAGATGAAGAACTGGTAGGAGTATATGTGTATGGTTCCGTTGCATTAGGGGCATTTTGCTATGAGACAAGTGATATTGATTTTATTACAGTAACAAGCAAAAGGATGGAGGAAGATATGCAATTTCAAATAAAGAAATTGCATAAAACCCTTAGTAAGCATAAGTTTGGAAAACGAATGGATGGTATGTATATTTCTGTCGCTGATTTAGGAAAAGGAAATGAGGATATAGAAGAGTATATGTACTGCGCAAATGGAAAAATAAACATAGGACACTGGGATATAAATGCAGTGACTTGGTGGACGTTGAAGAATCAAGGAATTACTGTTACGGGGCTGGAAGCGAAGGAACTTCCTTTTCACCCGTCATGGAGCGATGTTCAAAGAACGATGAAATATAATGTAGAGAAATATTGGAACGAAAAAGTATCGCGTCCTTATTTATTTCTTAGTGGGGAATGGGTAGAATCAGCTGTTGTGACAATGGGGCGTATAGTTGTCACTCTCGAGCAAAAGAGAATTGTTTCAAAAGATGAAGGGTTGCAATATATGATGAAGTCTTCTTCTGAAAAATGGAAGCCTTTATTCTGGGAGGTTGAACGTATACGGAGGAATGCGGGAGAAAGGCGAATGATTTCCATATGGAGAAGAGCAAAGATGACGCGGCAGTATTTGGTTAGTACGATCGAACTATGTAAAAAGGTGTATACAAATAGTAGGTAGTTTCGTTTCTCTACATACTTTAAGTGATAAATTGAAATCAGCTATTGACAATATGAGAATGATGATATTGATTTTATTAAATTTTTACCCATTCCATGGTTCAAAGTTAAAGATCATTTCTTATGATAAAGAAATGATCTTTTTATATAGCAATAAAAAAATAATGTTAATAGATAAAAATTTATTGTAAAACGATAAAAATATGTTAAAATCAAATTTGCAATCAATAAGAGAGGTGCTGTCTATGAAACGAGAAACATTCTTTTTAAAAATTGCCGTTATTCTTATCGGTATTCCAATTCTTGCTTTATGTATATTTTTAGTACCTAAGATAGGGACTTTTGCAGCAGAATTGTATCCAGATATTGTTTATATGAAATATCTCGTTCTAATTGATTTGTATGCAGCGGCGATTCCTTTTTACTTTGCCCTGTATCAAGCTTTCAAACTTTTGCAATATATTGATAAGAATGAAGCGTTCTCGGAATTATCTGTAAGAGCTTTAAAGAATATAAAGAACTGTGCCATTACAATTAGTAGCTTGTATGTGATAGGTATGCCACTTTTCTATCTCATTGCGGAGAGAGACGATGCCCCTGGCATTATATTAATTGGATTGGTCATTATTTTTACTTCAACGGTTATCGCAGTTTTTGCTGCTGTTCTTCAAAAGCTATTAAAAAATGCCGTAGATATAAAGGCAGAAAATGATTTAACGGTTTGAGGTGAAGAATATGGCAATTATAATCAATATTGATGTGATGCTAGCTAAAAGAAAAATGAGCGTAACAGAACTTTCAGAGAAGGTTGGGATCACAATGGCCAACCTTTCCATATTGAAAAATGGAAAAGCAAAAGCAATTCGATTTTCAACTTTAGAGGCAATTTGCAAAGCATTAGAATGCCAACCTGGAGATATTTTAGAATATAAAATGGAAGAAGATTATGAAAGTAATAGCAATGAATCATGATTTTTAACGAATAGGAGTTGCCGTATTATAAAATCGAAAATATAGATGAATTATAGTCTGGTTTTCAGTAATGAAAACAAAAAAACGCTTGGTAAGATTCAAGCGTTTTTTTGTGCGAATTATATAACTGAAAATCGTGTCATTTTTGTTTTAGGAAGGGGAAGAAGTGTCTTCCTCTTTACGCACTTCAAAAAATTCATTTTTACATAGATATTTAAAGATTCTTTGAGTTACTTTTTCCTCTTGATCTAATAAAAAACGATGATTAAAAGCATAGAAGGATTGTCCTTTAATTAATTTTACATAATACATCACGTAGACCTCCGTTATATACAATTGTAATGAGTTGTTATTATGATATCCATTATTTGGATATCGATACTTAGAGAATTTCACAAAGTTTGTTTAAAATAGGAATGGAAGGAAGGCTTGTTATTACGAGGAGACTATGGCAGTATATAAAAATATAGGAAAGTCTTATATGCCATTCATTTCAATTTTTTAGTAGCTATTCTCACGCAGTTATCCATAAGAAATGAAAAAGAATTCTTGTACAAGAATTGATAATGATAAATTGGAGGAAAGAAAATTATGTCTAATGTACCAAATTGTCCAAAATGTAATTCGGAGTACACATATGAAGATGGGGCTCTTTTTGTATGCCCAGAATGTGCACATGAGTGGAATTTAGAATTAGAGACAGAAGATATAAAAGTTGTAAAAGATGCGAATGGAAATGTTTTGCAAGATGGTGATTCTGTATCTGTTATTAAAGATTTAAAGGTGAAAGGAACTTCATCTGTTATTAAAATTGGTACAAAAGTAAAGAATATCCGTCTTGTTGATGGCGATCATGATATTGACTGTAAAATTGATGGTTTCGGAGCAATGAAATTAAAGTCTCAATTTGTTAAAAAAATATAATTGTGAAGAAAGAAGAAAAACAAGAGCTAAAAACTCTTGTTTTTCTCTTTACCCGTTATGATATTTATACATCCAGAGAATACCGGATTTTAGTAGTCTTGGCACGCGCCCCATTAGCGGCTGATTTGCCAATAAGCCGAAACCGTGTTTTTTACCAAGAGAACCGAGAACTCCTTTTAATTTAATAACAGGTAGCTCGTCAGGAAGTGGTTCATTATTCCAACGTTTCAGCAATATTTGGACAATTTGTTCGCCTTGTCCTTCAGCCAATTGTGCAGAAGGAGCATGTGGAAGTGATGCACAATCACCTACAACATATACATGCTCGTTATTCGGAATATTGTGATATTTTGTTAATATAACCCGTCCGCTACTATCATGTTCGACGGGAAGGTTTCGAACAACTTCATTAGCTTGAATGCCAGCTGTCCATACAATTGCGTCACAAGCAAGTGGTTCGTCATGGTTGTACACAATGTTGGGCTCTACTTTCGTAATATTAGAGTTCCGTATAATGGTAACTTTATGTTTTATGAACCATTTCTCTACGTATCTACTTAATTTCTCTGGAAACGGAAATAAAATGCGTTCTTTTCGATCGAATAAGTAAATTGTTAAATCAGGACGACTTTCGCGGAGTTCACTTGCTACTTCAACGCCGCTTAATCCAGCACCGACAACCGCTACTGTTGCATTTGGTTCTAAGCTGTTTAATTGTTCGTACGTTTTACGTGTTTGTTCAATGGATTGTAGACTGTGTGTATATTCCTTTGCCCCTGGA
Organism: Bacillus cereus group sp. BfR-BA-01492; assembly: GCF_022662815.1. Taxonomy (NCBI): domain Bacteria; kingdom Bacillati; phylum Bacillota; class Bacilli; order Caryophanales; family Bacillaceae; genus Bacillus; species Bacillus cereus group sp. BfR-BA-01492. The sequence goes on from NZ_JAKUEH010000027.1 coordinate 4,420, forward strand.
ACATTGTGATATTTGTCTTCACAGCCAAGTCCGATAATTAAATCATCATATTGGATTTCTTCACCGCTATCGAGATGAACGCTTTTGTTTTCAAGATCAACATTCGTTACAGTTCCATATTGAATGTTGAGGCGCGGATGCTCTGGAAACGGAATACGAATATGAGTTTCTGAAATTGTCCCCGCTACTAATGCATAGTATTCTGTCTTAAAACAATGGTATGGTACCTTGTCGATTAATGTCACTTGGACATCATCTGGAAGCTGATTGTTTGGAAGAAGCCGCTGCAGAATTCTCATTCCACCGTAGCCACCACCCAATAACACGAGGTGTTTCATGATGGATTACCCCTTTTCTGTTGAAATATCCCCTAATCATAAAATTGTATATTGAAAAAATATTTTGACTTTACTCATTCAAATTATATCGAATTTGTGAACAAATAACAATGCATGAATGAGCACTCTGTTGTACAATAAGAAGAAAAGTGGGATAAGCTGTTGCTATTTACCAACTGATTTGAAATCAAACAGTATACCCAATCAATGGTTTAGTTCGTGTAATGATTACAACAAGAAATGGTAGCATTTTCTTCTGATAGAATGATTTGAAAAGTTATAGGGGGGGAGTTTGTTGATTAAACCATTAATCGAATTTTGTGTGGGTAACCTTGCGAGCGGCTCACAAGAAGCGTTCGAAAAGCTAGAAAAAGATCCAAACTTAGATGTTATGGAATACGGTTGCCTTGGCTATTGTGGTATTTGTTTTGAGGGACCATTTGCACTTGTAAATGGTGAAGTTGTCCAAGGTACTACAGTAGAAGAACTTGTGAAAAATATATATGACTATTTGGAAGAAAATCCGATGTTTTAAGGTGTTACAGCGATGTAACACCTTTTGTTTTGTCACGTATTTCATAAGGAGTAAAAATTTCTTTGGAAGAAATGCTAACAAAGAATTTGAAGCTATGAGGTGACAAAATGAATATTATTTGGGGAGTAATTGGCATTATCGTTATTCTTCTTATTGGATATTTGCTTTCAAATAACAAACGTGCAATCTCACTGCGTACTATATTTGGTGGACTTGCAATTCAATTATTGTTTGGTTTTATCGTATTAGAGTGGGAATTTGGTCGAAGCGTATTAGAGAAAGTAACGCAGTTTGTTCAAAGAATCATGGATTTTGCAAATGCTGGAATATTATTTTTATTTGGTAATCTAGGAGATCCAACGAAAATGGCTGGATTCGTTTTTGCGTTTCGCGTACTCCCAATTTTAATATTTTTATCTTCGGTTATTGCGATTTTATATTACTTAGGAATTATGCAATGGATGGTTCGAAGTATTGGAGGAGCTTTAGCAAAGCTATTAGGAACAAGTCAATCAGAATCATTATCTGCAGCGGCAAATATTTTTTTAGGACAGACGGAAGCGCCGCTTGTCATTCGTCCGTATATGCCGCATTTAACGAAGTCCGAACTATTTGCTGTAATGGTTGGGGGATTAGCGTCAGTATCAGGCTCAACTCTATTTGGATATGCTGCACTAGGTGTGCCGCTTAAATTTTTGTTAGCAGCAAGCGTAATGGTAGCGCCAGCTGGGCTTATTATGGCAAAATTATTGTTCCCCGAAACGGAAAAGAAAGAAGTGTGCACGATTTCGGAAGAGGAGGAAAAAGAGGATCGTAACAAGCCGACTAACGTAATTGATGCAGCAGCACGCGGAGCAGCTGATGGATTATCACTCGCTTTAAATGTAGGCGCAATGCTAATTGCTTTTATTGCTGTCATTGCTCTTTTAAATGGAATTGTAGGCGGAATCGGCGGTCTTTTCGGTTATCCTCATTTATCATTACAACTTATATTGGGATATATTTTTTCGCCACTTGCGTTTGCTATTGGTGTGCCGTGGACAGAAGCAATTACCGCAGGAGGTTTTATTGGAGAAAAATTAATTTTAAATGAGTTTGTGGCGTTTACGGACTTTGCTACGCAAATGGGGAAGCTGTCAGAGAAAACAACAGCGATGATTACATTTGCATTGTGCGGGTTTGCAAACCTTTCTTCCGTAGCCATTTTACTTGGTGGTCTTGGCGGGATGGCACCGAATCGGCGAGGCGATATTGCTAAATTTGGCTGGAAGTCTATCATAGCTGGTACGTTAGCAAATTTATTGAGCGCTGCAATTGCGGGGATGTTTGCATGAAATAAAAAAGGCCCTTTTAAGAAGGGCTCTTTCTTACACAGCTCGTGTAAGAACGACTTCGATAAGGAAGTCGCCAAAACGTTGTCAAATATGAGAAACGGGGGACATTCATATTGTGTTCCAAAAGCATGCATTTTATACTTAAAACAATAAATTATTTTTGGAGTGAATCAGAATGAGCCAATTTTCTTTTACAAAAATGCATGGTCTTGGAAATAGCTATATATATGTAAATATGTTTGAAGAACATATTCCAGAGGAAGAACTAGCCCTTGTAGCAGAGAAAGTTTCGAACAGAAATATCGGCATTGGGGCTGATGGAATGATTTTAATTTGTCCATCTGAAGTAGCGCCAGTAAAAATGCGTATGTTTAATAATGATGGCTCAGAGGGAAAGAGTTGTGGAAATGGGCTTCGCTGTGTAGCGAAATATGCATACGAGCATAAATTAGTAGAAGAAACGATTTTTACGATTGAAACATTAGCTGGTATTGTAACGGCTGAGGTAACAGTCGAGAACGATATTGTTACACTCGTTAAAATTGATATGGGAGCACCTCGTTTAACACGTGCGGAGTTACCGATGCTTGGGGAAGGAGACACACCGTTTATTCGTGAGGACTTTCTATTTCATAATCAACGGTATGCATTTACAGCAGTTTCTATGGGAAATCCACATGCTGTGATTTTTGTTGATGATGTAGAAAAGGCACCCCTTACAACACTGGGGCCTGTACTTGAGACTCATGAAATGTTTCCAGAACGAGTAAATGTTGAGTTCATTGAAATTTTGAATGAAACAGAGATGAATTTCCGCGTATGGGAACGTGGATCAGGTGTAACGCAAGCATGCGGAACAGGAGCGTGTGCATCTGTTGTAGCAGCAATTTTAAATGAAAAAATGGAGCGCGGTAAAGAAATTACGGTTCATTTAGCTGGCGGTGACTTAATGATTACGTGGACAGAAGAAGGAACTGTAATGATGAAAGGACCAGCAGAAGTGATTTGTCATGGAGTGTATGAGTACAAGATAGAAGCATAAAGATGTATAATAGAATAAGAAAGGAAGGTGGGTTTTATGATTACTGTAACAGAACAAGCAGCATTTCAAATTAAGGATATGTTAAAAGATGCTGAAGATGGAGAAAGATATGTTCGCTTTGCCGTTCATGGTGGTGGATGTAGCGGTCTTTCTTACGGTTTAGGATTTGAAAGAGAACCAAATGAAGACGACACAGTTCTTGAGTTTCACGGTGTTGAATTTGTTATTGATAAAGAAAGTGCTCCGATTGTAAAAGGAGTAAAAATTGATTATAAGCAATCGATGCTTGGCGGTGGATTTACAATTGATAATCCGAACGCAATCGCCTCATGTGGCTGCGGGTCTTCTTTCCGTACAGCGACGAATGCTGGTAAGCCGGAGGAATGTTAATGAATTAGAACCTTCTCATCCAAAAAAGAGAAGGTTCTTTTTGATATCTTACAAAAGTGTAATATTCATGTCACGTTTATGAATTTCTCTTTTTATTATATAAGTTTATGATATTGATATAATAAAAAATGAGGTGAATCACGTGAAACGATATATTGCACTTTTTAGTATTTTAATTGTATTTGCTAGCGTTTTAGTTGGATGTGATTTGAATCGTATGGGAAAAGATACGTACTATGTTCAAATTACAGAGGATGGAAAAGCATATGAAGGAAAAGCTGATAATGGTACAAAATATACAGATTATCAATATAAATTAGCAGGATTTGATGAAGAAGGTAAGGAAAAAACAATGGAATTTACTGCGCAGAAAAATCTTCGCAAAGAAGCATTTCTTCGCATATATTACTCCGATAAAAAAGGGGTAACAGCTTGGGAGGAAGTACAGAAGGATGAGCTTCCTGCAAAAGTGAAAGAAAAATTAGGTGTAAAATAATAAAGAAGGAGTTGGCCTTTTCGGTCAACTCCTTTTTTCGTGTGCAAATTCTTCTTCTGAAATAACTGTAAATCCATATCGTCGAAAGAGTGCTGTTGTAACGCCATATCCATCTTGTTTCTTTCCATTAAATTCTCCTGTATAAATGATAGAACTACCGCAAGAAGGACTGCGCTCTTTTAAAATGATGTACGCAGGGTTTAAATCTTTTATTGTTTCTAAAGCTTTATAAGCGCCTTGTATAAAAGCATCTGTCACATCGTTTCCATTTTGATCTCGCACTCTTGCCTTTCCATCTAGCACGTCATCTCCATTGCCACCAATGATTTCCGCTGGTGGGCGCGGGGTAGGTAATCCGCCTAGTACTTCTGGACAGACAAGAACGGTGTCTTCTTTTTTTAACAAATCATCTATTTTAGAAACAAGATGATCCTTGCCGTCGTAACGGCAAGCGATACCAGCTAAACAAGCACTAATTACAATCATGTTTTTCTACCTCAGTTCTTAAAAGGATAAATGCTTAGTGTACTATACACCGAAATATACATGACCCTTTGTTCATCAATCAAATTTTCGTACAACAGGAACGCGAATGGCAACGAATAATACAAAGAGAATGACCGCAATCGCACCGCTTTTCATAATGGTTACGATTGGAATGCCGGCAGCGAGTGCAAGGGATGTAAGGGCATAAGAAATTGGAATGAATCCCATTGATGACAGCATGAGTAAGCTCATCACGCGCCCCATCATTTCTTCTTTAACAGTAGATTGAATCATTGCCATTAAAGGAACAATCGCCATAGCAATCGTAATTCCATAAAATGCGCCAGCTAATAATGCTTGCCATAGTGTTGTACTAAAGTTAATCGATAAGAAGAATACGCCAGATAACAGCATCATGATAATACAAAATAGCCCCCGTCTTCGGCTAATATTTTTTAGGCCAACGATAATGGCTCCAATTGCCATTCCGCCTCCAACGGATGCTTCTAAATAACTAAATTGAAGAGAATCGCCGTGCAATACATTTTTGATAAACAGTGGAAATCCAACTTGCATAGGGCCGATTAAAAATAAATTTAAAAAGGCGCTACAAATTAGGAATGTGGACAGAAATGGCGATTTTCTTACATATAAAATTCCTTCTTTAATAGATGTAAACATTCCTTTATTTGAATTTGATTCTTCTTGCACAGTAGATTGTATTTTTTGGACAAGTATAGCGGCTATAATAAGTAAAAGAATTGTAATGGTAAAAATCGTTTCATAGTTACTAAATTTAATTAGGATGCCACCGAGTACAGGTCCTAAAATAACGGATGCTTGGTTTGTCATCTGGGTTAGTGAGTTTGCTTGTGTTAAGCGCTGCTTTTCAACAAGTTCAGGTAAAATGGATCCGTCTGCGGACCAGAAAAAAGCATCTGCCAGACCAAAGAATAAAGCGAAGAAAGCAAATGTATATAAGGTTACGTCACCGATGACAAACCAAGTTAAGATTGTTGCTACAATAATCGCGCGAACGATATTGGAGTAAAACATAATATTTTTTTTCGGGAATTTGTCTGCCACAGCTCCTCCCACAATCATAAAGATCAGTCTTGGGACGCTAAGTGCAACAAAGACAACACCGAGGGAAGCTTCGAGATTTAATGTTTTCGCGATGTACCATGTTTGAGAAAAGGTAAAAAAGGCTAATGCAAAACTTGAAAAAAGAGTAGCTGCCCAGAGGAAAAGGAAATTTGTATTTTTTAATAATGGCTTCCCATTTTCATCTAAAACAGACTTATTTCGTTGTAATTCCTCCATATTGCATCCTTTCTATGTCACAAATTTGAAGCAGTATAAAATTTCTATTAACATTTGTTTTAACCGCTATGTTTCGGGAATAAACCTAAAAAGTAAAATAAACGAAGAAAATATCCTCTTATGAAAAAGTAATCCTTTATGGGAATATTCTTGTATGTAGTTTTGAATATTTTCATACTACACTTTTTCATTGTAGACAATAATAACAGATTTGCCCAGTATATTTTTAAAGATAAGAAGGAGAAAAACCATCAGATATACTCTCATTATGAGGTGTCTGATGGTTCTCCTTTCAAGATTTCAGCACTTGAATTCCCTTTACAATATTCCAAATAAAGAAGTATATGCTAATGATTCCACAAATTCCTACAATGATAATCGCACCGATGCCAAGGGTTATATCAGGTTGATTAGAACCAATTCCTAACATACCGACTATAATCATTCCTAAAAAAGCTGCAATCCCTGGGATAATATGAGTCCAAAGCGCTTTTTTTGCATGAATCTTCGTTTCGTTTTCACCAATGATCCAAATAATGATCGGGAATAGAATGGGAGCAAAGAAAACGCTCCAATACGAAAGCGCAGCTAATATTTTATTTCCATTCATTTGTCTCACCTCGTAAATGTATGTGGTTGTAATAGCTTTAGTATGTGAAAAATGATGAAAAGTAATATGTATTTTCCTTGCAACCTTATACGAGGGAAAAATATGGAAGGTAATAATTATATCAATGTGAAGATGATAAGCCCAAAAGTGATGACCATTACAATCATCCCTTTTAATTTGGTTTTCTGCCACAATTGGATAGAAAGTACCATTCCTCCAACTAAAACAAAAGGAATGGCAATTTGTTCTAGGACAAAAATTGTTAAGAACCGGCCGATAGCACCGAGATAGATTACGAGGAGGAAGAAGCCGAGAGAGAAAATCCATTTTGCTGATATAAATGTAGTTCGTACGTCTTTTTTATCTTCTTGATTCATTTTGAAATAGCCTACCATAGTTAGTAAGAAAGGCAAAACCCATAATAAGAAGAAAGTAACGGCTTTATCAATTGTGATGCCCATATGAATCGCTCCTATTCTACAACAAAGTGTGGGAATTCCATCGATTTATGAGATGAGGATGGAGCACAAGGAGGAAAAGAGAAAAAGAAAGATGTTTCTTAAGGCATTTAACATTCACAGCGGTTGAGAGCTTTTGAATGGAATACGGTACTTTCTTGTTAAAAGACATCTTCTTATGAAAAAATATATTGCTCCTCTTTCATCCAATAAATAAATAAATAAATATAAGTTGCTCGGTGTGATTATTTCATCCCCTGCATAAATAATCCAATCTGTTTTATTTCAAACAATATGTGCTCGATATATTTCCGTTTGAACTTCCATATGATCTCTCTCCCATCCCAATTTGAGTGATTATATAAATTATACTTTATGCATGTATGCTGGACGTTAAAAATAAAATATGTTGTTAAAAAAAAACAAAATTTTTTGAATGATATCTGTATGTAATAAAAAAGAGGTGCGATTTCTACACGAGAAATTGTACCTCTTTTTTATTTATAAGTTAAAACATACTAGAGCTATGCATTGGTTGTAATTTTGCACTTGGGTCAAAGTAAGCTTTTGCATTATTTACTGCTGTTGGCGCTTCACCAAAACCACATGCAATTAGTTTTACTTTTCCTTCATATGTACAAACATCTCCCGCTGCATAAATACCCGGAATATTTGTTTCCATTTTCGAATTTACAACGATGCTGTTTTTTTGAATGTTTAAGCCCCAGTTTTTAATGGGACCAAGAGAAGAGACGAAACCATAGTTTACGATGACATCATCAACATCAATGACGACTTTTTCTTCTGTTTTGACATGTTGCAGAACAACTTGTTCAATCTGATCTTCACCGATTAGTTCTACTGGAACATAAGGTGTTTTTATATCGACGCGAGAGTTCATTAAGTTTTCTACACTATGTTCATGAGCGCGGAATTTATCACGACGATGAATAATTGTTACTTGCTTAGCGATTGGTTCTAACATTAATGTCCAGTCTACTGCAGAGTCACCACCGCCAAATACAACAACGCGTTTTCTGGAAAATTTATTCATGTCATCAACGAAATAGTGTAAGTTTTTCTTTTCAAATTTCTGTGCACCATCTAATTCTAAGCGGCGTGGTTGGAAAGCACCGTTACCCGCTGTAATAATGACAGATTTAGAGTAGTGTGTTTGTTTATTTGTTACAAGTTTAAACACGCCATCAGCTTGTTTTTCAAGAGTTTCCACTGCTTCTTCTAAGCAAATGGTAGGATCAAATTTTTTCATTTGTTCTTTTAAATTATCCACTAATTCTTGAGCACGTACTTTTGGGAATCCTGCAACGTCATAAATATATTTTTCAGGGTATAGTGCGGACAATTGTCCTCCAAGTTGCGGTAAGCTTTCAATAATTTTTACACTTGCTTGTCTCATCCCGCCATAAAACGCTGTAAATAGTCCAGTTGGACCACCACCAATAATTGTTATGTCGTACACGTTTTGATTTTCTGTCACTATTTATTCCCCCTATAGATGGAATTTTGATATTGATTCCATATATTGTTCATATGTATACGGAAATCCTGCAAAGGATTGCAAGTTAACATAAATGATAGCATATTTTTGTTCATAATACGTAAGAAAGCGGCTGAATTGTTTGTAAGCTTCTGCATAGATTGAGTAGAAATGTATAAAATATACAAACAGGAAAATACATGAAAAAGAGGGGGAGAAACCCTTGAAAACGCTATGTTATTTTAAAATATTGATAATTCTCTAGGTGCTTGAATTCCGAAATAAAACCGAATAATATAGGAAAGTATTATGTTAATTTTTTATGACAAGTTTCGTACGAATTTTTGAATACGTTTTGTTATGAATGAGAATGTGATAAATTCCACATTCTTGACAAATTGGGTGTTTATCATTAGTGCGATTATATAAAAGAAAAGGGTTGTGATTCAGTGAAAACTCCAAAAATCGTAGTTTTAGGTGCAGGTTATGGTGGGATGATTACGACTGTTCGCCTACAAAAAACATTATCTGTAAGTGAAGCTGAAATTACGCTAGTAAATAACAACAGCTATCACTACCAAGCAACTTGGTTACACGAAAGTGCAGCTGGTACATTACATCATGATAAAGTCCGTCTAGATATTCAAGATGTTATTGATACAAATAAAGTAAACTTTGTGCAAGATGCAGTTGTAGAAATTAAAGCGGCTGAAAAACGTGTGATTTTAAAAAATAGCGAGTTAGAATATGATTATTTAGTAATCGGTCTAGGTTTCGAGTCTGAAACATTTGGTATTAAAGGGTTAAAAGAGCATGCATTCTCGATTACTAACATTAATACCACTCGTCAAATTCGTGAGCATATGGAATATAAATTCGCTCAATATGCGACTGAAAAACGTGATGAATTAGTAACAATCGTTGTAGGTGGCGCAGGGTTCACAGGCATCGAGTATGTAGGTGAACTCGCTAATCGAATTCCTGAACTGTGCAAAGAATATGATGTTCCACGTGAAAAAGTACGTATCATCTGTGTAGAAGCTGCTCCAACAGCACTTCCTGGTTTTGATCCAGAATTAGTTGAATACGCTGTAAAACAGCTAGAGAAAAAGGGCGTAGAATTCCGCATCGGTACAGCAATTAAAGAAGCAACTGAAGAAGGTATTCTTGTTGCAAATGGTGATGATGTAGAATTAATTAAATCTGAAACTGTTGTTTGGGCTGCAGGTGTTCGTGGTAATGGTATTGTAGAAGAGTCTGGTTTTGAAGCGATGCGCGGTCGTGTAAAGGTCGATGAATTTATGCGCGCTCCAGGTCAAGAAAATGTATTCATGGTTGGTGACGCAGCATTAATCATCAATGAAGAAATTAACCGTCCATACCCACCGACAGCACAGATTGCAATTCAACAAGGTTACAACATTGCCCACAATTTATCTGTAATAATTCGTGGAAAAGGCGAAATGAAAAAGTTCGTATTTGATAATAAAGGATCTGTATGTTCATTAGGACATGACGATGCAATGGGTGTTGTGATGGGAAAAAAATTAACGGGCTGGAAAGCTTCTTTCATGAAAAAAGTAATTGATAACCGTTACTTATTCCTACTTGGTGGACCTTTATTAGTTCTGAAAAAAGGGAAATTGAAGTTCTTTTAATATATAGTAGAAAAAGCAGAAACGGCTAGCCGTTTCTGCTTTTTTACTACCATTTCAATTTGCATCTAGCGTATAAGTAGAATTTCTTTTTGAGCGAAAAGCAACAAAAAACCAAATGATATTTGTGATGATTAATGCCATGCAAACGATGATGACTCCTAAGAAAGAGGAGGCATGATAGTCATTTGTATGTATGATTATATATACGACTGCAAGTATTGCAAGATTGATGAATATTCCCATGCCGCAAAGAATAGCCATGATGAATCGCATTGCACGTATTCCTGCTATATAAAGAAGTAGAGGTACGCTATAAAATAGTAAAATCGTGCCGATGGATTTCCACATGCCTAAAGAGTTAAACTTATTTGCATTTGGTCCAAAATCAGCAAGTGGCGAAAGAGAAGGAACCACTAGGACAGAGCAGAAGAAGAAAGCAGAAACGAGTGTTACAAATATAATACTGGACTTTTTTGATTGATTTCTCATTTATTTTTTTACTCCTTTTCCAAATGAATAGGTGTGATGTAGTATGCAAGGAAGAATTTTTGAGGGGATTCAAGATCTTTCCTCAGGAAATTACTTCTCTATATTAACATTAAATCAAATATATGGAAAATATAAATAAGAAAAGGAAGACTTATATTATTCTCACTGAAAAATATAGTATAATAAATAGAAAAGAAAGAATATTCTGTTCGTTTAAATGGAAGGGGTTTTACATCATGGAGAAGCGTGGGAAAGTTTGGTTAGCTGTAAGCGGACTAGTAGTGACAAATGATGGAAGATGGCTATTTGTTAAGAAAAAATATAGTGGATTAAAAGGGAAATGGTCATTACCAGCGGGTTTTGTCAATGAAGGAGAAACGATTGATGAAGCTGTGAAACGAGAAGTTTTAGAAGAGACAGGTATTACGGCACATGTGAAAGGTGTAATTGGTATTCGTTCCGGTGTTATTCATGATGAAATTAGTGATAATATGATTATTTTTCTATTAGAACCGGAAGGAGAAGAGATTACGGTTCAAGAAGAAGAATTGTCGGAAGTGGCATTTTTACATCCGAAAGATATCGCATATGATCAAAATACTTCCCTATTAATTCAATATTTATTAGAGGGAAATACAGGACCAATTCTTGAGATGGATACGACACTTAATCCAGGAAAGCAATTTAGATATACAGCGTATCATGTGTTTACGGCGGGGAGAAGGGGGATGGAGAACAATTGAGTATACCAGTACTACTTATTTCAATGATGTTGTTTTTTATTTTGTTTTTTGGAATTGGATTTTTACTTAACATGATTTTACGTGCTACGTGGGTGATGGTGATGATTTATCCAATCATTTGCATACTCATCGTTAATAAAGCAAGTATTTGGGACTATTTTTCAAAGCCATCAGAAACATTTTCTTCATTTGGGACAAGTGTATCTCATCTTGGACAAGCGGACTTATTTATTTTATCAACAGGATTAATAGGAGCAATTTTGGCTGGTATTGTAATTAAGAAGCTCCGAAAAAGTGGATATCAAATGTTCTAATCTCCAATTTGTTTGGAGATTTTTTTGCATATTTCTTTATCGTATAGGGAATGACTAACGATGAAGGAGTGTGGAATATAAAAATGTTAAAACGATATGCTATTCGCATTATGATGACTTGTTTATTTGTGACAGCGTTATGTGTAACATGGAAAGCATTCACAGGAATTTCTTTTATAGACATTGTCAAAACATATCAAGAAAGCAATGTAAAAGAAGTGCATGCGGCAGAAAGAAAAGAGCAAGTTGTTCCAAGTAAAGAAGTAATAAATGCTTTAGAGCAGGCAAATGACTGGTCTAAATATCGTATGATGGAAGTAACGGCAACTGGATATACGTCAGGTGCTGAATCAACAGGAAAAAGCCCTGAACACCCAGAGTATGGAATTACATATTCAGGGGTCAAAGTGAAAAGGGATTTATATTCTACAATCGCAGCAGATTTACGAGTATTTCCTATTGGAACAATTTTATTTATTCCGGGTTATGGATACGGCGTTGTAGCGGATAAAGGTGGCGCTATAAAGGGAAATAAGCTGGATTTATATTATGAAACTGTTCAAGATGTATATAGCCAGTGGGGAAAGAAAAAGGTAAATGTATATGTTGTAAAAATGGGAAATGGTAAATTAACGGAAGATGAGTTAACGATGTTGAATCAAGATGAAACGATGCAAGTATTTCGTGGTCAATATTTGAAACAGAGATAGTCTAGTGAAATGAACACTAGACTTTTTTCTTTGTCCTGTTTCACAATATAAGAAAACGAGGTGGAAAAGTGAAGAAGTATCCTTTAGCGTATTACGGGTTTTTTGTGAAATATAACGAAGGAGATTATTATACATGTCATGATTTGTTAGAAGAAATGTGGTTGGAAGAGCGAAGTAATCTGTTTCTTAAAGGATTATTACAAATGGTAGTTGCTCAGTATCATTATAGCTACGGAAATGTAAAAGGAGCACGTTTGATGATGGAAGTGGCAGAGCAATATTTACTGCCATACCGACCAGTTCATTGGGATTTAGATGTAGATGAGGTAATAGCGTATATTCAGAAGTGCAGAGGGATTATACCTGAAAGAATAGACCAGGTTCCCTATGCAAAAATACACGAATTACCTTTATTACCAGAATTCATTGTATATATGAAGTGAAAGAGAAGTTAGAATTATCGCATTTCCGGAAAAATACAGTTATAATAAAAAGTAGAGAAACGAAGGGGGTCTGAATATGTTTCAAGTACAAACTGAATTAGCAAGCCATGAAGCAGTCATTGTTGCTTTATTTGAAGAAGAAACGAGCCGTTTTGTCCAAGAATTAGACAAGGCATTTGAGGGACAATTGCAAGGTTTATTAGACGAAAAAGAACTGAGTACAAAGAAGAAAGCTATTTCAAAAGTACATAGCTTAGGGAAAACAAATGTAAAACGTTACTACTTTGTTGGCCTTGGAAAAAAAGAAGCATATACAACCGAAACATTACGCGCTTCACTTAGTAAAACATTTAAAACATTACAAGCGGAAAAGATACAAGACGCTGCGATCTTGCTTGACTCATTTGTCACAGAGAAGTTAGATGCAATTGATGTGGCACATATTGCAGCTGAAGTATATTGCCTTGGTACATACGGATTACAAACATATAAAACAGATAAAAAAGAGCATGTAGAATTAGAAAAACTTGTTGTTATTACAGCTGAGGATGCAAAAGAAATTGAAGCAGCTTTAACAGTTGGATATGTTCATGGACGTGCTACAAATTCAGCTCGTACGCTTGTAAATATGCCTCCGAACATGTTAACAGCAACAAAATTGGCAGAATATGCAGTGGAATTAGCTGAAAAATATGATATGGATTATAAAGTGTTAGAGAAAGAGGAAATGGAAGAATTGGGTATGGGTGCTTTACTTGCGGTTAACCAAGGCTCTACAGAACCACCAAAAATGATTGCCCTTATTTATAAGGGAAAAGAAGAGTGGACAGATGTAATTGGATTGATTGGAAAAGGAATTACATATGATACAGGTGGTTACTCTTTAAAACCACGCGATGGCATGGTTGGCATGAAGGGTGATATGGGTGGTGCGGCAGCAGTTCTTGGTGCAATGGAAGTAATCGGAGAACTTCGCCCTGAACAAAATGTAATTGCTGTTATTCCATCAACAGACAATGTAGTGAGTGGAACTGCATTTAAACCAGATGATGTTATCACATCTATGAGCGGGAAAACGATTGAAGTATTAAATACAGATGCAGAAGGTCGCCTCGCATTAGCTGATGGAATTACGTATGCGAAGAAGCTAGGTGCAAACTATCTTGTTGATGTGGCAACATTAACAGGAGGGGTTATCGTTGCGCTAGGAAACTATACAACAGGTGCAATGACAAATAATGAAACATTATTTGAACAAGTATTAGAAGCGTCAATGGAAACAGATGAACCAATTTGGCAATTACCGATTTTCGAACGTGATAAAGAGCGCGTTCGTAACAGTAAATTTGCAGATTTAAACAACTCACCAGGCCGTGAAGGACATGCGGTAATGGCCGGCACATTTCTTGGTGAATTTGCGGAAGACACACCGTGGGTACATTTAGATATCGCTGGAACTTCTGATACAACGAGTACACATGATTTAGGGCCGGCAGGAGCAACAGGTGTAATGGTTCGTACACTTGCAACACTTGTTGAACGGTTTGGAGAAGAATAAGAAGTTTAGAAGGGTAGTCGAAATGGCTACCCTTTTTATCTCGCTATTTTAGGATCAGCACGATTGGTGAGGGCTCATAATCAGTGGTGGGTGAAGAAACACCTTCCACTGATTCACGTTTTACTTACTATAAAGAAATTGTATACAAAGAGCCGTTTAATGCAAAAGATGTCCGGCCTGTTTCTTCCGACGCGACTAATACGAGAGCATCGCTTTCTTCTGACAAACCAATTGCTGCTCGGTGACGTGTTCCAAGCTTAGGGTCAACTTCTAAACTTTTTGTTAGAGGGAGAATATTAGCTGCTGATACAATATGATCGTCTTTAATAAGAACGGCTCCGTCATGAAGTGGGTTCCCAGGATAAAAAATGGATTCAAGTAGTGGAACAGTTAAAAAAGCATTTAGTTTCGTTCCCGTTTGAATAAGGGAAGTAAGAGAATCATTCCTTTCGACAACAATTAATGCTCCATGTTTTCGCTCACCTAAATGTTGGATGGCTGTTGTGATAGGAGCATAACTTGATGTAAATGGTGATAAATAAGCTTTTAAATAGTAAGAAGCTGCAATCGTTTGAACGTTACTTAGTAAATGATGAATTTCTTCCATTCTGCATAGAACGCACTCACCATCTTCATCAATGGTTCGCTTCATGCTCGCTAATTCTAATTCTACAATTTCAATCATTTGTTTTGTTTCTATTTTCAATTCTTCAGATAATCCCCATTCTTTCATATGCCTCACCTTTTTTTTGAAGTATATAACATTAGTGTATACAAATTATAAAAGTAAAATCCTGTTAGATTTTAAAATGTATTGAGATAATTGCCGTTTTTTTCATATAATAAAGTTATGACAAGCGAGAGGAGATAAGAGGATGGATTGGAAAAAAGAGTATAGCCGTTGGCTTTCTTATGCAAACTTAGATGCAGAATTAAAACAGCAGCTAGAAGATATGAAACAAGATGAGAAGAAAATGGAAGATAGCTTCTATAAAAATTTAGAATTCGGTACCGGTGGTATGCGCGGTGAACTGGGTGCTGGTACGAATCGTTTAAATGTATATACTGTTCGAAAAGCGACAAAAGGACTTGCACATTTTATTGAGAATTTAGGTGAAGAAGCAAAGAAACGCGGCGTAGTTGTTGCGTATGATTCTCGTCATAAATCACCTGAATTTGCAATGGAAGTAGCTGCAACATTAGGGGCGCATAGCATTACAACATATGTATTCGAAAGTTTACGTCCAACACCAGTACTTTCTTTCGCAGTACGTCATTTACATACAATAAGTGGAATCGTTCTTACAGCGAGTCATAATCCACCTGAATATAACGGATATAAAGTATATGGAGAAGATGGTGGGCAATTGCCACCAAAAGAAGCGGATGAGTTAATTCGTTATGTAAATCAAGTGGAAGATGAATTGACGGTAGAAGTTGCGAATGTAGAGCAATTAAAAGCGGATGGATTATTACATATCATCGGAAAAGAAGTGGATGATGCATATGTAGAGCAGTTAAAAACAGTTATCATAAATAAAGAAATGGTTGAGAAAGTTGGGAAAGATTTAAAAATCGTCTTTACACCACTGCATGGAACATCTAACATTCCGGTACGCCAAGGGTTAGAAGCAGTTGGGTTTACAGATGTAACAGTTGTAAAAGAGCAGGAGTTACCAGATCCAAACTTTTCTACAGTTAAATCACCAAATCCAGAGGAACATGCTGCATTTGAACTGGCAATTCGTGATGGTGAAAAAGTAGGAGCGGACGTATTAATTGCAACGGATCCAGACGCGGACCGCCTAGGTGTAGCTGTTCGCAATCATAACGGTGAATTCCAAGTATTAACAGGAAACCAAACAGGCGCGTTAATGCTTGATTATTTATTATCACAAAAGGAACAAAATGGCACCCTTCCAAAGAACGGTGTTGTACTAAAAACAATTGTAACCTCTGAAATTGGGCGTACAATCGCGAAAGCTTACGGCTTAGATACAGTTGATACATTAACTGGGTTTAAATTTATTGGTGAGAAAATTAAACAATATGAAGAGAGTGAACAATATGAGTTCCAATTCGGTTATGAGGAAAGCTATGGATATTTAATCCGTCCGTTTTGTCGTGATAAAGACGCAGTACAATCTGTCCTATTTGCATGTGAAGTAGCAGCATACTACAAATCACAAGGAAAAACATTGTATGATGGATTACTAGAAATATTTGAGAAGTATGGTTTCTTCCGTGAAGATCTTGTGTCTTTAACGTTAAAAGGAAAAGATGGAGCGGAGAAAATTCAAGAGATGATGACAGCATTCCGTGAAAATCCACCAAAAGAAGTGGCTGGTTTAACAGTAAAAGCAGTAGAAGATTATAAGGCAAGTACGATTACATCTCTAATAGATGGAAGTCAAGAAGAAATTCAATTGCCAAAATCTAATGTGCTAAAATATCAACTAGCAGATGGTTCTTGGTTCTGTTTACGCCCGTCTGGCACAGAGCCAAAGATTAAGTTTTATTTTGGTGTGAAAGCTGATTCTTTACAAAATAGTGAACAAAAGTTACTGACTATTAAAGAAGATGTGATGAATCGTTTATAATGAAACGAGTCCATGATGTTTATTAAAGGAGAGAAAAGGGGAGAGTGACCTCCTCTTTTCTTGTATGTAAAAATGAGATATGTAAGCAGAATGGATATGGTATACTGTCTGTAACTTTGCAATTATGAATGTCAGAGTAATCACTTTCGTGTATAAGTAAGGAAATATAGTACAAGGATTAGAAAAGAGGGTATTTGTTATGAAAAAAGTAAGAAAAGCGATTATCCCAGCAGCAGGCTTAGGAACACGCTTTTTACCAGCGACAAAAGCAATGCCAAAAGAGATGCTTCCAATTGTAGATAAACCAACGATTCAATATATTGTCGAAGAAGCGGTAGCCTCTGGAATTGAGGATATTATTATTGTTACGGGTAAAGGAAAGCGCTCTATCGAAGATCATTTCGATAATGCATTTGAATTAGAGCAAAACTTATTGGAAAAGAAAAAATATGAATTGCTTGAGAAAGTACAGGCTTCTTCTAAAATGGTAGACATTCATTATATCCGTCAAAAAGAACCAAAAGGATTAGGGCATGCTGTTTGGTGTGCACGGAAATTTATTGGTGACGAACCATTTGCGGTGTTATTAGGCGATGATATTGTACAAGCTGAGACACCATGTTTACGTCAATTAATAGATGAATATGATAAAACACTTTCTTCTGTTATTGGTGTACAAACGGTTCCAGAAGAAGAAACGCATCGTTATGGAATTATTGATCCATTAGAACAAGAAGGACGTCGTTACCAAGTTCGCAACTTTGTTGAGAAACCAGCGAAAGGTACAGCACCTTCCAATTTAGCAATTATGGGACGTTACATTTTAACACCAGAAATTTTTATGTTCTTAGAAGAACAACATATTGGTGCTGGTGGTGAAATTCAACTCACGGATGCTATTCAAAAATTAAATGAAATTCAGCGCGTATTTGCTTATGACTTTGAAGGGAAGCGTTACGATGTTGGAGAAAAATTAGGATTTGTTCAAACGACAATTGAAATGGCGCTTCAGCATGATGAACTGCGTGAAGATCTTTTAAAACTTATGAAGAAGATTGTTGAAGAACAAACAAATCAAGAAGCATAAAAAAAGGGCTACATGAAGTAGCTCTTTTTTTATCCCGCTATTTTAGGGAAGCCCGATTGGTGAGGGCTCATAATCAGTGGGGGATGAAGAAAATCCCCACTGATTAAAGTTTCACTTTATGAGGATTGTGTGGAATGAGAATGTTGATAAGCAGAACGACGAACTGCGTAGTATATACGAGGTGCGATAACAGCGCCGATTACCGTAAAGATAAAGTCTTTTAAAGCAAACCACATCATAATCATCCAAGCTGCTTTATAGCTCATGTTTCCGCCCATCCACAAGTTTACGATTACATACATATAAGTTGTACCAATTATATAAGTTAAAATAATGCCAGCAAAAGCTGAGATTGCAAATGTACCGAATTTTGGATTGTCTCTTTGTTCCACAAGCTTTCCAGATATGTAAGCAACCATAATAAATGCAATAATAAATCCACCTGTAGGGTCTAAAAGCGCTCCCAAGCCCGCTTTAAAATTTGCAAAAATCGGTGCACCAGCAACTCCGACAAGCATATAAATTGTCATAGACAAGGCGCCAAGTCTACTACCAAGAAGAAGTCCTGCTAAAATTGCAAAAAATGGTTGCATCGTCAATGGGACCCCAGCTACCTGTAAAAATGGTGCCCATGACACAATATTTGCACCAATCGCCATAAGTGCAACGAACATCGCAGATAGTGCTAAATCTAAAGGACGTAATTTTCTCATAATGTTAACCCCTTTTGTTCGATAGTTAACATTATCGTATAGACGTATTTATTTCTTGTCAAGTAAAACATTTTGATAATAAGGCTTCAAGGAGTTTTGAAGCAATGTGTATGAAATACGAAATTGCGGGATTCCGCTTGAATATGGTGCGATTTCATATAACGGAAAATAAACAGTAAGATAGTCTGGTTCTAAAAAGTAATGGAATTTCTTTGTGCTAATCACTTTTTCAGCTGCATCTGGAAAATAGATGCTTTCATTTTGTTTGATTTGCCTTACAATTTCTGTACGAATGATGTCTTGATACGCGCTATTTTTTTTGAATAAATCATCTAAGCGTAATAGTTTCTTTTTATTTAAATCAAATGTATTTGCTTTCCATGTATATAATCCATGTGCACCGCCTGTATATTGATAATAATTGACATATAAGCTTAGTAACGGTAGTTTGTTTAATGTGATTTTATAGTCAACATTTGCAACATAAGGATGAAAAGAAGATTCTGTATTCTTTGTTTCTTCATAGTATTTTTTCGCTTCTTTTGTTACTCTTTTTTTAAAGCGGTTAGCAGAGTTTTTATAATATGTATTTAATTTATTTTGAAATGTTAAATCTGAGAAGTGATGAAAAAAAGGTCTGCTTATTTGATATTCTATATAAGGCTTCTTCCCTTTTTGTGTAATTGTTGTAATTTCAATTGGCGTGTTAGAAGCTTTTGCTGCATTTGTACAATTTGGTACAATAGTGAGCAAGGAGAATACAATCGTTAGTAGAAAACATATCTTTTTCATAAAATAAACCCTCCCTATATAAGTGTTATGGATAGTTTGAAAGTAAATAGGGAAAATTATACATTTTTAAAATGTCATAGAGGAGGAATAAAAATGTCAAAAACATTAATGGATGCACTGGGGATTGAATTATTAGAAATGACAGAAGATAAAGTAGTTGCTACGATGCCAGTAGATGGACGCACACATCAGCCATTCGGCTTTTTGCATGGCGGTGCATCAGTTGCTTTAGCAGAAACAGTAGCGAGCGTAGGTGCTTATAACTTAATTGATCAAGAAAAATGTATTTGCTTTGGACTGGAAATCAATGCAAACCATATTCGTTCTAAACGTGATGGAATTGTAACAGCAATCGGAACACCAATCCATAAAGGACAAACAACGATGGTTTGGGACGTACGCATTATTGATGAAAATGATGATTTAATTTGCATTTCTAGATGTACAGTCGCAATTAAAGAAAAGCGTGAAAAATAAACGAGATTTCCTAGTTGTAGTTAGTGATTCTATATAAAGTGAAATGACTCAAAGTTTTTATGAAGAAATTCTTTTCCGTGGATATGCTTTAGGAACATTGCTTCGTTCTACAAATGTGTATGTAGCGATTTTATTAAAGCCGCTAGTCTTTTCTGCTTTACATTTTAATTCACCCGATTATTCTGGATTCCTAGTATTTCTCATAGCATATTTTGCAGGTATATTCTTTTTCATTTTAACTGTAGCCTATAATAATTTATGGGTTGCCGCTGGGGGACATTTTATCTGGAATTACACGATGGCGATTTTCGGAGATGGTGGTAAGGGCATGTTATTTGATACCTATTATGCTAACAAGGATATCAACCTTTGATTATCCTCTCATTTATCGTATATAAAAATCGAGTCATAAAAATGAATAATGAAATCAAAAGAAAAAAACAGCTTACTTAAGAAAACGATCTCCTTACCACATGTACAGTTTAATAAAAAGATGATTTCGGTATTGTAACTGTACCTTTTGTAATATTCATTACAGATATAAAACAGCCATTCTTTCATGGAATATCCATGAAAGAATGGCTGTTTTTAACGAAAATTATATATACGTAACTTTAACTTGATGGTTATGTGCCCTAGGGCAGCTTCTTCTTATTAGAATTGGATTTTCTTCTCTAAGAAGCTTTTCAGTTCACTAATTGGCATACGAACTTGTTCCATTGTATCGCGGTCACGTACTGTTACAGCTTTGTCTTCAACTGAATCGAAGTCATATGTGATACAGAATGGTGTACCGATTTCATCTTGGCGACGGTAACGTTTACCGATTGAACCTGTTTCATCATAATCTACCATGAAGTCTTTTGCTAGTTCTGCAAATACTTCTCTAGCACCTTCAGATAGTTTTTTCGATAATGGTAAGATAGCCGCTTTATATGGTGCTAAAGCAGGATGGAAACGAAGAACTGTACGAGAATCATTTTCTAATTGTTCTTCTTCGTATGCATCGCATAAAAATGCTAATGTTACGCGATCTGCGCCAAGAGATGGTTCGATGCAGTATGGTACGTAACGTTCGTTCGTTTGTGGATCGATATAGTTAAAGTCTTCACTAGAATGTTCCATGTGACGTTTTAAGTCGAAGTCTGTACGAGATGCAACGCCCCAAAGTTCGCCCCAACCAAATGGGAATTTAAATTCAATATCAGTTGTTGCATTACTGTAGTGAGATAATTCTTCTTCACCGTGATCGCGAAGGCGCATGCTTTCTTCGTTCATACCAAGTGATAGTAACCAGTTTTTGCAAGTTTCGCGCCAGAATGTGAACCACTCTAATTCTTCACCTGGTTTACAGAAGAATTCAAGTTCCATTTGTTCAAATTCACGTGTACGGAATGTGAAGTTACCAGGTGTAATTTCATTACGGAAACTTTTACCGATTTGACCGATACCAAATGGAAGTTTTTTACGCATAGAACGTTGTACATTTTTAAAGTTAACGAAAATACCTTGTGCTGTCTCAGGACGAAGGAAGATTTCGTTTGTACTAGATTCTGTAACACCTTGGAATGTTTTAAACATTAAGTTGAATTGACGGATTTCTGTGAACTCTTGGCTGCCGCAGTCTGGACATTTTACTTCGTGTTCTTTCATTAAGTCAGCCATTTGTTCGAAAGTAAGACCGTCAACAATCATTTCGATACCTTTTGCATCTAAAGCATCTTCAATTAATTTGTCAGCGCGATGACGAGCTTTACATTTTTTACAATCGATCATTGGGTCGTTAAAGTTACCAACATGACCAGAAGCTACCCAAGTTTTTGGGTTCATTAAGATTGCTGCGTCTAAACCGACGTTGTATGGAGATTCTTGAATAAATTTTTTCCACCAAGCTTTTTTTACATTATTTTTTAGTTCGATACCAAGTGGACCGTAATCCCAAGTATTTGCAAGGCCACCGTAAATTTCAGAACCAGGAAAAACAAAACCGCGATGTTTCGCTAAGTTTACAACTTGTTCCATTGAATACATATGAAAATCCTCCTTTTAAAAGTTAACGTATTGGCGATGATAGAGTGTACTTGTGAAATGGATTTTCTTGAACGAGCCGCTTGCGCTTTTAAGGTATCCAGCTCCAGCGGCTAGAATGTTCGGTGGCTTCGCTTCTTCCGCCGAGGCAAAGAACGCCTCTATGTCAGAAGCTCCATCCTCCTCACATTCTGAACGAGCCGCTTGCGCTTTTAAGGTATCCAGCTCCAGCGGCTAGAACAGTCGGTCATTTCACTCCTTCCTGCGAGGCAAAGGGCGCCTCTACGTCAGGAGTTCCAATGTCCTCCTGTTCTGAACGAGCCGCTTGCGCTTTTAAGGTATCCAGCTCCAGCGGCTAGAACAGTCGGTCATTTCACTCCTTCCTGCGAGGCAAAGGGCGCCTCTACGTCAGGAGTTCCAA
>NZ_JAKUEH010000028.1:0-22092 GCF_022662815.1 Bacillus cereus group sp. BfR-BA-01492
CCTTGAGGTCCAGTCACGCCAGTAGGTCCTTGAATACCTTGAGGTCCTTGAGGTCCAGTCGCGCCAGTAGGTCCTTGAATACCTTGAGGCCCTTGAGGTCCAGTCACGCCAGTAGGTCCTTGAATACCTTGAGGTCCTTGAGGTCCAGTCGCGCCAGTAGGTCCTTGAATACCTTGAGGTCCTTGAGGTCCAGTCGCGCCAGTCGCACCTGTGCCTTGAGGTCCCGTAGGCCCCGTAGGCCCAGTCGCACCAGTAGGACCAATTGTTCCGAATGGTGCAAATTCAATGAGTATAAGTTGTAGTTCTTCAATTTGATCAATGATGCATTGAAGTATACCATCATCTAATCGAAATAATTTAGTGATGTATAGTAAATAGTTGACCAAGTTTTGAAGTTCAATAAATACAGCACCTGGAACAAATGTGGGATTTTCTAATATGGTTATTAAATTTTTTATAATCGCAAGTCCGATTGCCTTTTGAGAAGAAGAAGTCTCTAAACATTTAATAAACTTTTTTAATAAGCATAATGTATCTATAAAATCTTCAATGGTCGATGGAGAGGGATTAAGGAATAAGTCAGGGATGGTTTTTGTTAAATGGGAGATAATCGCTCGGAATGTTCGAAGTTGGGATTTAGAAATCGGAATGGAGCTTAAGATTGGGATGCGTCCAGAATTGTTGGGAAAACATGGCTTAGGTAGTTTATTATGGCTATCAAAATAAGACATTCTTTTTTCTCCTTTCTTTTGGGATACGAACGAATTCATAATAGTAAATGCAAACATGAAACAATCGTGACTAGTGAAAGTGGCTTGTTTCCAAAAAAATAAAGAAAATGCCTATTTTTAGGCATTTTCTGTTTGGGTTGCATAGTGATAATATCTTTTTAAGGAAATTTTCGATTTAAAGCCGACTAATTTTATAATTTCTTGTTCAGGTGTTTGTTGTTTGATTAATCGTAAAATAAACGTATTTCGAAAATGCTGGCTGGAAATGCCTTTACGTAAGTTAGCTCGTTTTACTTCAAGGCGAATCATTTTTTGAATTGCAATTTCAGTCAGTGCCTTCGGTGCATCATTTTCGTATACCCAACGATATGTACCGCGGTTAAAATCAAACGCAATGAAAAAGGGATCATCGCTATGGTAGTTAGGTCGAACTGGCTCAGGGATATTTTTATAATAAGTGTATAGCTGTTTCTTATCGTCGATAGTTAAGATTACAGTTCTTTCTATCCCGGAAACTGCAGGGACAGAAATCGAGTTTGTTTCAAAATGAATATGATGCATATTTAGTGATACAAGTTCTTGTAAAGATAAACCATAATCAATGAGTAAAATTAAAATGGAAATATTACGATCTATTAGTAATGGACGGACAGACCGCTGTTTTTCTGATAATCCCTCTAGTGAAGTAACGATGCGCTTTAAACGTTGTTCCTCTTCTGATGAAATAAAATCTTCATCTCGTAACGCTCGATTCGGTTGAATGACGATTTCCATATTTTTTAATGGATTCGGTAGGTTTAAAAATTGATACAATCTGTTTAACACGATAAATACACGGTGCATCGTTTTTTCGGAGTAGTGCCGCTTCATTTTTAAATCATAAAAATAATCTTCATAGTCTTTTGTACAAAGTGTTGACCATATATTACTAGAGGGAAGCCTTTTGTTTTTTTTCAGCCAATGTCCGAAATCTTCAATATCATAAACGTACCTTTTAATGGTTGAAGGCTTTCTACCTTTACTTAATAAAAAAGTAGAAAAGGCTTGCACTGTATCATGGAGCTCTGTTGTTTCCATAGTTCCACCACCCTAGTTATTTCTTATATTATAGCAAACTTTTCTGAAAATAGCCGTTTATAAGGTGAATATATGAATAGTATTATTGGATGAGTAGATAAAAAGAGGTGAGCGCATGGAACAATCAATGCGAAAGAAAAATAATAATCAAATTAATATTGTGTTAAATCACCGAAAAAAATTTTCAGTACCTGCTTCGGAAAATAAGGCGCTTCTTTCTAATGAAACAGCTACAAAACATGAGATGCTGCAGAAGATTGAAGAAGAGATGGGAAAACTTGTTGGAATGGAAGAAATTAAAAAAATCATAAAAGAAATCTATGCTTGGATTTATGTGAATAAAAAAAGGCAAGAAGCAGGACTGAAATCGGAGAAACAAGTACTGCACATGTTATTTAAAGGGAATCCTGGCACAGGAAAAACAACCGTTGCAAGATTGATTGGAAAATTGCTATTTGAGATGAATGTGTTATCGAAGGGTCATCTAGTTGAGGCAGAACGTGCGGATCTTGTTGGTGAATATATCGGACATACCGCACAAAAAACAAGAGATTTAATAAAAAAAGCAATGGGTGGCATTTTGTTTATTGATGAGGCGTATTCATTAGCGCGTGGTGGAGAAAAAGATTTTGGAAAAGAAGCAATTGATACACTTGTAAAGCATATGGAAGATAAGCAACATGGTTTTGTATTAATTTTAGCTGGATATTCAAGGGAAATGAATCATTTCCTTTCTTTAAATCCAGGTTTACAATCGCGTTTCCCTTTTATTATTGAGTTTGCTGATTATACAGTAAATCAATTGTTGGAAATCGGAAAAAGAATGTATGATGAGCGAGAGTATCAGTTATCGAAAGAGGCGGAGTGGAAGTTCCGAGACCATTTACATGCTGTAAAATATTCATCCCAAATTACATCTTTTAGTAATGGGCGTTACGTTCGGAATATTGTGGAGAAATCCATTCGGACACAAGCGATGCGTTTATTACAAGAGGATGCGTATGATAAACGTGATTTGATTGGGATAACGAGTAGTGATTTAACACTTGAAGAGGAAACGCACAGTTTCTAAACTGTGCGTCTATTTTTATTTCGTATTTTTTGTTTTTGCGCGGTGTTCTAATTTGCTTTTCGGACTTTGATCTGCTACATCTGATGTAAGTCCTTGAGGATTAACACTACTACTTTGCCCGCGATTTCGTTTATTATTTCCTTTAGCCATTAAAAAACCTCCTATTTTTCTTTTGCTTTTCGTTGATAGGCATTATGATAGCGCTCCATCTTCAAACTTTTTTCATGCGCAGAATTAGGATCGTGTTCAATTTGATTAACAGAGCTTTTTTGAGCTCCTTTGTTTACATGATTGGTCATTAGATTCACCTCTCTTTAAAATTTAGTATGAGCACTCTCAAGAGAAAAAAACAATGGAAAAGAAAAAACCTCTTTACGTTACGTAGTAAAGAGGTAGGCTTGCTATTTATGAAGGGAACGCTCTTTATTTTCCAATCGTCTATGTGGTAAGTGCCATTTATAATGAATGGAAATCATCCGGAAGCAAACAATGAAAATAAACAATGTATATAGAGCCCAGTCACTTACGATTATTTTGGCACCGATTAAAAAACCTGCTAAAATCGTCCAAAAAGCATAGACCTCTGCACGAAGGACGAGAGGTTTACGGCGTGCTAGTAAATCTCGAATGATACCACCGCCAATTCCTGTTAAAACAGCTGCAACAATTGTAGCGCTAATAGGTAAATGAAGCTTTTGTGCATAAAGTGCACCTTGTACCGCAAATGCAGATAAACCGATAGCATCTGTGATGTTTTCCCATCTTTTCCAATGTTTAATTAATTTATTAGGAAATAAAAAAATAATTGTCATTGACAATAGTGCGATTTGAAAAAGCATATCTTGTTGCCAAAACGCGACGATTGGATAGCCGATGAGTAAATTGCGGAGGGCACCTCCCCCAAATGCAGTTGCCATTCCTAAAATATATACTCCAAAAATATCATAATCTTCTTCCATTGCCACAATTGCTCCGCTAAGCGCAAAAGCGATTGTACCAATGATACTAAAAATCTCCCATGCCATGAATTTTCTCCCCCGCTAACTAGATGAAATGTGCTTCCTCTGCTATTATATTAGAAGGCTTAAAATTCGAAAAGGATGAGTGAATATATTTGATGGAAGAAAAAGAAAAAGTCATATTAGTTGGTTGTCAATTACCACAAGATGATGATGAACGGTTTATGTATTCCATGACAGAGCTCGCTTCACTTGCAAAGACGGCGCGTGCGGAAGTTCTTCTTTCTACAACGCAAAAACGCCTAAAATTTCATCCAGCCACTTATATTGGAAAAGGGAAATTAGAGGAACTTGTTACGCTTTCAGAGGAATTAGAACCGGATGTTATTATATTTAACAATGAATTAACACCTAGCCAAATTCGTAATATATCTTCTGTTTTAGATGCGAGAGTCATTGATCGAACGCAACTCATATTAGATATTTTTGCTCAGCGGGCAAAATCAAGAGAAGGGAAGTTGCAAGTTGAGCTTGCTCAATTGCAATATATGATGCCGCGTCTTATGGGACAAGGATTAGCGTTATCACGGCTCGGAGGCGGAATTGGTACGCGAGGCCCAGGGGAAACGAAACTGGAAACAGATCGAAGACATATTCGGTCCCGTATTGATGAAATTAAGAAGCAGTTAGCGGTCGTTGTAGAACATCGGAAAAGATATCGTGAACGGCGAAAAAATAATCAAACATTTCAAATAGCGTTAATTGGTTATACGAATGCCGGGAAGTCTACGTTATTTAACAGATTAACGGAAGCAGATACATTCGAAGAAAATTTACTGTTTGCAACGCTAGATCCAACGACAAGAAAAATGCAATTGCCTTGTGGGTATACAGTATTGCTTACTGATACAGTTGGATTTATTCAAGATTTACCGACTTCATTAGTTGCTGCATTTCGTTCGACTTTGGAAGAGGCCGGCGAAGCTGATGTCATTTTACATGTTGTTGATGCTGCAGATCCGAATTATGCAGGACATGAACAAACGGTAAAACAATTATTAACGGAACTCGGGATGGATTATATTTCAGTTATTACAGTGTATAACAAGAAAGACAAATTACATCAAAATTTTATTCCATTTCCGAAAAGCGATTTTCTTATGACAAGTGCATTTGAAGAAAATGACTTATTCCATTTAAAACAGGCAGTGGAAAAGAAAATGATTGAAGAGATGGAACCGTATAAAGTTAAGATTCCTCCAAGTGAGGGGAGATTGTTGACACTTTTAAAAACAGATACGGTATTAACGAGCATGGCATTTAAAGAAACTGAATTGTTATATGAGTGTACAGGGTATATATTTACTCATTCGGCACTCAACGAATCATTGCAAAGATTTTTAGTGGGAAAAGGAGAATAGAAACATCATGTTTGATCGTTTGAAAAATGGAGAAAAACTGGCTCCAATTGTAAAAGAAGTAGAAAGCCAAATTCAAGACATACATAAACGTGTGGATGAAGTGATTGAAAGTAATCAATTTCGTGTATTAGAAAGTTTTCGTAAATATAAAATTAGTGATTCACATTTTATCCCGACAACAGGGTATGGTTATGATGATATTGGGCGAGATACGTTAGAAAAAGTGTATGCAGATGTATTTGGAGCGGAAGCTGGACTTGTTCGTCCGCAAATTATTTCAGGTACGCACGCAATTTCGACAGCGTTATTTGGTATATTACGCCCAGGTGATGAGTTATTATATATTACAGGAAAGCCATATGATACGTTAGAAGAGATTGTTGGTGTACGTGGTAAAGGTGTTGGTTCTTTTAAAGAATATAACATTGGATATCATGCAGTTCCGTTAACAAGTGAAGGTCGCGTTGATTTTAAAGCAGTGGAAGCTGCGATTCATGAAAAAACAAAAATGATTGGGATTCAGCGTTCGAAAGGATATGCAACTCGTCCATCATTTACAGTCGCAGAAATAAAAGAAATGATTTCATTTGTAAAGGAAATCAAACCAGATGTTGTTGTATTTGTAGACAACTGTTACGGTGAATTTATTGAAGAGCAAGAGCCATGTCATGTGGGAGCGGACTTAATGGCGGGTTCTCTTATTAAAAATCCAGGCGGCGGTATTGTAAAAACAGGCGGCTATATTGTCGGAAAAGAAGAATATGTAGAAGCTTGTGCATATCGCCTGACATCTCCAGGTATTGGAGCGGAAGCAGGTGCGTCTTTATATAGTTTGCAGGAGATGTACCAAGGTTTCTTCTTAGCGCCGCATGTTGCTGGTCAAGCGCTAAAGGGAGCGATTTTTACCGCGGCCTTTTTACAAAAGCTAGGGATGAATACATCGCCAACTTGGGATGCTCCAAGAACGGATTTAATTCAATCTGTTCAATTTGATGATAAAGAGCGGATGATCGCGTTTTGTCAAGCGATTCAATATGCATCTCCTATTAATTCGCACTTTACACCGTATCCGAATTATATGCCTGGCTATGAAGATGATGTGATCATGGCTGCGGGTACGTTTATTCAAGGTGCGAGTATTGAGTTATCGGCAGATGGTCCGATTCGTCCGCCATATGTTGCTTATGTGCAAGGTGGTTTAACGTATTCTCATGTTAAGATTGCAATTTGTTCTGCAATTGATGCACTAATTGAAAAAAACTTATTAACGATTTCTTGAGGGAAAGCTGTCGATTTTTTCGGCAGCTTTTTTCGTTTATTTTCGATTTTAAAAAAGAGTAAAAAAATTTATAAAAAATCGTGTAAGAAAAGCTAACATGTATTGACATGAAACATAACATGATATAAAATGAGAAACAGTTAAGGCGAAGGAGGAACTGAAACAATGAAAGAAGATAGACGTTCTGCCCCGCTGTTTCCTATTGGGATTGTAATGGATTTAACACAGCTATCTGCTCGTCAAATTCGCTACTATGAAGAACACAATTTGATTTCTCCAACCCGTACAAAGGGAAATCGTAGATTGTTTTCATTTAACGATGTAGATAAGTTGTTGGAAATTAAAGACTTGTTAGATCAAGGGCTAAACATGGCTGGTATTAAACAAGTATTACAAATGAAAGAAAATCAAACAGAAGCAGTGAAAGAAAAAGAAGAAACGAAAGAAATTTCAAAAGCTGAGCTTCGTAGAATTCTTCGAGATGAATTGCAACATACTGGTCGATTCAATCGAACTTCATTACGACAAGGTGATATTTCGAGGTTTTTTCACTAAGGATTACTGATTCTGAAGGTGATTAGAGGGACTAAGGAGGAATTTATAATGGCAAAGTATACGAAGGAAGATATTTTTCGTTTAGCGAAAGAAGAGAATGTAAAATACATCCGCTTGCAGTTTACGGATCTTTTAGGAACAATTAAAAACGTAGAAATTCCAGTAAGCCAATTAACAAAAGCATTAGATAACAAAATGATGTTTGATGGGTCTTCAATCGAAGGGTTCGTACGTATTGAAGAGTCCGATATGTACTTATATCCAGATTTAGATACTTGGGTAATCTTCCCTTGGACTGCTGAAAAAGGGAAAGTAGCTCGTTTAATTTGTGATATTTATAATGCTGATGGAACTCCGTTTGAAGGGGACCCACGTAATAACTTAAAACGTGTCCTAAAAGAGATGGAAGCGTTAGGTTTTACAGACTTCAACCTTGGACCAGAGCCAGAATTCTTCCTATTTAAAGTTGATGAAAAAGGAAATCCAACATTAGAACTAAATGATAACGGTGGATACTTCGACCTTGCGCCGATGGATTTAGGGGAAAACTGTCGTCGTGATATCGTTCTTGAACTTGAAGAAATGGGCTTTGAAATTGAAGCGTCTCACCATGAAGTTGCACCAGGACAACACGAAATTGATTTTAAATATGCGAGTGCAATCCGTTCATGTGATGACATTCAAACATTTAAGCTTGTTGTAAAAACAATTGCTCGTAAACACGGTTTACACGCGACATTTATGCCAAAACCACTATTTGGAGTAAATGGTTCTGGTATGCACTGCAACTTATCATTATTTAAAAATGGAGAAAACGTATTTTACGATCAAAACGGCGACTTACAATTAAGTGATGATGCACGTCACTTTATTGCAGGTATTTTAAAACATGCGCCAGCATTTACAGCGGTGGCAAATCCAACGGTAAACTCTTACAAACGTTTAGTACCTGGATATGAAGCACCTTGTTACGTAGCATGGTCAGCACAAAACCGTAGCCCATTAGTACGTATTCCAGCATCTCGCGGTGTAAGTACACGTGTCGAAGTGCGTAGTGTTGACCCAGCTGCAAACCCATATCTAGTAATGGCAACATTATTAGCAGCAGGTCTTGACGGAATTAAAAACAAATTAACTCCGCCGGCTGCAGTAGACCGCAACATCTATGTCATGACAAAAGAAGAGCGTGAAGAAGCAGGAATCGTTGACTTACCAGCAACATTAGCGCAAGCATTACTTACACTGCAATCTGACGAAGTGATATGTAAAGCATTAGGTGAACACTTACTCGAACACTTCATCGAAGCGAAAGAGATTGAATGGGATATGTTTAGAACGCAAGTTCACCAATGGGAACGCGATCAATATATGTCTCTTTACTAAGAGGCTCAAACCCTTGACACACAAGTGTTGAGGGTTTTTTTATTTTGTGGGTAAAACACTTTTATTTGAAAGAAGAGTAATTCACCCACAAAACACCCACAAAAATATCAAAGTTACCCCAATACATTATTCATATAAGCTTCAAACCCCGAAATAGAATCCTTATTAATTTTGTCGCTAATATGAGAATAAACGTTAGAAGTGATTTCTATACTCTTATGTCCTAGTCGATCTTGAATGTATTTCATACTGGCACCAGACTCTAATAAAAGAACCGCGTGGGTGTGTCGTAATGAATGTATTTCTAATCTAGGTAAATTTGCTTTCTTAAGTATGCGTGAGAATGCATTGAACAATGTTGACTTCGGTAAGAACTTTCCATCTACTCTTGAAAAGACTAAATCTAATTCATGTTCATATGCATCTTGTAAAACAAGCTTATTAGCATTTTGCCACTTTTTATGTGCCAGCAGTTCATCGACTAATGATTTAGGAATCATGATTGTACGTTTAGAAGTAAATGTTTTTGTATCTCCAAATAATTCTTCTTTTGTTTTAGCTGTAAAATCCAATGTTTTAGAAATAGTAATAGTATGTTCTTTTAAATTTATGTCTTTCCATTGTAAAGCAGCAGCTTCACCTTTACGCATACCAGTATTCAGAAGTGCCTTGAAAAAGATGTAATAAATATAGTTGTATTGATAAGAAGTCTTTAAGAAAAGGGGAACGTCTTCACTTCGCATATATTTTAGCCCTTCTCTTTCTTTATTGTTCTTATTTGAAATAACCACTTCTTCACAAGGATTGTTCTCGATTTTTTTAAGCTAACAGCCTTTTTCATAGCATTGTTCATTGTGCCATGGATAATTTGAACAGTTCGCTTACTGTAACCCTGATCAGTTAAGGAATTAATAAATTTTTGATACATCATTGGTTTGAGTTCTTTTAGGTTCATGTTTTGAAAGTAGGGGATGATATGCTTTTCGATGTTACGTTCATGCAAGATAAAGGTGTTTTTTCTTACATTATCTTGCTTAAATAATTTTAACCAGTCTCTAAGGTAATGTTTTAAAGAAGTAGGAGTAATCTCAACTTCTAAACCGTTTAATAATTTCTTTTCTTCTTCAGCAGCCGCAAGTTGTGCTTCTTTTTTTGTCTTGAATCCACGTTTTGATTTCTCTTTGTATTTTTGAGTATAAGGGTCTTTAAATCTTACTCGGAATTCCCAAACATCTCCGAATTTTCTGAAGCTAGCCATTATAACATTCCCTCTTTCCTTATAATTGTAAAGTGGCTAGATTACTCATCCAACCACTTCACAGGAGTCTCTTTATAACCCGAAACTTCATATTTTATTTCACCATCAACAATATGGATTTTCTCAACGATAGGGATCTTTTTAAATTCTTCTTGTTTGATGGTGCGTTTCTTTCGTTTTTCTCGTTCAGCATTTAAATCAATAATCAAAATATCTTACCTCCTTTAGTAAGGCTTATAAAATTCTAACAGTTCAACTGGAATGTCATTTTTGTATGCTATACATGCTTTTGTATCACCAGGTTGAATGGTCTTTTTATCAATTAACAAAAGCGCAGCAAACGTATTTGCTTCTATCTCTAATTTATCAACTGAAAAGAATGTATTCTTACGAAGAAAAGGTGTGTTTGCATGAGTGTGTAGGATTGCATGTCCTAATTCATGTGCACAAACAGTTCTTTGCATGGATGGAGACAAATGATTATTAATAACAATGAAACGATTTCTTTTTTCATATTTATAAAATCCGTTTATTTCTTCGTGTAAATCCCAAGTTAGTACATTTATTTTTAAGTAATCTGCAAGCTCATAGGGGTTTGTCGTGTTGTATTTTGTGCAAAGTTGTTGGACTAGATCTCTTATGACGAATTTCAATGTTTTCCCTCCTAAGCTCGCATCAGTTATCGTCAGTACTACGATATTTCTTAGGAACGTATTTTTTATTGATTACTTTAGTTTGTTTCACGATGTACTCCATTGCATCTAATAAAGATTCTACGGCTTCTTCGCTCATAGGCTCACCAGAGAACATTAATCCGTCTTCACCTTGAAGATCCTTTTTTATTTCTTCCATTCTTTTTGCTATGTCTTTTTCATCTTTCTGTGTTAATTGCTCTTTGGGTTGGTCTGTAACAGCTCGTCCTAGTAAATAGTCAGCAGAAACTGAAAAACAATCAGCTAATTTACTTAGGACATCATGTGGAGGGAATCTTTCTTCTGATTCATAGTAGCCTATCATCCTTTGGGATACTCCAATTTTTTCAGCGAGCTGTTTTTGTGTTAGATTTTCTTTTTTTCGTAAAGATTTTATTCTAAGACCTATCATATTGTTCACCTCTCTAATTGAACTAATTGTTCACTTTAGAAAAAGTTTAGCACAAATTGTTCTTTTTTGCATTGGTATAGAACAAAAAGTTCTGTAATCTATATTTAGAACATATAGTTCTTTTTGGAGGTGACTAAATGAAAAACAAAATAAACTACCCACAAAAAAACTTATATAAAGAAATTGCAAGTTATTGTGGAGTTACTGAACGATATATTCGAATGATCGATCAAAAGGAAAGAACGCCTTCAATGGAAACGGCTAGGAAGATTGCAAAGTTTTTTGATATGAATATCGATGATATTTTTTTTAGTAATAAATCGAACTTTAAGTTCTTTCTAGCAGCTTGTTGGTCTGAGAAAAATAATAACAAGGAGGTTTCATAATGGGTGAGTTAGCTGTAATAAGTGAAAACAATGTATTAGTTTTTGAAAATGATGGACAGGTGGTAACTGATAGTTTAACAATTGCTGAAATGTTTGAGAAAGAGCATAAACATGTTGTACGCGACATTGAAGTGCAACTAGAGAAATTAAAAGAAGCAGGAGAGCAAACTTGGGGTGAGTCCAACTTTGGGCAGACCCAGTATCAACATTCTCAAAACAAACAGTGGTATAAAAAGTATCTTTTAACAGAAGATGCATTTGCAATTGTTGTAATGGCTTATGTGACATCGGAAGCTATGAGAATGAAAATAGAGTTTCTACGAGAGTTTAAAAGAATGAAAAAACATATTGAAAAAAGAATGCAAGTTCCTGGGGATACATTTGGACAAATAGAGTTGTTA
This sequence comes from Bacillus cereus group sp. BfR-BA-01492, assembly GCF_022662815.1. Classification (NCBI taxonomy): domain Bacteria; kingdom Bacillati; phylum Bacillota; class Bacilli; order Caryophanales; family Bacillaceae; genus Bacillus; species Bacillus cereus group sp. BfR-BA-01492. Next base: position 11,627 of record NZ_JAKUEH010000028.1, read on the forward strand.
GCAGCTGGAACTAGTAATTTAAATAAAAGAGTTTCTTCATTAGAGCAGGTAGTTGAAAAGCAATTAACTGTAGATTACGGACAGCAAAGAGTGATTGAAAAAACGAAAGCAAAACGAATCTATTTTTTATGGGAGAACGGTCATGTAGATAGTGAAGTACATGATTCTACTCGCAAGCTATTCGGATTACTAGGGCGTAATTTGAAAGATGCATTCAATGTAAATAGTTACCGCGACATTTTGAAGAAGGATTTTGAGGAAGCATTGAATTTTATAAATGGTTGGAGGCCGATGATTTAAAAGCTTTTAGAAAACGCAAAATTGCGTTCTCAGGATTTCTTTGTAGAAAATAATTGCACTTTATAAACGTCTCAGAATCAATGGTTAAAAAAATAAGGAGGGAATAATTATGTTTAATGTTCAAGTTGATGAAAATGTTGTGAAGGAATTATGTGTGGAAGAAATTCAAAAGAAGGTTAAAGAGTACGATGCTGAGTTAGCCTTTTGGGATACTAAGGAGCTTAAAAAACGTGTATGTATGTCGTGGAATACAATTCAGGATCAGTTTTTCTTTGACCCACGCTTCCCAAAATTCAAAGTGGGTAAGAAATGGTATTTCCCAGCAAAACAAGTACAAGCATTCTTAGGAGAATGGGCGGAAGAGAGAATGGAAGGAAGGTAATGAATCTATTAATCAAACTTTGATTCAAAAATATCATTTAGATAGTAAGAAGTGCTCTTAAATAATGTAGAACAACTAGTTTGCTCACCTGTCTCAAAGTATAAATGCCCACTCTTTTTCAGAATGAGCATTTTGAGTATTAAAGTACACGAGAATAGTTGTGAACTTTATCTAATCTGGATAAAGCTGAACCAAGCGATGGTGAATTTATAAAACTAATATATTCTGAATGTGAAACATCAGAATATTGATAAATAGAACCATCTTTAAATTGTATTTCAAGTACATCATTTTCCCAACCGACACTTGACATACGGCTAGATAAAACAGGCTGTCTTTCCATGTATTTCACCTCCTCCTAAATAATAATTTTACTATATTTTGGAATGAAGGTCATCTTATAGGTTATTTTGAGCTGCAAAAGTATAAAAGGGTAATCAATAGAAGTGAGAAAATTGGAAAGAAAGGAAAGGAATGCTATGAATCTATTAATTAATTATAAAGAGGTAAAGGTGTCAGATTATCTTAATATGTTGGAATTTTACAATCTAAAACTTAAAGATAACGTTGAATATAAAAAGAAATGTCGATTAATTGAAAATAGGTTTGTATGTCTAATTGCTCTTTTTAAAAAGGCTGGTGAATCTAGTGGGAATTGAAAATTTAGTGTTACCCGAGGATGCGGAGTTAGCGAAATCATTACGTAATAAGAAGGAGAACTACATAAAGAATCAATTTTTGTTAACTCGTATTGCAAGTAAGAAAAATGTAGAGGGTAAAACGAAAGAATTCTATGAGGTTTGTAAAGAGTATGAGGCATGTGGAGAAAAGGCAAAAGAGTGTGATAAGCAATTAAAGGAATTGATATTTAAAAAGAAAGAAAATGATAGAGTTCAGCACGTTGTAGAGCGTATGCGAGAGGTTGGCATTAAAGAGGATGTTATTCAAAAGGTTTTGTATAAATAAAAAGAAACCCATGGCAGTGGGTTCCATTAAAAAAACAAATCCAAAGTCAGTATATCACATGGGGTGATTACGTGGAAGAGACAATAGAAAACCAATTACTAAAAAAGCAGATTGAAAAGGCTGTAAGTAGCTTGAAACTTATATCCGCACAGGAAGCAGATACCTGTAGAAAGTTAGATATAGATTATGTGATTACCATATTAACTAATAAACCGCATGGCAGTATGCCGTTCTAGGAGGATATAAAACTATGAAATTGTACGAATTAACTACTAGCTTCAATCAATTACAGCAAATGATTGAAGACGGGGCAGATCCGGAAGTAATTAACGATACACTTCAATCAATCAGTGAAGCAATTGAAGATAAAGTACAAGGTGCAGCGTTATTGATTCGCAATATTGAAGCGCAAGTTGAAGTGATTAAAGGAGAAGAGAATCGCTTGGCTGAACGTCGTAAGTCTTTTGAGAACAACTGTAAAAATATTAAGGACTATTTATATCATCAAATGGTTGCTGTGGATAAAAGACGTATTAAAGGTGCATTGATAACAGTAGGTATTCAAAAGAATCCAGCAAGTCTAGATATTGCAGAGGATGCAGTTATTCCAACAGAATACATGATTCCACAGGATCCAAAGGTAGATAAAAAAGCATTATTACTAGCGATTAAGAATGGTATGAAGTGGGATGGTATTTCATTAAAACAAGGTGAGAGTGTGAGAATCCGATGAGTGAAACTAAAAATTACTTTGCAGAATTAGCAGTTATTGACGTCAGTAAACATGTTGAGAAGAAGGGACGTTTTAGTTATCTGAGCTGGTCATGGGCTGTAGACCAACTCTTGAAAAAACATCCTGATGCTACATGGCAAGTGGTTAGATTCGATGGATTACCTTATATGAAAACAGAGGTTGGACACTTTGTTGAAGTTGAGGTAACGGTAAATAACATCACACGTTCGCAAATTCATCCTGTATTGGATAACTATAATAAGCCAATCGCAAAACCTACGTCATTCCAAATAAACACCTCGATTCAAAGGTGTCTAGCAAAAGCAATTGCACTACACGGATTAGGTTTATACATCTATTCGGGTGAAGATATTCCACATGATGATGAACCTAAACAAGCAGCTAAGCAACTAGATGTTCCAAAACAGGAGCAATCTAGACAGGCAGAGGTTGCAAATGAACAAAGAATAAAAGCAATTCATGTGCAAATTAGAGAGTTGTCGGAAGTATATAACATGTCATTTGAAGAAACGAAAAACACTGTAAAACAGTCATTAGGAATTCAATCTTTCAAAGGAATGACAGTGCAACAAGCATCTCAGTTACAAAAAACAATAACATCGTGGATAAACGAAGCAAAAGAAAAGCAACAGCAAGCACAATAGGTGGGTGACTGAAATGAAAACGATAGTAAGAGATGGTTCAATGCCAATTGCTTTGAATAGAGGTTTAGGTACTCGGTATTTACGTGATAAAAGGTTATCTGAATTACTTAAGCGCTGTCGTCGTTTAGAGAATGAAGGGTTTGATTACTTATTTCCTATTCGAAAGGTGTTAGAAACAGTTAAACATAGAAATGATGAAAATCCTCATCTGTTTAAAGGTTGCCTTGTGATGGATCGTGACCGTGGATTCTATTATGAAGTTGTTATGAGGAAGGTGAAGAGATGAGTAATTTATTAATTCATGAAGAACCATTACTTGTTCTTCCAAGATTGGCAACGAAAATTGGATTGAATGAAGCTATATTTTTACAACAGATACACTATTGGTTAAACAGATCTAAGCATTTTTATGATGAAAGAAACTGGGTATATAACAGTGTGGCAGAATGGGTTAAACAATTTCCGTTTTGGAGTGAGAACACCATTAGACGTATTGTAAAGAATTTAGAGGATGAACAGCTTCTTGTTATAGGTAATTATAATCGAGCTAAGTTTGATAAGACGAAATGGTATTCCATTAATTATGAAAAACTCCGTTTGTTAGAATCCACAAACGATGTACCCAACTTGGGTAGACGGTCTACCCAAAATGGGCAAATGGATGTACCCAATTTGGGTAAACCAATACCAGAGACTAACACAGAGACTACATCAGAGATTAAAGAATATATAGTCGAGATAGTAAACTATCTCAACGACGTGTGTGGTAGTAGTTACCGTTTAACATCTAAGAAAACACAAACATTGATTAAAACTAGATTAGTAGAAGGATTCACCGTGGATGACTTTAAAACTGTGATTGATACAAAAGCTAGAGAATGGCTAAGGACGGAACAAGCAAAGTACCTAAGACCAGAAACGTTATTTGGTACAAAGTTTGAAGGCTATTTACAACAAGGAAAGGTGGAAGGAAAACATGGCTCTAGTAAAGGTAACAGATATAGCAAAGACCCTTTCGAAGAAGATGATCTTCCTTTCTGATACATGTGAGGTTTGTAAAAAAGAACGTAAACGTACTGTTAGATACATGAAGATAAATGATGAAGTAGTTTGCCCGGTATGTAAGTTGGCAGAAGACAATCAAAAGTTAGAAGCTGAAATGAATGTATTTCGAGATGAGAAGGAACAGAGAAAACGTAAAAGTATGTTTTACGATAAGAGCTTGATTAAAGATGAAACAATTAAACTTGCTAGATTCTCAACTTTTAAATCTGACTGTGAAGAGGATGAAAAGAATTACACCTTAGCAAAACGAGCACTTGAGGATTACTTGAATGATGTGAGGTTTAATTTAATTCTAGTTGGAAAAGTGGGTGCTGGTAAAAGTCATCTTGCCTATTCAATTGCTCATGAAATGAATGAGAATAGCGCAGGAACTGTTCTTTATGTTTCTGTATCAGAACTATTTGACTACATACGTTCTACGTTCAATGGGCAATCTGAGGAATCTGAGCATAGCATTGTTAATTTACTAATTAGTGTAGATTTATTAGTTATTGATGACTTAGGTGCGGAACTAGGCGATATGGATGCTGCGGATCCAAAGGCAACTGCATTCGTGAATCGTGTACTGTTTAAGGTCTTTGATGGAAGACAGGGGAAGAAAACTATCATTACAACAAACCTAACAGGAGAAGCTGTGATGAAAGCTTACGATGACCGTATTACGTCACGTATGTTCAACACATACAGGCATATTGAGTTTAAGTATACAAGAGATAAGCGAAAAAGAAAGTTACCTTTTTAAAGGGGAGACAGATTAATATGACCATTACTGTAATTCGTCCTGATGTCCATATTTCAAGCGTTAGTAGTTGGGGAGTGGTATTTACACCATCTCCGACAAACAACGCTGAATGGTCATGTGAAGACTATAAAAATACTACGGGAAAACGGATTGAAGAAATGTTAAAGAAAGCGAAGGAGAAAGAATGAAAACATATACAGGATTTGAAGCGATTGAAAGAATGAAAACGAATTGGATTAAAGAAAAGAATGATTATTTTGCACACACATTAAAAAAGGGTAAACATGAGGTTTTGGGAATTAGTAGTCAGCGTATTGTACCGTCTGCAATCGGTATGAACTTCTTTTTTGAAAACGAGTTTGTAGATTATGAAAAGCCATTGAATTTAGAGTACGGTGAAATGTTCGTAATGGAAAGCTCAAATGGGAAATGGTACGGAATTTTAAAAGAAGAGACTCAAACTAAGTATTACTTAGTCATGGGGTTAAAAGTAGGGGAATATCGTTTCTATGAAAATGGATGTTCTTTCAAAAGATATCAAGGACGTACATTCCGAAAGGCAACTGATGAAGAGTTAGAAGAATTTGAGCGTTTCATGATGTTTTATAAGAAGGATCGTAAAATGGACGAGTTTAAATTAGGTGATATTTGTGAACGTGAAGATGTCCTATATAAAGTAGTTGTTCAGACTGAGGATAATAAATTTGAGGGTGTTTTAGGTTGTGTAGCAATTAATGAAAAAGATACTCCAGTAAAATACTTTCCAGTGAAAAGTATGGAATTACAATTTTGTGTCGAGGACATGGTGGGGTAATTTTGCACCAACACATCATAGATCAACTGATTGATAGAGGTATTTATAAATCCAAAGACGGGCTTCGAGATTTATTCGAATGCTCGTTTGAGGAGTTAGTGGAATTGTTGGAGGGAGAAGAGTGAGCTTTAAAAAGGAAATGGCAAAATGGATATGTTGTTTCGTGCATTACTAGTGGAAATCAGTGAAGCATGGAATGAAACCCGAGCGTTTAAGATGTGGAGTACAGGATTTGGAGTTCCTAAGAATGGACTATTAGAAGAGTTAATTGATGGTCTCCATTTTCTTATGAACATTGTAATCGAATTAGATAAATGTACATGGAGACATGAACTTATTCCATCGTTCAGCATGCAATCAATTATGAGAAAAGATACAAGTAATGTAAATATGCTGTTCGAATGGTACATGCAAGATGTGTTGACTGCAAAAAGGGCATGGTGCCAATACAGAGATTTAACTACAACGATGGGACATTTGAGAAGAGCGTTTGGCATCTTCTTTCGTATTTGCTATTTGTACGGATTTACTTATGAGGATGTTATTAATTCGTATAAGGAGAAGAATGCGGAAAACTTTGAGAGACAGGATAACGGATATTAATGAAATTTGAATTTTATAGAACAACAGAATGAGGAAAGATGATTAGAGTATTAGCGGAAACCAACTCTATTCATTTCTTCATTTTTTATTTCAATTACGAATCTATATTCCTTATCTAATAGCCAGTAATAAAAACTGACTGCATCAATGTCAATGAGTGATTGGAATACTTTATCAAGATTTGTACTTACTACAGGAATTTCATAGTTATCCCATAATATAAAAATCTGTTCATCAAAATCTAGTTGATTTGCTCTAATAAGGGAAATTAGTTGTTCTTTGTTTGAGGCTATTAATTGATTGTCTATCTGTTCCCAATCTATTTTTCCAGAGACGGTTATAGGAAATAAATTAATTAAATTATTAGCAATCTGCTGGCTTTTCTCCTGAGAAAAAATTAGAGTTTTGTCTCCTAAGGATTCAAGACATTCAGTAAACAAAGGGTTTGTATCATTCTTGTTTTTTGTTTTCAATTTCTTTAATTTTTGTTGCATTTTCCATTGTCTTGAGGATCTATCATTCATTTTTAACATTCCTTATAAAATTATTTAAGAGTGAGTATAGCATATAGGGGCAGGTCTTATGAAAATGAATTTTTAAAATATAAATTAAACAAAAGCGTTATTTTGTTGAAAAGTAAATTGTTAAAGGGTGAAAGGTCTAGGCCTTTGCATGATGATGGAAGGTGAAAAAATCAACATAAAAGACACTCTATCATGTATAAGAGATTATCTTTTATGTTGATTGGGTAGCTATTCAATATGTAATTTTTCTTTTACTTTTGAAGGTAAATCGTCTTTTTGAACTTCTTCGTAGGATTTTATCTCTCTATGATTTATCTCTGTATTGTTTTTATCTTTTTGATCGACATAAAGACGTATGAAGGCATTTTCTTTAAGGGGTTTATTTTCGGGTTTTACACTTCCAAACGTAACTGTTTTTTCTACCCCATCCTGATTATAAGTAGATAAAGTATAGAATCGTTGGTTCTTTTTTATCTCACCGTTGTTTGTAATTTGTACATAGTATTGTTCGGTTCCCATTCTATTTATAGTAGGTGATCTTTCACATCCAATAGCAAAACTAGAAAACAGTGCGAATAATACAGATATAACTAATGATTTTTTCATATAACTCTCTCCTTGTTTGTGTATATAGAAAATTATAGTAAAGAGTTTATAGTGAAAAAATTGATTTTAGTGACATTAATATTACAAAACTGTAAGGAGTAGCTCATTAAGGGTTTTTAATAAAATAGTTATTTTAGAGAAAGGTATTGTCTGAAATGAGTTTCAGTTAAGCACTAAATATAATAAATGAAGATGTATATGCAAGCGAAGAAAATGCCAAAAATTATTAAACCAACAAAAGCAAACGTTTTAGCTGTACCTTTCGGAGCAAAAATAGCTAAAACAATTGAGATAGGTATCAAAATTAAAAAAGGACCGGCAAAATACAGATTGAAAAATAAGAATGCAGTTAAAAACATTGAAATAAAACCAAAGTATTCTCTCATTTTGTTATCCTTTCCCGAAAAATGAATTATGCAGATTATAACATGTGGGAATTGAATCAGAGTAATTTTTAAACAAAAACGCTATTTGGGAAGGGAGAATGGTTATGAAAGTGAAACATGGATTAAGCCAATATAGACTCAATTACGCAAAGGGTCATGCAACAAATATAGCGGAAATGGTTGCTAAAGTAGAGCTATTATTTCATCTATCACAAGAAGGTTATATTGATGAAGAAAAAGCTGAAAACGGTATTCAAAATTTAACAAACGAAATCAAACAGACTACAGAATATTTTCTAGGGTATATCGAACAACGAGAGGACAAGCGGAAAGAAAACTAAACAAAAACTTCATTTTTAGTAGAAAGGAGAATAGATATGGAACGAATTGAAGCTGCTGAAGAATTACTTGAGGATATGAAGGGATGCTTTTTAAACGGAACATCTTTAAGGGTGGAAGCTAATGATTATAATATCGTGTCTTGGCTGATTGAAGAGGTGAAGTGTAAATCTTAATAGAAATTTCATTGTGCCATAAATAAAAAGGCGGTTGTTTCCGCAACCACCTTTCAGTAAGACAAAGCACTTTTTCAGAAATAAAATATGGATGATTCCTGAAAAGGTTATAGGATGTAAACCCATTTTTATAATTCAAGTGACGAGCTTAATTTATAAGAAAGGACTAATTACAGTATATAAAAACTTGTCTAACAAGGTTACAAATTTATTAAGAAATGGAGAATTCAAATATGGATGTAAAGCTACTAGCACATACGCAATTATCTGAGGAGTTTGTTAAGTTCTTGTCTCATGTATCTGGTCTTGGAGAGGAAGGGTTTAATCCTACTCATGGGCAAGTGATAGCTTTATCAGCAATCCGTACGTGCTACTCGCCAAATAGACCTAGTAGGATTGCAACTTTAGAGGGAGAGAAGTACTTTAAAGGAAAAGCAACTGATGGAAAAGGTGGAAAAGAAGTAGATCGGCTCATTAGACATATTGTAGGTTCGGGGCATACTTCAACACTGGAGCATTTAACATATACCTTCGCAGTAGAAGGAATTAGCAGAGCATTACTTACACAGTTAACACGTCACCGTGTAGGGTTTAGTTACTCAGTCCAATCTCAAAGATATGTACGCATGGGAAGTAATGATAAGATAGGTGGCTTTGATTTTGTAGTGCCTGAAACGGTTAAAGCAAAAGGAGAACAAATAGTTAAAGCTTACAACGAAATGATGTACAAAATACAAAGTGATTATGATTTGCTTAGAACATTAGGAATTCCTGCTGAGGATGCTCGCAGTGTACTGCCAAACGCAGCAACAACTAATTTAGTCTTAATAGTTAACTTGAGGGGACTTGTAGACTTCTACAATAAACGTAGAAAAGGGAAAGGTGCTCAAGCTGAAATCGCGGAGTTAGCAGAACAATTAAGGCAAGAAGTTGTAAAAGTTGAAAAGTGGGTAGACGAGTTTTTCGGAAGTGGAAAGTAAAAGAAGCCTGACTAGGTTACAAACAAAAGAGCGGCTAGCAAAAGCTAACTGCTCATCTCCAGGGGAATTGGAGACTGGTGTATCTATATTATTGACGGAATATTTATTTTAAATCCAATTTACTTAAAGTAAACATTCCAACAGCTACAATGGCTGCACCTACTACAGAACCTAGCCAGTCTCTCCAGCCTAATGTATTTAAGGGTGTATCTGTTAAATCCATAATTAAGAAGATAGCAAACATTAATATACCGAATGCTAAGCATCCCCAAAATGTTTGTAAAGATTTAATTACCTTTTCCGGAATTTGTTCATATAAATCATCCTTATTAATGCTTTGTATTTTTATAAATAAATTATTGCATGTATGAAAATTGAAAGTACAGAATATGCAAAATTACATATTTTGATAAGGTGGCTATAGTTACATTGAAAAGTCGATTGTATAAACAAACTGGTTATGGAGTAACTGTGGATGTTGTGTATGAGATAGCGAAAAGGTTATAAAAAAAGACACTAACAGGAGTGTCCAAATTAATTAGATATATATCTTTCAGCACGGGTTGGTGCTTTTTCTCGATTTACTTGCGCACTTAATTTAATCAATAGGTCACGATCTATAAGTAATACATCATTTGCGTGTGCTAATTTACGTGCAGGTTCTGTGAAATAGTTATTAGTTACAACCCAAGCATGAGCAGCGTTGTAATATCTTTTAGCTCCAACAACTTCTTGTACTGATTGAATACCGACTTTATTTTTATAGCGTTTTGCTTGTACAACGATTTTTGTACCATTATTTTTTAAAACCAAGTCAGCTCCAAAGTCACCAGAACCTTTGGTAACTTCTGTTTGGTATCCGAGGGATTGGTATAAAGAACTTAAGTATTCTTCAAATTGTCGGCCATTCATTTGATCAATTTGATTAATATTGGATTGGCGAAGTTGTTCCATATAAATCTTTTGAGCTTTAAGTTGTTTTTTATGCTGAAATATCAGAAAGATAATAAATAATGCAGGAATAAGCATTATGGGGGAAGTTAAAATGTGGATTAATATCCCAATAAAAAATAAAAATGGAGTTAGTATAGTCATATGGACACAACTTAGTTAAGTCCTTACAATGGATTTCAAGGAGGAAGTGTCCGTATGGCAAACAAGAAATTTAATGCAGAATTTAAAAAG
>NZ_JAKUEH010000029.1:0-18618 GCF_022662815.1 Bacillus cereus group sp. BfR-BA-01492
ATCAGTGGACATTAAAAAAGATGACTCCGATTGAATATCGGAACCATCTTTTCAGTGCTTGATTTTTCAGGGCTTTTTTATTAAACTGTCCATTTTATAGGGTACAGTTCAGACAAGTGCTTTCATCATGCTTTTTCTTTTTTCTTTCGAAATGGTAGCCACCAATTCCAATCTCCAAACAGTTTCATTAAACTTGGAACAAGCATAAGTCGAATAATTGTCGCATCAAGAAAAATTGCAAGTGCTACTCCAAGGCCCATCTGTTTAACTGGTAAAATATCAGTGAAGGCAAATGCCCCTGTCACTACAATCATAATTAAGGCTGCCGATGTAATGATACGACTTGTTGATATAAGCCCTTCTAACGCTGCTACATCGTTATCTCCTGTCTCCTCGTATAGCTCATGAATACGAGAAATAAGAAATACCTCGTAATCCATGCTTAAGCCAAATACAAGCCCAAAAATAAAAATAGGTAGTACAAATAGTACGGAACTTTCATCCAATCCAAAGTGTCCACCTTCAAATAACCAAACAACAAGACCAATTGTTGCGCTAAGACTTAATATATTCATGACAATTGCCTTTATTGGAATGAGTATTGACCTGAAGGCAAATAATAAGATAAAAAACGTAGATCCAAATATAACAGACATCCCAATCACAACTTTATCTTTTATTTCATCCTCTAATTCTTGTTGAAATGTTGTCATTCCACCTACATAATAGGTTAGATAATCTTCTTTATACTTTGCTTTAAAATCTCTCACCCATTGTTTTGCCGCTTCTGTCTTCGGCTTTGTATGTAAGAAAATTTGCAACGTTGTCCGATTCTCTTTCGTATAAATATCAAATATCGGAGCGATTTTGGCCCCCTCAGGCGTTTGTAATAACGCAGCAACCTGTTTTGCATTCATTCCATGTAGCTCATCATAAAGACTCTCTACTTTGTATACTTGCTTATCTTTTTGTAACTTTTGTACAATAGATTCTATTTGCTGCAAGCTTTCTTGCTTTGTTACCTTTTCCTTTGTCTCTATTACTACCGTAACATCCGCATGAGTTTTCATCATGTTACGGAATGTCTCTTCATATTTTTCATATGCAATCCTTGTCTCACTTTTTTCCGGCAATGCTTCTACACCTGGAAATTGAAGATTTGCTGTGCGAAGAGGTAAGAGACAGACGATAATAAACGTTGTGACGATTATGACCATCATAATCGGATGACTCATAACAAACTGCGCAAATTTCCTCCACACTCGTGAAGTACGCGGCGGTGTTTGCTTCTTATTGAGCAACCGTTTTCCCATTAATGATAAGAGCGCTGGCAAAAGTGTAAGTGAAAAAATAATACTCATAATAACAACAATCATTCCGCTGATTGCAACTGATTGAATGTAGTCTATTTCAAAGAAAAACAAGCCTGATAGTCCAACGAATACACACAATCCCGAAAATACAATCGCTCGTCCTGCTGTTTGATACGTAACTAAAATCGCTTCTCGAACAGAGCGATATGCCAACTCCTCCCGAAAACGATTGACAAATAAAAGTGCAAAATCAATCGATAAGGCAAGACCGATCATCGGCGCAACATTTAAAACAAAAATTGATAACTCTTTATCTACACCGATAAAATATAAAATTCCCATTGTACTCATTACACTCAGTGCACCATTTACAATAGGTAAGATAGACGCAAGCAAGCTACCAAATGAAAAAAGTAACACAAGAAAGGCAATTGGCAAACCAATCATTTCAGCTACTTTTAAATCGTTCTGCGTTCGCTCATTGATTTCTTGATTAATTTTTGGAAAACCAGTTGCAGTTACTTTCAAGATACGATTACTTTCTTTTTTTATTTCTTCGGCAAACTGTAATGTTTTTTCATTTCGTTCTTTACTTGTTTTCCCAGAAAATAAAATTGTCGCATAAGCTAAATCATCTTGTAACATACTCTTATTTTCTAGGGGATGATGAAACGACTCATACGTTTCTTTCGACTGAACGTTTGCTACGAGCTCTGCAATTTCTTTTTGAAAATCGTCGTTTGAAATCCCTTTATTTTTTTGAAACACAAGCAGCAGTGTGTCTTGTGATTGTTTAAAATCCTTGTCCAAAATAGCTTTTGTCTTTTGATAGTCCCCTTTTGTTTGAAAGCCATCACCGCCTAATACTTCTGGAAGTTTTGGCGCAAAAATACCTAGTATGATAGCTAACATACATAATATGGCTATTACAGTATAGCGGAATTGAAAAAGAAAAGCTCCCATTTTCCCCCATACATCTACTTGCTCTCTCTTTATTTTCATAGCTTTCACCTACTTTATTCCATTCGAAATGCATCTCTATTTTAGCACATTCCTATTTCCTAAAAAAACATCTAGAAAAACCGTTTTCTAGATGTTTTATCCCGCTATTTTAGGGCAGTAAGACTCCCACCTCAAGATGCAGAGAGAAACAAGGAAGATAGGTGGGAGTAGGGCTGCCCGTAACAGCCCGATTGGTGAGGGCTCATAATCAGTGGGGGATGAAGAAAACCCCCACTGATTAAAGTTTCACTTTATCGCTCTTGATTCATTTGAAATCGCTCTGAAATGAGGCGGTGAAAATAAATGGTGATAATTAACAGAATGCCTCCTACCGCGTACCCTGCTAAAATATCAGTTGGATAATGAACAAATAAAATGATTCTGCTTAGTCCAATCCATATAATAAATAGCGCCGCAATCATTACGCTTATATATTTACTCATTGTATTGTGCAAATTTGCTGCGATGATATAAGCAAGAAATCCATACGTCATAATGGACAACATTGCATGTCCACTTGGAAAACTATATCCAAGTGCATCAAATGCTTCATTCAAACTTGGACGATCTCTTTTCACAATTTCCTTTATCCCTTTATTCACAAGATGCGTTGTTAATATAGCAAGCGGATATAGGAACATTGCAACATAATAACGTTTCTTCCAAAAAATAAGTAAACTGAAAATAAGTACGCTCGTAATCCCAATGGCAGACCCCATTTTTGTAAAGTATGAGAAAAATACAAGCAAGCGATCTGTTTGTAATCCCTTTACAAGCTCTTGTACATATGTATCCATCATTGTTATGCCATTCGCTTGTACTCTCCAAGCAATAATGCCAAATATGATACAAAATAATATCATACACAGTAACTCATATTGATATAATTTTTTCTTCAAACTTTCTCCTCCTACTTATGAAAAAATGCGATTTCTATATAGAAACCGCATTTGTATTCTTTATTTCCCTTTTGTTTTTAATTCTGTCCAGTAACGATCATACTCTTTTAATTTATCATCTACATCAACAAGCCATTCTGTACGATTCAACTCATCTTGTGATAAGAAAATCATTTTGTTATCGCGGTATTCTTTACTATGAAGCGGCCAAGCTTTTTCGTTTGGATTACTGTATCCAATGGATTCATAGTTTTTCACACTTACTTTTTCATCCATTAAATAGTTCATAAACTTCTCAGCAAGTTCTTTATGTTTCGCACCTTTTGGAATTGCTAATGTATCCGCCCAAATTGTACCGCCTTCTTTTGGAACGACATACCCTACATCTTTATTGTCTTTCGCAATAAACGCTGCATCTCCAGACCATACTGTTCCAATCCATGTATCTTCTGTAATGAATTTTTGCTTAATGTTATCTGTGTCAAATGCAAGTAGGTTTGGAAGTAACTTCTGTAAGTCCGTTGCCGCTGTTTTTAATTGAGCATCATCTTTTGTACTATTTGAAAACCCATTTTTCTTAAGTGCCATACCTAATACTTCACGAGAATCATTTAATAAAGTAACGCGTCCTTTATACTTCTCATTCCATAAATCATTCCAGCTTGTTGGCGTTTCTTTTACATACTTTTTATTGTAAGCAATTCCTGTTACACCCCAAGTGTATACAAGAGAGTATTTATTCTCTGGATCAAACGCTGGCGTTTTAAAGTTAGAAACAAGATTTTCTACATTCGGAATGTTTTTCTTGTTTAATGGCTCTAATAAATCCATTTCCGCCATTGTTTTCACCATGTAATCAGATGGTTGAATTAAATCATATTTCGCACCGCCAGCTTGTAACTTCGCAAGCATCTCTTCGTTACTTGCATATTTGTCATAGTTAATCTTGACATTGTATTTTTCCTCAAAATCCCTTAATACTTGCTCATCAAAGTTATCAGCCCAGCTATAAATGTTAAGCTCTTCTTTTTTTTCACCGCCGCATCCTGCAAGTACGCCTGCTACAAGGCTAAAACTAATGGCTGCGCCAGCTAGCGTCTTCATCAATTTCATCGATTCACGACCTCCTCTTTCTGTTTTTATAAAGGAAGATGCCCTCCGGAGTTTTCTTCTCCATCCGCTCCTTTATTACGGAATAGTTCTGATGCAATCATTAACCCAACAATGACAACAATTAATATTGTTGAAAGTGCATTAATTTCAGGTGATACTCCGCGTTTAACCATACTGTAAATATATAGTGGTAATGTTGTGGATCCTGGCCCAGATACAAAGAAACTAATTACAAAGTCATCAATTGATAACGTAAATGTTAATAACGCAGCAGAAATAATGCCAGGGGCAATACTTGGAAGCGTTACATGACGAAACGTCTGCCAAGGGGTTGCTCCTAAATCATTTGCCGCTTCCTCTAAATCATGTCCCATACTAGACAAACGTGCTGCTAAAATCACAACAACAAATGAAATACTGAACGTAATATGCGCAATGATAATAGTAGCTTGTCCAAGTTCCATTCCAATTTGGCTAAATAAAATAAGTAGAGATAATCCCATTAAAATATCAGGAATTAAAATTGGTAAGTATACAAGTCCATTTATCGCTCCTTCAAAACGATACTTATAACGATGTAACGCTACTGCAAAAAATACACCGAGAGCAGTTGTTACGAAAGTTGTAATAAGAGCAATTGTAATACTATTTACCAATGCATCAATGACGTCTTGCTTTTGAAATAAATCTGTATACCAATGGAATGTAAACCCTTGCCATTCCGCATTAATACGCGAATCATTAAAAGAATAGACCATTAAAACCATCATTGGAAAATATAAGAACAATAAAATTAACCAAGAGTAAGAAACTAAAAACTTTTTCATCCCGTACTATTCCCCTCCGTTTCCATATTTATATACTTTCGTCGCACGATAATATAAGTAAATTAACAGAACAGAGAATAGGACGACAATAATCGATAATGCAGAGCCAAATGGCCAATCACGTGCACCTAAAAATTGGTTTTGAATTACGTTTCCAATTAATGCTACTTTCGATCCACCCATTACATCCGATACGACAAACATACCAATAGATGAAACAAACACTAAAATGGAACCCGTTGCAACTCCTGACATTGTCATCGGAAGTGTCACATGCCAAAATGCCTTAATTGGCGTTGCGCCTAAGTCATACGCCGCTTCTAACTTGCGTTTATCAAACTGTTCAATCGCTGCATACACTGGTAAAATCATAAATGGTAATAAAGAATAAACCATACCTAATATTACAGATGGTGTATTATATAATAAATTTAATGGTTCATGAATAATGCCTAATTTTAGTAATGCTATATTCACAAGACCTTGTGAACGTAAAATAACAATCCATGCGTATGAACGTACAAGGAAGTTAATCCAAAACGGAATTGTTGCCAATAATAAAAGAATAGAACGATATTTACGATCTACAATCGTAATTGTATATGCAAATGGATATCCAATTAGTAAGCAAAGCACCGTTGTAATAACAGCAATCTTCACTGTCTCCCATAATGTACTCATATATAGTGAATCAAAGACGCGCACTATATTATCAAGTGTAAATTGCATTTCCACTGTGCCGTATGCACCGCGCTGGAAGAATGCAAATGCTAATACAAATAAGAGCGGAAATAAAAAGAAAATTAAAAGCCATGCAACTGTAGGTAATGCGAGTAGTTTCCCTTTTTTCAACTTAAGGTCACCTCATCCTCTTGCTCCCAGCCTACGTATACATTATCTCCGATACTCCACTGCGCCGCTTCTTCTGCAGTTTGATATGCCATTAATAATTCAGATGTTTTTTCATCACGTACATACAGCTTTTCCATATTTCCAACAAATTCAATATCTTCAATATGTCCAAGATGGTATTCTTTTAAAATCGGTTGCTCAACCGAACGGATTTTTACATTTTCAGGGCGAACTGCTACATAGTTTTCCCCGGAGCTTATAATATTATTTTCACCAATGAACGTCGCCACAAACATTGTTTTTGGTGTATTATAAATTTCCTTCGGTGTTCCAATTTGCTCGATATGTCCTTTATTCATCACGACAATACGATCGCTCATGCTCATCGCTTCTTCTTGATCATGAGTTACATAAATAAATGTAATTCCTAAATTACGCTGTAAGTTTTTTAACTCGCGCTGCAAATCTTTTCTTAACTTAAAATCAAGTGCGCCAAGCGGCTCATCGAGTAAGAGAACACGCGGGTTATTTACAATCGCTCTCGCAATTGCAACACGCTGCTGTTGTCCGCCAGAAAGTTTCGCCGGTTTTCGGTTACGGAATTCTAATAACTGCGTTAAACGCATAGCTTCTTCCGCACGTTCTTCTTGTTCCGCTGCTGATACTTTTTGCATTTTCATACCGAAACAAATATTCTTTTCAACTGTCATATGCGGAAATAGTGCGTAATGTTGAAACACTAAATTCATATGACGCTTATAAGGTGGTAATTCATTAATCCGTTCTTCATCGAGTAAAAGGTTACCTTTTGTTGGCGTTTCAAAACCTGCAATCATACGAAGTAACGTTGTTTTCCCGCAACCACTCGGTCCAAGGATTGTTAAAAATTCCCCTTCTTTAATATCTAAAGAAAGAGGTGGAATAATGACTTGATTTCCAAAATGTTTTTCTATCGCTTCAATTTTTATAATCTTTTTCATTTTCCCGTCCTATCTACCTCAAATTTTTCATTTTTATATTCATGAATAAATATTAATTTTTGCATATTTTTTATTTCGATCCAAATAAAAATGATGATTTACCAGCGTTCTTTTCTATTCTTTATGTAGTATGTTTGATTCATTTTCGCATGATACATAGTCGAACAGAAAAACCCCTTCCCGTAAGAAGGGGTTTTTATCATACGGCTACGCCTACTGATAAACACCCTCATCATTTTAACAACTTTCGTATAAATTTTAAAGCACTTTTTGTAGAAGAATAACGAATTTTCATGTCAAAAACTGTAGATTGAGATAAAATGCTCTTATAATGAGAAAATGTTTGAAAACTTTGTTCACCATGGTAACTGCCTAATCCGCTGCTGCCCACTCCTCCAAAAGGTAAATACGGCGTTGCAAGATGATAGACGACATCATTTATACAACCGCCACCATATGAAATATTCGTTGTAACTTGTTTGTGAATTTGTTTATTCTCTGAGAAAACATATAAAGCAAGTGGCTTTGGCTGTTGTTGAATAGTTTCAATTACCTCTTCTATTTCTTCATATTCTATAATAGGTAATAGCGGTCCAAAAATCTCATCTTCCATAATTGCACTTTGCCATGTAATATTCGTTAAAATGGTCGGTTCTATATGCAATGTTTCTTCATTATAATTGCCACCAACTTCAACATGCCCCTCCTGTAAAAATGCACATAATCTGTCAAAATGACGCTTGCTAACAATCCGGACATAATTTTCATTTTGTAACGGTTCTCCATACTGCCTAACAATCTCACTACGAAGCGCCTCAATCAGTGCCTTCTTCACTGATGAATGGACATAAATATAATCAGGAGCAACACATGTCTGTCCGGCGTTTAGAAATTTCCCCCAAACAATCCGTCTTGCCGCTACATCCATTTTCACATCTTTATGCACAATACATGGACTTTTTCCGCCAAGTTCTAACGTAAGAGGTGTTAACTGTTTCGCTGCTGCTTCCATCACAATTTTCCCTACGCTAACACTACCGGTAAAGAAAATATAATCAAAAGGTTCCTTAAGTAACGCTGTACTTTCCTGGATTCCACCTTCTATTACTGTAACAAGCTCTTTTGGAAACAATTCTTGCATCATATGAGCTAATAGTTTTGACACATTTGGCGTTAACTCAGACGGCTTTAAAACAACCGTGTTACCCGCCGCTAACGCTCCTACAAGGGGAGCGATTGCCAATTGGAATGGATAATTCCAAGGTGCCATAATAAGCGTAACACCGTATGGCTCTGGAACAATTTTCCCTTTCGATCCAAAATGCGTCAAAGCCGTTCGAACACGTCTCGGCTTACTCCATGAAGAAAGGTGCTTCATTTGAAAAGAAATTTCCTTTCGTACATATCCAATTTCCGTTGTAAATGATTCATGATGGGATTTATTTAAATCTAACTGAAGCGCTCGAAAAATATCAGACTCAAACCGCTTAATCCCTTCATATAATGCATGTAAATGCAATTTTCTTATCGCGATTTCTCTCGTATAGCCGCTATAAAAATATTCTTTTTGCATCTTTACAATAGAAGGAATATCCATACTTTCACCTACTTTCTATCCGATTCTTTCATTTATACTATTTATAAACGGGAAAACTTCTCATCTATAGCGAAGCCCCTACTAATTATGAACTCTCTACCTATTAAAAAATGTTTATTTGTAGAGTTTCATTATATCTAAGTTTTCTTCTTCTGTATAACTCTTTGTCTATAAAAAAAGCTGTTGAAAGGTAATCTTTCAACAGCTTTTTCCTATTATCGATATAAACGAACCGCACCTGCTGATTTATCATCAGCTTGACCAACTACTTCAAATTTCAAACCAAGTTTCGGTAAAATGCGTCCTGCATCTGGAATTTGATCATTGATGTAAACTTTTGAATCATCAAATTTCGCAACACCAGGTAACCCGTTATATTCAAACGTGCCACGAGTTGGTGATACAACTTTCCAAGCTGGTGTTTGATCGAAAGAGAATGCTGCATCCGCAATTTGATAACGTGTGCTATCTTTAAATGTTGGCTTACCATTTAAAGTGCCTGCAATAGCTTCAGGATGGGAATCAACTACCCCAAGGAAACCATGTCCTGGATGAACCCCAACCCAGTTATCTGTATAGCTTGAATCCGCATACCAGACAACCATACCTGTGTTATATACCGGACCACGAGCATATTTTAATGCTTCGTCGGCACCTGCATAATTTCTCCACTCTACATAATAGTTATGGCTCTTCTTCTCAATTCCATTTGAAACGACAAAACCATTTAACTTAAACTGTGTTTCTCCTTCTGCATCATCAGAAAATACAACTTTACCGTCTACTGTTAATGATGCATTATCAAGCGTAAAGCCATTTAATGCAAGACCGCCATCTGTCACATATTCAAAGACAAGCTTCACTTTTTTACCTTTGAACTGGCTTAAATCATAAGACTTGTCCACCCATTCTCCTAAAGTTGTATCTGCCCCATCTTTTACATCTTTGTTACCAATTGTATCAATTAATGTTTTTGTACCATCTTCTGTTACCGCATGTACTTCTAAGAAATCATACCCTGTTTCAATTTCATACAATGATTTAAAATCAAATGTTGCATTCGTTGCACTTGTTAAATCAAATAAAGGTGTTTCTAAAGTCGTATGAAGATCGTCACCTTTTGTACTATAGTAGTACTTCTGCCCAAAGGCAGGCTCAATTCCTTTTACATCCTTGTCCGGTAAGTTGACACGAATTAAACCTGGTCGATTTGATTTTGTAACACTTTGATCTAAATATGTTGCATAACCAATACCTCGATTTAATTTCTCATAATCTATTTCTGCAATATTTGCCCAATTACCACCCATTGTTTTTTGGAAAAATTCTTTATTTTGTGGGGAGAAACTTGTTGGCGTCGTTCCGGCAATTTTACCTGCCCAACTACCACCACTCATAATAGACCATGATTGAACTGGTTCACCGCCGCCAGAATATTTTGTATCATACTCATCTGGAAGTCCTAAATCATGACCATATTCATGTGCGAAGACACCAACTGCACCATCCTCTGGCTCAATTGTGTAATCGAATGCAGCCATTTTCCCGTCCCAATACGGAACTTTCGCTGTTGTCCCATCAATTGGAAATGGTTTTTGACCGACTGTCCAGCGATGTGACCAAATTGCATCATCACCTAGTTTACCACCACCAGCTTCTTGTCCAACACCAGCGTGAATAACCATTAAGTGATCCACTAAGCCATCTGGTTCATTTTTATTTCCGTCACCATCTATATCATATTGATCAAATTGATCGAACTCCGATAAATCGATTCCACTCTCTACTGCTGCTTTTAATGCATCTTTAATTAAATCACGCGGTCCTAATGGTCCTTTATTATCATGTCCTTCTCCAGCATCCGCACCATAATCAGCTGCTTTGCCTGGAACGGTTAACCACTTTGACACTGTGCCATCTACTGTATAACTACCGCCAGATTGTTCTTCATAATACTGCTTAAATGTTTCAATTTTACTTCCATCATGGAGCGTAAATGGTTCGTCACCGAATAACATTTTTTCATAATGCTCCTGATTAAAATCATCAGAATACATATACCCAGGTTCTTGCTCGATATTGTTATGCTTGAAATCATCATATTCAACAAGCAACACAAGTACTTTATCTTTACGAACTTCTCCGTTATACTTTTTTTCTTTTGCAGGAGTTGTTGGTACTTTACCATTTAAAGCGCTCTTTGCTGGAACAGCTCCCTCTGGTTGGCTACTTGCTCGTTCTTTTCCTTTCTCTTTTATATCTGTTTTTGCATCTTTCACCTTCTTCAGAAATTCAGATGCCTCTTTCGTTACTTGATCCCCAACCATCTCTTCTTTCCCAGGCTTATCACCTTTCTTTTTCTCGACATACTTCTCGACCGCTTTCTTTGTCTCTTCATCGGACGCCTTTTCGTTAATCACTCCTCGCTTCTTAAGTGCATTTGCTAAGCGCTCTTCTGGAATCAAATGATCATCAATTGGACTCGTCGCTGTTGCCTTTGCAGATGTTTCTGCCTGAACAGCCGGACTTCCAAAGCTAAATGCGCCTCCAAGAACAGCCGCTACCGCAAGTGCTGATAACACTTTAAATGGTTTCTTTTTCATCCCCGATTTTCCTCCCCTAATAAAATATGTATTTCAACATAAATTTTATTAAATTTTCAATTAATTTTCAATATTTAGTCATATTATGTAATTTTTTTAATATTTTTGTAAAAATTATGCATTTAATATAGGGGCATATTATGATTTATCGTTTTTTCTGAAAATATTGATAAATTCTGACAAACCTTTTATAATTTTGGATGAGAGAACTCGATGGGGATTTTATCTTTGTTTTTTTATCTACAAAATACGGCGATACATATACAATTTTTTTAAAGAAATTATTATTTTCGTCATAAAAATGTTAAAATATCGAGTATTTTGTAATATTGCTTATGACCGACAATTAGGGAGGAATAAATTTGTACAAAGATAAGACAGACTCGTTAGATCAGGAATGGATTGATTTAATACTTGAGGCGCTTGATGCTGGAATTGCAATTCAAGACATTGAACATTTCTTCCAAAATATGAAGCAATCCACGCAAGCCTAAGGTATTGTTCTTTTTAGAGAAATTTATGCTATAATAATAACATCATAAGTGGATATACATTTACAGAAAGGTGCGCAAATATGATTGGAGAACGTATAAAACGCCTTCGTTTACAAAGAGGGATTTCTTTAACAGAACTTGCTGAAAAGGCCGGTGTTGCAAAGTCCTACATTAGCTCCATTGAACGTAATTTACAACAAAATCCGTCCATTCAATTTTTGGAAAAAATCGCAGCCGTTCTGCAAATACCAATTGACACACTTCTTCATGACACAACACCGTTAGAAAATCAATTAGACTCTGAATGGGCACATCTTGTTAAAGAAGCAATGAACTCTGGTGTCTCAAAAGAACAATTCCGTGAATTCATTGAGTTTAGTAAATGGAAACAAAATCAAAAATAATGTACATGAAAAGGAGGATATATGAAAATCCTCCTTTCTCTTTCTCTATCAAAAAAAGCGGGAAACTCCCGCTTTTTTTGTATTTATCCCGCTATTTGAGGGCAGTAAGACTCCCATCCCAAGATGCAGAGAGAAGCAAGGAAGATAGGTGGGAGTGGGGCTGCCCGTAACAGCCCGATTAGTGAGGGCTAATAATCAGTGGGGGATGAAGAACACCCCCACTGATTAAAGTTTCACTTTATCTTTCTTCTCCATCAGCTTGACTTGCATTAAATGTCCACTCTAAGTTTAATGCATCGCCTTGGAATTTATTTTGATCTTGTCCATTATCTTTAAATTCAAATTCTACCCATAGGTAGTCTTCTGTGTTTGGTTGTAGACCACCTTCTTCACCCCACTCTGGAGCAAAGATATCTTTCGCTAATAAATCAGGATCCGCTTTTTGTAAATCTGCTAAAGTTGTTTCATAAACTGGTTCGCTTTGTTTATCCCAGTTCCAAATAAATTTTACATTAATATGACTCGCAAAGTCTTCCCCTGCATTGTCACCCTTCGCATCTACAGTTGAGTATTTCGTTGCTAATTTCACATCTTTAATCGCGATAGAACCACTGTTCTTTAATAAGAACTCTTTCTTAACAGAATCTCCTGGCTTCAAGTCTTTAATGTCTACAATCGTCTTAGGATCCAAAGTAAGGTCTAAAGTACCTGCTGCGAACGTATTGTTCGATACTTCTTTATCGCTAAAGAATGCGAACGTTCCTCCGCCAATTAAAGCAATCCCTAATGCCGCTGACGCAACTCCCATGCCTAACTTTTTCTTTAAACTCACTTTTCCATTCCTCCTAGCGTTTTTTTATTATCCCTTTCCATCATGCAGAGATATCGGATAAAGCATTAGTCTTTCTACCTAGCTCCTCCACTTACACTATCCCTAACGGTTGTTCTTTAAAAAGTTACTTTAAGTTCATTATAAAGAACATTCTGTTTAAACGCAATCTTTTCATTTAAAAATTTTTATTTTAGATTCAATAGACACACTCTATTTTCTTGTTTCTTCTTTTAAATGAGAGTCGACATCTGGTTCTGGTTGTTGTTCCTCTTTATGATGAGACAATTGTTCTGTCGCTGTTAACTCCGTAGCCGTTACCTGCTCGGCTTCTTGCTTTTCTATTACCTTTGCTTGTTCATGCAATTTTTTCTCTTTTTCCGCATCGACTCGCTTTTGAAGCGTTTGAATTTCCTCATCAATTTTTTGGATTCCTGCCTCTTTATCAACATTTTCACAAATCATATTGATAACATTTAAATTCTCTTGGACAGATTGAAGTTGCTCCTGTGAATGGCTTTCTTGTAATTGATGATAATACCCTTTCATTTCTATATATATTTTCTGTAATGACTCGCGCTCGAAAGCAATCTTTTCACGTTGCTCTTTCCATGAAACAAGCCTGTTCTCAAGTGCTTCTATAGATGTTTCTTCTGCTTCTTTTTTCATTTTTTCATATACTTGTAAAATTACTTTCTCGTGCTGCTTTGCAGCTTGTTTCAACTTGTATATTGTTTTCGGAAACACAGGAGCGGCCGCGATCGAACCTTGCACTTTTTGTTCTGTTACAAAAGCTGCTTCTGTATGAGTGACGATTTGAGCTCCCATATAAAAAGCTACAGAACACATACACGGGAAAACGAGTAATGTTTTTATTCTTTTTAACACTTTAGGCATTCTATCCTCTCCTATTTACATCTATACATTCTTGCAAAATGAAAACAAATACCTTCAACGAAAAAGGCTATCAATTTGATAGCCTTTTCTTCATTTTTTCTCACCTTTTCCTTGCTGCGCATCAAATGTCCACTTCACTTCGATTGTATCGCCCTGAAATTGATTTTGATTTCCCCCATTATCAACAAATTCAAAGCGCACTTTAAAGGAATCTTTATGCCCGGCCTTAATCCCTTTTTCATCCAACGCTTCCGCAAGTGAATCATTATTTACTGGTATGGATGGCTTCCCTACTAATTCAGATAATTTCTTTTCCTTTATAATGTTATGACCCTTATCTGTATTCTTTAAGATCGTAACTTTTATGTGATCTCCAAAATCCTCTGTATTATCACCTTTTGTATCTTTCACTTTATATTCGGAGTATAAGAAAACTTTCTCAATATTTAATGTGCCGCTATTCACCAATTCAAAATCACGTGTAATCGTATCCCCTGGTTTAATATTTCCCACTTGAATAATCTCAGTAGCCGGCTTTACTGTTAAATCTAGCGTGCCTGCCGCAACCGTATTGTTCGTAACTTCCTTATCGCTAAAATACGCAACTGTTCCGCTCCCAATTAGCGCTACTCCCATCAGTGCCGATCCAATCCCTAGTCCTAATTTTTTCTTTATGGTCATATCCATATCCCCCAAATATCGTAAAGACTTTCCATTCCCATATTTTTATACAGATTGTCCTACATCTGCTGACTTATTTTTCTTCTCTTTATCAATGCTACGAATTGCACTCGAAATAGAGAATACCGAATACCCAAGTAAGAAAAGCCCTGGAATAATTAATAGAAGAGCTGCTCCTGCCTTTGAATTTGCATAATTTAATAAATAGCCTACATACGGCACTGTAATATCTTCATACTTCCCTATCACATTTTCCGCTAATACAGGCTTCATATCTGGCCCGTTGTTATTATCACCTTTTGTTACATACATCACTTTTCCATTCGCATTTTGTACATCAATAATACGATGCGTTACAATTTTCGTATCACTTTCTTTAAATGTAATAACATCCCCTTTTTGATACTTAGAACCATCTTTCGTTGGTTCAATCGCAATTACAGAACCCGTTAAAAACGTCGGCTCCATCGAACCAGATAGTACCGTTTTAAATTGATATCCCATAATAGTCGGCTCCCCGCCACTTGCCTTAGAAGAAATCACAACAAAAGCTAAGAAAACCATTAATGCGAATAAAACAAATGAAATCACATTACTCATTATCTTCCAAACGAATTTCATCGGTCTCCCTCCTCTTTTCATATATATGTAAAAAAATAGAATACTTTATCTCGTTCTTAAAAAAGAACTTAATTCAATACTATAATGAACAATTCGAAAACGCAATAAAAAATAGGCAATTCATCATTGCCTATTTTTCTTCTGAAACTGCATTCTTTTTCGTTTTTCTCATTATATACACACCAAATAATATAAGTATAATTAGACCGATTCCAACACAAGCCGCAATCATTTCAAAAGAATACGTTTGTGTCGTTTTTTCTATCTTCTCCTTCGCTGCCGCAAACTGCACATCTTCTTTTGAAAGAACATGAATGCTTGCAATCGTTTCATTATTCTTTGTTATATCTACAGTTCCCACTACCTCACCGCGATGAATTCCTCTTTCATATAAAGAATCTGTATCTACAGGTGCTTTTCGGAAAACTGTTTTCACATTTTTCCCTTCCTCTTTTTTCAGCATCAGTTCTGCACTTTTCTCTAATTCACAATCTATATCTCTATCTAAATACGTTGCTCTTTCATGCCAATAATTCTTATCAAGTACGAGTTGTTTCGTAAACTGCGGAAATGCATATTCAGCCATCTGCTTCATATCTTCATAGATTTCTGGTTTTTGCGAAGCCATCACGACATTAATAATTCGATTTCCATCTTTCTCATTTAATAAAACAAGCGTATTGCGCGCTTCATTTGTAAATCCTGTCTTTCCACCAATACTATACGGGTTCTCAAAATAATTTGCTTTATTAAAAATAGAAACCGTCTGTCTAGAAGTTGTAACCGTAGTACGCTTTGTATTCATCGCCTGTAAAATTTCAGGATACTTTTGTACACCTCTCGTAATCATTGCCATATCGTATGCAGTCGTATAATGATTTGGATCGTGCAAACCATTCGGTGTAACAAAATGACTATCCGTCGCGCCAAGCTGCTTTGCCTTCTCATTCATCATATGCGCAAAGTTTTCTATACTTCCTCCAATATGCTCCCCTATCGCATACGCGACATCATTCGCACTCAGCACCATTAAAATCATTAGCGCCGTATTCCGATCTACCGTCTCTCCAGCTTGAAACTCCAGTTGATAATTACTCTTCTCCTGATCTAACGCCGCTTGTGAAAGTGTAAATTGCTCTTCAGGCTTCGTATGCTCCATAAGTAAAATAGCCGTTAATACCTTTGTCATACTAGCCGGAAACGCATGTTCATGTGCATTCTTATCATATAGCACATCCCCCGTCTTCGCATCAATCGAAACAGCAAACTTCCCAAACACATTTGGACCTTGTCCAGGTGCCGGTGCTGGCTCCATTCCTGTCTCTGCATACAATGATAAAGGAGTAACAAAAAATAAACACATCCCCAAAACAAAAAACATAATTTTCTTACAACTTTTCATATAACTCTCCTTTTTCATAACTTATATATAAAAATCACTAACTCACCTTCAGATTGGAAACAAACTGGAAAACAACCGTCATTTTTCACTATATCACACTTTTACAATAAAGTGAACGAACTATTTATGAACAATCCCAAAACAAAAAAGAAGGATTTACTCATTCTGATCCTTCTTATCACGCAACAAATCTATTAACTGATTCTCAGCTTCCTCTTCCGTAATCTCATCGGTCATTCCCATAAAGTGAAACTTTAATCAGTGGGGGTTTTCTTCATCCCCCACTGATTATGAGCCCTCACCAATCGGGCTGTTACGGGCAGCCCTACTCCCACCTATCTTCCTTGCTTCTCTCTGAATCTTGAGGCGGGAGTCTTACTGCCCGTTAATGCGGGATAAATGATCATCCCTTCGAACCAATCCAGTTCACTAACTCCTTCAAAAACTCATCATGCGTCACATCCACATCTAACATCGCACCATGAATCGAAAACGTTCTATTTCTATAGACGCTCGCATCTGAAAAGACTTTCTAACCATACAATACGCACCGCTTTTCCTCATAAAAAATTTTACAGCATCCACAGCTCATTCTGTTACATCGGATTTTCACTCCATTGGTAAAAAGAATTGATTACCAAATAAAAATATACAATTCTAAAACTTCGCACTTTTCTATTGATTTCACACCAAAATTCTATTACAATGAATCATACATTCTACTACATATCCATGATCCCGTAGCTCAGCAGGGAGAGCGCCACCTTGACAGGGTGGAGGTCGTGAGTTCGAGCCTCTCCGGGATCATAAAACCTAATAGTATTAAGGCTTGAGAGGGTATTATCAAAAACTAAACTTGTGGAGGTCTCCATCAGATACCACAAGTTAAAAGAGGACTACTTCTAGTCAGCAAATCAACTGGCTCAGAGGTAGTCCTCTTTTTTGTTTCTATAAAACCGAGAAAGGACTGAGAAGAGAATGCTACTTAAGTTTGTATAGTAATTAAAATTATAGTTTGTACACTCGTTGAAATCAGTGAGATAATTCTTGAGACTACTGTTTATTTAACTCAGATCCCCCAGTTTCACCTACAGTAATCCCCCTCAGATATACTAATTTAACGATGCTCTACTTAGTAATTCTATACAACAAATAAAGCAGA
The DNA here is from genome assembly GCF_022662815.1 of Bacillus cereus group sp. BfR-BA-01492. Taxonomy (NCBI): domain Bacteria; kingdom Bacillati; phylum Bacillota; class Bacilli; order Caryophanales; family Bacillaceae; genus Bacillus; species Bacillus cereus group sp. BfR-BA-01492. Next base: position 17,677 of record NZ_JAKUEH010000029.1, read on the forward strand.
GATTTCTCCCTGCTTCTGTTAGTTTCTTTTATTGAGAAGATTAACCACCAATATTCTTATCTGCCATTCTATACAATTTATATCTATTTTGCCCTCTTCTTTTTTCGATTTCTAAATATTACCTCTAACACTACTACTGCGATGAATCCTACAGTTAGTTGTAAACCTGTAAACAGAAGTTTAACATTTAGAGGAATATCAGGTGCACTCCAGAGCAACGCTGGAGGAATAAGGATACCAATGATTACAATGATTCTCATTATCTTCCCCATTTTGTTTCTCCTATCATATCTTTAAGATTTACGTTTCTTTTTACAATTCTACTAATTTCTCACGTAGAACCAATTCACTCTCAGTCATATACCCTCTATGCATTTCCTCTACAACCTTTTCATGATTAAAACATAATACTTTTTCATCACCTAGATAGCCTACTGGATAAGGAACACCCACATAATCAAAATCACGTTTATCTGCTGATACAATCATTTCTTCCAATTATCATAATGACAGGTTCTACACCTTCTAGTTTCACTACTGTCCCGATTGGTAAAAGTTTCATTTATTCCCTCTCTTATGTTATACACTATTTGTTTTTAAATTTACTATACATCCGTTCGTACAGTTTATTAGTACCAAGTGCACAAGCTCCTAAAATAAGAACACCTATAATAAAGCCAATCTTTTTAGGTAATTTATAAGGAGACGTAATAGCAACTACAAGTAATATAACAATTGCAACATATGTAATATATTTTCCAGCCTTAAATGGTTGCATATTAATATACTCCTCTCTTAATCCTCAAATTTAATGGTACCACCCAACCCATAACTGGATTTGAGTCAATATTTTGGACACAAAAAAGTTAAATCTAAGCTACCTTTTTAGCTAGATCTTCTATTGCTTGAGGAGTTTTATAACCAATGCTACTATGAATTCGT
>NZ_JAKUEH010000030.1:0-16768 GCF_022662815.1 Bacillus cereus group sp. BfR-BA-01492
TTGCGCTTTTAAGGTATCCAGCTCCAGCGGCTAGAACAGTCGGTCATTTCACTCCTTCCTGCGAGGCAAAGGGCGCCTCTACGTCAGGAGTTCCAATGTCCTCCTGTTCTGGACGAGCCGCTTGCGCTTTTAAATAAAAAAACGCTCGTCTCTAGGCTTGTTGCCTAGGGACGAGCGTTTGCCCGCGGTTCCACCCTAGTTGATGTGCTTTTACACATCCACTTTATCATGTATTGCTCAAGACTGCCGTTTCCTTGCGTTTTCAGGCTTTCACTATCCCTGAATCGCTTGTAGGTGCAAGTACTTATAAGTCCATCATCGCTACTTATATTTAATAATAATGAACATATTCTACCATGTTCTTTTTTAAATCACAATAGAGGAACGATGGTCTCTATGATAGAGTTTCGCCTGTTTTTTGTTCTTTATACCATATAAGTACTGAATATGTTTAATTGCTTCTCGTTTACTTAAGGGCGCAAGTTCATTTGTTTGTACATATTTCCATACAACATCTGGAGTTGTTTTGGCATATTCACGAAGTGCCCAACCGATAGCCTTTTGAATGAAAAATTTTTTTGAAGTTTTGAGTTGTTTCATAATTGAGAAGAGAAGCTGTTCATCTGTTTGATGTTTATATTTGAGCTGAAATAGAATAGCGACCCGCTGTAACCATATATTTTCTGAAGTAATCCATTTTGGAATATAGGCTTGAATGACATCTGGATGCTTTAAAAAGATGCTACCTACAAATGTAGGGACAATACCATCGACGGAGTCCCACCATGATTTTGTTGTGATGAGTTCTTCTAAAAATGGAATGTGAGTTTCATTGAGATGCTTTTTATCCTGCTATTTTAGGGCAGTAAGACTCCCACCTCAAGATTCAGAAAGAAGCAAGGAAGATAGGTGGGAGTAGGGCTGCCGTAACAGCCCGATTGGTGAGGGCTCATAATCAGTGGGGGATGAAGAAAACCCCCACTGATTAAAGTTTCACTTTATATTTTTGTAATAAGTCAAGAGCGGCAGATTGAAATTCACGTTCTGGCAAAGACCAAAGTTCACGAATAATAATTTGAAAATCGTTTTTGTCTGGAAGTGAATGAGTTTGTATAACGTCACGCAATAAGGTTCTTCGTTTTGGTGTTTGAATACCGAGAAATGGGAAGTGTTTTTTCATGTAACGTGCCATCGGTTCGGCTTTTTCACTGTTCTGATGTGCGAGAAATTGTTGATGCAGAGTTTCCACAAATGGATGCATAAATGAGTTCTCCTTTCAAGTTCTTGTTCATATTATACAGGTGAGTATAGATAAGAAAAAGATGTTAGGAAGGAGAGGGAAAGATGGAAGATCAAAGTATATTTGCAGGGTTCCTTGCACTTAGTTTTACTGCAATTTTGATTATCTTAATTTGGGCGGTTCTTTCTTACGTATTAACTGCGTTTGCATTGTATACAATGGCCAAAAACGATGGGACAAATGATGCGGTTTTAGCGTTCATTCCATTTCTGAATTGCAAAGTATGGGGAGATTTAGCGAGAGAGAAATTCCCTGATTTTCTAAAAGAAGAAGCAGGATGGAAAGTATTTGGAATATATGTTGGTTGTTTTATTCTTAATTTTATTCCGATAATAGGCTTTTTAGCTGGAGTGGCTACACTTGTATTATCGATTTATTTAATCTACGCTATTTTAGAAAGATATGGGACGAATGCAGTATTGTTTACTATTATTCATGCGATAACATGTTCGATTTTTTTACCGATTCATTTATTTCTTATTCGAAATGAACCAACAAGATATTGAGATATGGTATTTTGTCGAATTGTCGATAAGTTGTGTCAAATCGCCGATTGCTGATATATGAAGAAAGGCTATCGCATATGTGCGATAGCCTTTGGCATTACATTAAATAACGTAAATAAATATAAATGTGAGAAATAATGAGTGACACAATCATTATCGGAAAACCGACTTTTAAAAAGTCCATGTAACTAAATTTATGTCCCTCACGGCTGGCAATGCCTGCTACGATTACGTTAGCAGAAGCGCCGATTAATGTTCCGTTTCCACCTAAGCAAGCGCCAAGTGCTAATGACCACCATAGTACATCGATTTGTGCATCAGCAGGTGATAGACCAAGTCCAACTGCCATGTCATTAATAAGCGGAATCATTGTTGCGACGAATGGAATATTATCAATTGTTGCAGAAGCAATACCAGATACCCATAGAATGAGCACAGATGCGTAAGAAATATCTCCACCTGTTATTCCGATTACTTTTTGTGCTAACGTTTTGATAAGACCGATATCGATAAGACCACCAACAAGTACAAATAATCCTGCAAAGAAGAAAATAGTAATCCACTCAACGTGAGCGAATACTTCTTCGATTTCATGTTCTTTGACACCAATTAACATAAGGACAGTAGCACCAGTTAATGCGATTACAGCGGCATCAATATGGAAAATAGAATGAGTCATGAAACCGACGATTGTCAGTCCAAGTACTGTTAAAGATTTTTTCATTAGTACTGGATCTTTAATATATTGTTTTTCATCTAAACTCATTAATTTTTTTACTTGTACTGGGTCAGCAATTAGTTGTTTGCGATACATAAAGTAAAGCATAATTGTTACTACAGCAATGATAATGATTACGATCGGTGCCAAATTAATTAAGAAGGCATTGAAATCTAAATGCTTATTTGCTGAACCAATCATAATGTTTGGTGGGTCACCAATTAATGTTGCAGTCCCTCCAATGTTTGAGAAAATAATTTCAGACAGTAAATAAGGAACAGGATTTACTTGTAAAATGCGCGTAATAGATAGAGTAACTGGAACAACAAGAAGTACTGTTGTTACGTTATCTAAAAATGCGGAGCCAAGTGCGGTAAGCAAAGAAAGGGAAATCAAAATTTTAATAGGATTTCCTTGTGCTTGTTTCGCAGCTTTAATGGCAACATATTGGAATACACCCGATTTACTCGTAATGTTAACTAAAATCATCATACCGATGAGAAGTGTAATCGTTCCCCATTCAATATGTTTTGTAAAGGCATTGTGCAAGTCAACAATACCGAAGATGACCATAAGTGCTGCGCCTAAAAGTGCAATCACAGCACGATTAATTTTTTCTGAAATGATAATGGCATATGTAATTAAAAAGACTGCGATAGCAAAATAATACTGCCAGTTTGCGATTTCTTGCGTTGTTTCGTGCAAAAATCCCATCTCCTTTCGGTTACTATTCTTAGTGTGTCAAAAAATTGTAGAAGAAACACACTTAACGCCATTATAAAGTAGAAAAATGTCGGATGTAAATAAAGGGTTTATTTTGTTGTATTTTCTGTACAAATGAATTTTTCTTCTTTTTAAAAATATTTGTGGTTATTTGACATATATATAAGATACATCCAATCTGAATGTTTCAAATTCGAGCCTGTTCGTGTAAAAGGAAAAGGAGACAAAATGATAAGGAAGGGATCGTATGGATGAAAAGCAATTTTTATTTTTAGATTTTGAGTTCACGATGCCTCAAAATCGAAAAAAACCAAAAGGTTTCTTTCCCGAAATTATTGAAGTGGGGCTTGTATCGGTTGTTGGTTGTACAATGGAAGATACGTATTCATCTTATGTTAGACCGGAAAGTTTTCCAAATTTAACAAATCGATGTAAAAATTTTTTAGGAATTGCTCAAGAAGCTGTAGATGGAGGAATTTCTTTTTTAGCACTTGTCGACAAACTTGTTCAATATGAAGAGCGCTATAAACCGACAATTGTCACGTGGGGAAATATGGATATGAAAGTATTAAAACATAATTGTGAAGTGGCAGGCGTTCCATTTCCATTTTCAGGCGTTTGTCGAGATTTATCTCTAGAATATAAGCGTTTTTTTGGGGAGCGAAATCAAACAGGATTATGGAAAGCGATTGAAGCGTATGGAAAGGCAGGAACAGGAAAGCATCACTGCGCATTAGATGACGCGATGACAACGTATAATATCTTTAAGCTTGTCGAGAAGGATAAAGAATATTTAGTGAAACCAGCTCCACCTACGTTAGGAGAACTTGTTGATTTTTCGAAATTAGTAAAGAAAGTAAGTACACAGTAACGACCAAATTGCAAAATGTGTAATTTGGTCGTTTTGTTTTTATAATTTATAGTCTCGTTTTAATTGCTGGAGTGTTTGTAAACTGCGCTGTGCAAAAGGTGAATCCTCCTCTAACAATGCAGCGATTTGCGCTTCTAATGCTGTGTTTAGAGATTCTTTGTAATCTGGAATATCTCCGTCATACTTTTTAACCATTGCTTTTGGAATGTTTGTTTGTTCACGAAAAGATAGAGCACGTCTTTCATGGAAAAATGGGACATCTGCTTGCTTTACATTATGTAAGTCACCTTGCATGGGATGTTTTAAAACAGCTAATACTTTCACAACGTAACTTTCAGGACGTTTATTTGTAATTTCCCCAATGTATTTTCCTGTTTTATAAATACCAGTAACAATCTCTCCGATTTCAAATGTTTCTTTCATATTTTTCACCTCAATTTTATAGTAAGGAAAGTAAGAGATAGAGTCAAAGAAAGTATTTGTTAAGTAGGATTGTAAAACATGAAGTGTTATAATGGATAATGATATGACAGAAAATTCTGAAGTGAATAGAGGATATGAAAGCATGTATTGTTTCATTCGATGCCTTTGCACTACTAGAGAAAAGAAGTAATGATGAAAGTATGGGAGAGTGTACAACTAGTAAATATACAAAACGTGTAGAAAAAGGAGTGAGTATGATGATGCCTTTATATTTTCCAGAGGATAAAACAGAATATATTATTCCTGGAATCGTTTGTATTTTATTTATTATTGGTGCCGTTGTGACGTGGCGCATGTTCATTCGTGTCTCTAAAAGAGAAGCTGATCGCTTGCGAAAGGTAGAAGAAAAGTTGTTAGCTGAGAAGAAACGCTAATTCGTTTTTGTATGTTTCTCTCCAAGCTCGGACAATCTAAGGACAGAATGTATCTTGGAGGGAATGGGAATGAAAAAACAGCTTTTATTTAGTTGTTGTATGCTATTTCTTATAACAGGCTGTGACAAAGGAAACCCAAAAGAAATTGATGTGAAGTTATACAATGCGTCTGGCGATGAGATGGGAACAGCGAAAGTAACGCAGCAAACAAGTGGAGTGAAAATATCAATTAAAGCAGATGGATTTACACCTGGTGCACACGGATTACATATTCATGAAATAGGAGAGTGTAAAGCGCCGCGCTTTGAGTCGGCTGGTAATCATTTTAATGTAGATGATAAGAAGAAGCATGGGCTTATGAATCCAAAAGGAGCAGAGAACGGTGATTTGCCAAATGTGATTGCGGATGATACAGGAAAGATTAAAGCAGAAATTGAAGCAGCAAATGTATCACTTGAAGAAGGGCGAACCACTTTATATCGTAAAGATGGGGCCTCTATTATCATTACTGAAAATCCGGATGATGGTATGACGCAGCCTACAGGGAATTCAGGGAATCGAATTGCCTGTGGGGTGATTGTGAAAAAAGCATCTGCGAATAAACAAAAGTAAGAGCTACCTTTCAAAGTAGCTCTTACTTTTGTTTATTCTAATTAATAGGCAGTTCAAAGGGCTACATCGAGCTCTCACCAATTGGGCTACCCTAAAATAGCGGGATCAAACATTCATTTTATGAAAGTGCATATTGAAGCCGAGTTAAAATTTCTTTCAAAACAGATAGCGGACAACCGATGTTAATGCGAATATGTTGTTCTCCACCTATTCCGTACTTTTCACCTGCTTCCACGATAATTCTTCCTTTTTCTTCGAGCAGTTTTGTTCGTTCTTTTTGAGATAGATGAAGTGTTGTACAGTCTATCCAGAGTAAAAAAGTCCCTTCTGGCTTGATAGCAGATAAGGTAGGAATATGTGTATCAATGAATTCACAAGCAAATCGGGCGTTTTCTTCTATATAAGAACGAATATCTGTCACCCACTCATTGTATTCTGTATAGGCGCTTTGCATTGCTTCATAAGCAAATATGTTTAAGCCGTGAAATCCTTGTCTTTGCTGTACAGATGTAAAAGCATGACGGATTTTTCTATCTGGAATAATAACGATAGAAGCCTGTAAACCAGCGATATTAAATGTTTTGCTTGGTGCTATGCAAGTAATAGTTCGTTTTGCTAATTGTTCAGATAAGGAGGCAAATGGTATATGGATATGATTTGAGAAAATAATATCCGCATGAATTTCATCGGCAACAATGGTTACATCGTATCGTTCACATAATGTTCCGAGTTTGGAAAGTTCTTGCTTTGTCCAGACGCGTCCAACGGGATTATGTGGACTACAAAGAAACATAAGCTTTACACCTTGTTGAAACTGTGTTTCTAAATGTTCGAGATCCATTTTATATTTTCCATTTTCGAGCCGTAATGGGTTTTCGCATAAAAGCCGATTGTTTTTCGTGACCATATGAAAGAATGGTGGGTAAATAGGTGGCTGTACAACAACGGTGTCATGCTCGTTTGTTAGTGCTTGTACACTTATGCTAAGTGCTGGAACAATTCCGGAACTAAATACAATCCATTCTTTTTGTATGTCCCAGTTATATTGCTGTTTTGTCCATTGGCAAATAGTATCTAGTATTTCCATAGGTGGTAGTGTATAGCCAAAGATAGGATGTTCAAGACGTTTTCTCATCGCATTTTGAATTGCTTTTGGTACTTCAAAATCCATATCGGCAATCCAAGCATACAAAAGCTCCTCATCTTTATATGTATCCCATTTGATGCTTTGAGTGCCGCGGCGATTCACCAGTTTTTGAAATTCGTGCATAGTTTAGCCCCTTTCTGCTATAAAATAGCATTTTGTGAAAATTCCCACTCTTCTTCTAGCATATATGATGTGATACGATAAAGGAAAGATTGAAAACGAGAAAAAGGCGGGAAGTAAATGGGTGCATATGAAAGAATGGTGGAGCTGGTAAAAAATTGGGATCCGTTTCAAATGGGCGCTGAGTTTTATGAAACAGAAGCAAGTGATGTTGTATATGTAGTAAGTGCGTTTGATGATCCAAAATATATTGCGAAAAAAATTCAGCATATATATTTTATGTCGTTTGAAGAAGTTCCTCCGTTAGAAAAATGCGAAAAGTTAGCAGAACAGCTGCTTATTTTAAAAGAAGGCGGAAGTTGTTCAATATAGCTGCCTGTCTTCTAGCAGCTATATTTTATCCCGCTATTTTAGGACAGTAAGACTCTTACCCAAAGATTCAGAGAGAAGCAAGGAAGAGGGAGCCTTACTGCCCGTAACAGTCCGATGGATGAAGAAAAAACATTGATTAAAGCTTCACTTAATTAAATCCCCCTCTTCTAAACGAAGTGAAGGAGGGGGATTTAATTGGCAACAAAGGAAATAATTTCTTCATAAATATGCTCTGGTTTTTCTTCAGGTAGTAAATGCCCTGTGTTTTCGTATGAAATGAATTTAGAATTTGGTAAATCTTTATGAAGTCGCTCTCCAATTTGAATGGGAACAACGCGGTCTTGTTCTCCCCAAATGAGTAAAGTAGGTGTTTGAATTTTACGTAATTCGGCCGATGGTAAATCGCCTTCCCGATCTCTAATCATTCGCGTTAGAGCGGGGAATATTCGATTATCGTAAAAGGGAGCAGCATAGCCTTCCATCATTTCATCGTCAATTAAAGAATGGTCATGAACAACATTCATTAAGTTATGAACAATTCCTCTTTTTGTAATCCAGTTTTTCACGTATAGGTGGAAAAATGGTAAATAAGAAGAATAAATAAGAGGTAAAGTAGCCCGATGTAAGTAGCTGGAGCTACATAGTAAAATCGTTTTTTTTATTAAGTCAGGGCATAGACGGTTCACGTAAAGAGAGATTTGTCCCCCCATAGAATGTCCAATTAAAATGATATTAGAAAATTGTAAATGCTTTACTAGATCGATAATGATTGTTGCTAAGTTATGGTAAGAGTATTTAAAGTGATTGGATTTATCACTTCTCCCGAACGGTGGTAAATCAAGAGCAATTACTGTACCTTCTTGGGCTAGTAAAGGGATTAATCGCCGATAACTAAATGAAGAAGAGAGGAAACCGTGAACGAGTACGAAAGTAGGTCGTTCTTTTTTATGATGATGCTCATACAATTCATAATGAACAGTTATGCCGCGAGTGGAAAAAGTGAAATAGGGACATTTAAATTCATGTTTCATTTTTTGTCACTCCATTAATTTTTGTTCATATCATCTCCTTATAAGAAAATATTTATGTGCACGAGTAAAAGGCAAGATGGAAGCCCATCTTGCCTTTTACTCATGCACAATGTTAGGTGGTGTTTTCCCTTGTAAGCCTGCAACTAAATTTTCAGCAGCTACTTTCGCCATTTGTTGTCTCGTTTTTAATGTTGCTGATCCAACATGAGGTAAAGTAACCACATTTTGTAGAGATAAAAGTGGATTCTCTTTTTCAATCGGTTCTTGTGTAAATGTATCAATACCAGCTGCAAAAATCTTTTTTTGTTGTAAGGCAGAGATTAACGCTGCTTCATCTACTGTTTTTCCGCGAGAAGCATTAATGAAAACCGCTGTTTCCTTCATAAGCGAGAATTCTTTTTCTCCAATGAGATGGTACGTTTCAGCAGTTAATGGAGTTAAAAGGACAACAAAATCAGAGTGTTTCAGCAGTGTATCTAGTTCACAGTATGTAGCGTTAAATGTCTGCTCAGCTTCTTTCTTACGACGACGATTGTGATATAAAATGTCCATATCGAAGCCGAATTTTGCTCGCTTGGCAACTGCTTCTCCAATACGGCCCATACCAATAATGCCAATTGTACGGTGATGGACATCTACTCCAAAATGTTCTTTTGAAATTTCAGTATCCCAATTCCCGTTTTTGACATAAGAATCAAGTTCACATACGCGGCGGCTAGCTGATAGCATAAGAGCAAAAACAAGATCAGCTACTGTATCGTCTAATACATATGGTGTATTTGTCCCAATTACATTTCTTTTCTTCATTGCTTGTAAATCGAAGTTATCATAACCGACAGAAATATTACTCACAACTTTTAATTTAGGAGATGCTTGTAATAATTCTTCATCAATTTTTGCTCCGAAATTCAGTAAGCCATCTTTATCTTTTATTTTTTCTAATAAAATGTCACGAGATATCTTTTCATCGCGATCCCACTTTTCATATTCACAGTGTTCAGAGAGATATTCTTCTACAAATGTTGGAATACGTTCAGCAATGTATATTTTCGGTTTCATCGTCTCAGCCCCTTTCCTTTTCATTTTTACATAATTCCCTAAAAAAATCTTCTTTTCAAATATAAAAGGGTGTCTGTATAATTTAAAAACAAACAAAAGAGAGGATGAGTTATGTGATGACTGGAAAAGAATTAGAATTATTAGCATGTCTTGAAAAAAACAGTCGTTTATCTATAGAGACTTTAGCGAAAATGTTAAATATAAAGGTTGAAGAAGTACAAAAAATGGTCACAAAATTAGAAAGTGAAAACATTATTGTAGACTATGTGACACATATTGATTGGACAAAGGTGAAAGAGCACACTGGTTTAACGGCGATGATTGATGTAAAGGTAACGCCGAAACATGGAGTTGGATTTGATGCGGTTGCTGAACAAATATATCGTTATTCAGAAGTGAAGTCAGTATATTTAATGTCAGGCACATATGATCTTTCGATTACATTAGAAGGAAAAACGATGGCAGAAGTAGCGACATTTGTTTCTGAAAAATTAGCAACGATTGAATCAGTCGTTTCAACAACAACTCATTTTATTTTAAAAAAATATAAACATGAGGGAATTATTTATGAAAATGTAAGTGATGATAAACGAATTGTGGTGACACCATGAAACAGTTTGAACTATCTAGAGCAGCAGAATCTTTACAGCCATCGGGCATTCGAAAGTTCTTTGATTTAGCAGCAGGAATGAAAGGTGTTATTTCACTTGGCGTTGGAGAACCTGACTTTGTGACACCGTGGAATGTAAGGCAAGCCTGTATTCGCTCGTTAGAAGAAGGGTATACAGCATACACGGCAAATGCAGGATTATTAGAACTGCGTCAAGAAATAGCAAAGTATCTAAAAAAACAATTTGAAGTTTCTTATAATCCAAATGACGAAATTATTGTGACAGTTGGAGCAAGCCAAGCGCTAGATGTGGCCATGCGTGCGATTGTGAATCCTGGTGACGAAGTGATTATTATAGAACCGAGTTTTGTGTCATATGCACCACTTGTTACATTGGCAGGGGGCGTTCCAATACCGGTTACAACATCTTTAGAGAACGCATTTAAAGTACAGCCAGAACAAATTGAAGCAGCGATTACAACAAAGACGAAAGCAATTTTGCTTTGTTCACCAAATAACCCAACAGGGGCGCTTTTAAATAAGGCCGAATTAGAAAAGTTAGCAGCAATTGTAGAAAAATATAATTTAATTGTTCTATCAGATGAAATTTATGCGGAGCTTGTCTACGATGAAGCGTATACAAGTTTTGCTAGCATAAAAAATATGAGAGATCATACGATTTTAATTTCTGGATTTTCAAAAGGGTTTGCAATGACAGGCTGGCGTCTTGGGATGATTGCAGCTCCTACTCACTTTTCATCACTCATGTTGAAAATTCATCAATATGCTATGATGTGCGCGCCGACAATGTCACAGTTTGCTGCGCTCGAAGCGCTTCGGTCTGGGAATGATGAAGTCATTCGAATGAGAGAAAGTTACAAGAAGCGTCGCAACTTTATGACGCAATCGTTAAATGAGATGGGATTAACATGTTATGTACCAGGCGGTGCGTTTTATGTATTTCCTTCTATTTCTTCAACAGGATTGTCTTCAGCAGTATTTGCCGAGCAATTATTGATAGAAGAAAAAGTAGCGGTTGTACCAGGTAGTGTGTTTGGTGAAAGTGGTGAAGGTTTTATTCGTTGTTCTTATGCGACTTCACTTGAGCAACTTATGGAAGCGATGAACAGAATGAAACGTTTTGTGGAGAATAAAAAAAGGACAAAACAGAATACGTTTTGTCCATAAAAGGGGGGGAATACTAGAAAGCCATGTGTTAGTATTCTATCCCAATATTTGAAAAATATACGTATTAGAGGAGATTTTTTCATGAATTTTGAATGAGAGAAGAGGTAGTGGTATAATTTACTAATACAAGGAAAAGTTTCTCAGTTCAGATTTCGCTAATCAATTATGTAAAGTTAGTAGCATCTGTATATTCTTTACAAGTTCTCAGTGGATGCTTAGCTACGGAATCGTAGCAGGAAAAATGGTAAACGTATGGGAGTGTTTCATATGTCAGAACAATATACAACAGGAGTGATTGTAAAAGGGAAAGTGACTGGAATTCAAGATTACGGCGCATTTGTAGCATTGGATGATGAAACGCAAGGTCTTGTGCATATATCTGAAATTACAAATGGTTATGTAAAAGATGTTCATGACTATTTAAAAATCGGAGATACAGTAGAAGTAAAAGTACTTTCCGTTGATGAAGAACACAAAAAGATGAGTTTATCATTAAAAGCGGCAAAAAGAAAACAAGGAAAAGTTCTTGTGCCTAATCCATCTGCAAAAGGATTTCATACATTGCGTGAGAAGCTAATAGAGTGGATAGAAGAATCGGATATAACAAAGTAAAAGAGGAACGCTCATAAGCATTCCTCTTTTACTTTGTTATGATATATATTTAGCAAATATGATTGCAAGCAATCATATTCGTATGTCGGATGGGAAGAATGACATACTGATTATCGAATTTCATGCGTTTCTGGGTGTGTACCTAGATTTTCAGATGGTTTAAACAATAACCCGAGATTGATGAGCCCAGAAATACCGACAATGCCATAAATAATTCTTGCGAGAGCAGAGTTTTGTCCGCCAAAAATAGCTGCTACTAAGTCAAATTGAAAAAATCCAATAAGTCCCCAGTTGACGGCACCGATTACAGTGAATACTAAGGCGATTCGTTGTAAAGTACTCATCTTAAATAGCCCTCCTTAAATGTAGAACATGAGTAAATCTTTATGCGATTTAACTCGTTTATAGAATGGTTTTCTTTTGTTGTTTTTATACATAAAAAATATATAGTGTATGATGTGCATACATCTATACCCATAAATACGGGTTTTTATACGAAAAATGAACATTTTTCAAAAAATAATGATTGGTTACGTTTACAATTCGTCAATCGCTTGATTTACAACTTTAGTTTCGCTAAAGTGAATACAGAAATACATATACATAATTGGAGGGAAAAAGATGAGCACACATGTAACGTTCGATTACTCTAAAGCGTTATCGTTCATCAGTGAACACGAGTTAACTTATTTACGTGATGCAGTAAAGGTATCACATCATGCAATCCATGAAAAAACTGGGGCTGGGAACGATTTCCTCGGATGGGTAGACCTTCCCCTTGCGTATGATAAAGAAGAATTTATTCGCATTCAAAAATGTGCTGAAAAAATTAAAAATGACTCTGACATTTTACTTGTTATCGGTATTGGTGGTTCTTACTTAGGAGCACGTGCAGCAATTGAAATGTTAAACCATTCTTTCTACAATACGCTTTCTAAAGAACAACGTAAAACTCCACAAGTGCTATTTGTTGGACAAAACATTAGCTCCACTTATATGAAAGATTTAATGGATGTACTAGAAGGCAAAGACTTCTCTATTAACGTAATTTCCAAATCAGGTACAACAACAGAACCTGCAATTGCATTCCGTTTATTCCGTAAATTATTAGAAGACAAATACGGAAAAGAAGAAGCGCGTAAACGTATTTATGCAACGACAGATAAAGCGCGTGGTGCTTTAAAAACATTAGCTGATGAAGAAGGTTACGAAACATTCGTAATTCCAGATGATGTTGGTGGACGCTTCTCTGTATTAACACCAGTTGGATTATTGCCAATCGCTGTTAGTGGTTTAAACATTGAAGAAATGATGCAAGGGGCAGCTGCTGGTTGCAATGATTTTGCAAAATCAGAACTGGAAGAAAACCCAGCTTATCAATATGCGGTTGTACGCAACGCTTTATATAATAAAGGGAAAACGATTGAAATGCTTGTTAACTATGAACCAGCACTTCAATATTTCGCTGAGTGGTGGAAACAACTGTTTGGTGAAAGCGAAGGGAAAGATCAAAAAGGTATTTTCCCATCTTCAGCAAACTTCTCTACTGACTTACACTCATTAGGTCAATACATCCAAGAAGGACGTCGTGACTTATTTGAAACAGTTCTAAAAGTAGGTAAATCTACACATGAACTAACAATTGAATTAGATGAGAGCGATTTAGATGGTTTAAACTATCTTGCTGGGAAAACGGTGGACTTCGTAAACACAAAAGCGTACGAAGGTACATTATTAGCACATAGTGATGGCGGAGTACCAAACTTAATCGTTAATATTCCAGAATTAAATGAGTATACATTCGGTTATCTTGTATATTTCTTCGAAAAAGCATGTGCGATGAGTGGCTATCTATTAGGCGTAAATCCATTTGATCAACCAGGTGTTGAAGCATATAAGAAAAATATGTTTGCTTTACTTGGAAAACCAGGATTCGAAGAACTAAAAGCAGAATTAGAAGAACGTTTAAAATAAAAAAACTGTTGGGGCATGCCCCAACAGTTTTTTATTTTTTGACGGTATGAATCACCAATATATTCTTATTAGAACGGGTATGCTAATGAAAAATGTGTGAGAAGGGTGAATGATATGATTCCGATTCAATCCGATTTAGAAGGTCGTATATATGCTCTTTATCAATTAGAGGAAACGTTAAAGCCGCTTGGCTACAATATAGGTGGAAATTGGGAGTATGATAAAGGGTGCTTCGATTACAAGCTGGATGAGGAAGATGGATATCAATTTTTAAGATTGCCATTTACAGCTGTGAAAGGAGAGCTTGATGTGCCAGGTGTAGTCGTTCGTCTTGGAACACCTTATCTTCTTTCGCATGTGTATCAAGACGAACTAGATGATCAAGTAAACACGTTGGTAGCTGGAACAAGCGGATTAGATCAATTTACGGAACCGAAAGATGCTGATGGGCATATAAAAAGAAAGTATATCGAGATTGGTAAAGTATTCGTACAAGAAATAGAAAGACATCTTATCAATGATGAATGACAATCAAAATGTCACTCTTAAGAATCACTAATGTGCGAACAGGATTAATATGAAATTGTTCATCGCGCTTTACACCCAGCAACAGAATATTTTGTTTTAAAAGGAAATGGCTACATTCTTCAAATGTTTTTCCAACATATGATGGTGGCACCTGCATTAACTGTAATTTACTTTCTGAGAGTTCGTTATAGAGCGTGAACAATACCCCTGAAATAGATGGGAATAAAAGAGAAGCAGTAAAAACATAGCTTGTTAATTTGTTTCCTTCTATAATTTCCGTTGCTCCTGCTCTTGTTGCATTTTGAATTTGTTCTGAGGTTAAGAGTTCAGCAATGCAATGAATATGTGGATTTAATCCTTTTGCGGTTAAAATGTTTAAAATAGATTGCGTATCCGCTAAAGTTTCATTTTTTTCTTTATCTGCTGTTATTAAAATGGTATGTGCTGTTTTTATATTGGCTTTTAACAAAGTTTCATCGTGATGTGGGCATCCTTTAATAAATTCTAGATGATGGAATGGCTTTGGGAGCAAGGAAAGTGTTTCATCTACTAAGACAATATCCAGATTTGGATTTAATGTAGACATCTGACTTACAACTTGTTTTGCTCTTTCATTCCAACCTATAATAATCATATGACCATTAGAAGAAGCTGCTTCCTCTCCTGTAATCTTCATATATTGCTTATTCATCATTTCTGTAGCGAATAAAATCATAAAATAAGAGCAAAAGCCTGTCCCTAATAAAATTAAAAGCATACCGACTATTTTTCCTATAGATGTATGAGGGACATAGTCACCGTAACCAACGGTAAAAATTGTAACGAGAGACCACCATATACCATCTAACCATGTAGAAAAATATGCAGGTTCTAGTTTATATATGATAAAGCCAAAACCTGTAGTGAGTATAACAATAAAACAAATTAATCGAAAAATAATAGAATCACGAAAGGTGTCTATTAGGTTTGCTGGTGATTTCAAAATATTACTCCTCCTTCATATAAAGCTATAATCATTGTTACCATTATGAAAAAAAGAAAAACACCTAAAAAATAATAAAGAAGATCACCATCTACCACGTATAGATAGTGATCTTCTTTTCGATTCTGTATAGTGACAAAAAAATTATAAAAAAAGTCGGTAGGAGGTATTTAAATACTTTCAACTTCTGTTTGTTGAACGCTATCGAGGTGTTGTAAGGTGTAGTAAACATCGGTTGTATGTGTTTTTTGATCCACGGATAGTTTTACCTGTAACAGGTGTGAGCCATTTTCTAATGTTTTTAGTTTCATATTCTTTACTTTTATATCCATAGCTTTAATTTCTTCGATAACAGTTGAAATATTATTCATATTGCGCACAACAAGTTTAACAGCGATATCTCGTTGTCGTAATGATCTAGGTCCTAAAAATTGCATTGTTAAAGGAATTAATTCGACGCTTATCATAAGAAAGAACATGCCGAAAACTGCTTCGATATAAAAACCAGCTCCAACTGCAATTCCAATACCAGAAGCTCCCCAAATCATGGCGGCAGTAGTCAATCCTGCAATGCTGTCATTTCCTCTTCGTAAAATAACGCCAGCACCTAAAAAACCAATCCCTGAAACAATTTGAGCGGCAAGCCGCAATGGATCCATATTGAGATGATCCGTATGAGGTAAATGATAAGCAGCTTTAATGGAAACGATGGTAAGAAGACAGCTAATAATAGAAATAACTAAGCAAGTTTTTAATCCGAGTGGTTTTCTTTTTAGTTCTCGTTCTAAGCCAATTGCAAATCCTAATACAGCGGATAGACCTAGCTTTATTAATAAATCTGCATAGTCCATATGTATTCCTCCTTATAATTTCGTTTCCTGTGATATAGCTATCACCTATTTATTTTTATAAGTAATAAATCTGCGTGTAATAAGGGAGGTATTGCTTCATTATATGAAGTGAAAAGAGGGAATTCGCTCTTTTAATAAAAAAAAATAAAAAAGATATTGCATTTCATATTTTAACATGATATATTAATAACCGTCGCTGATGCGGAACACGCAGAAAGCGGAAAAAGAAATAAAAAACTTAGTTGACATCGAAAAGAAGAGATGCTAACATAAGGGAGTCGCTAATGAAGCGGCGAACGAGTTCTTTGAAAACTGAACGAAACAAACAACGTGAAACGTCAATTTTTATTTATGATGCTAGACAAACTTTATTGGAGAGTTTGATCCTGGCTCAGGATGAACGCTGGCGGCGTGCCTAATACATGCAAGTCGAGCGAACCGATTAAGAGCTTGCTCTTAAGAAGTTAGCGGCGGACGGGTGAGTAACACGTGGGTAACCTGCCCATAAGACTGGGATAACTCCGGGAAACCGGGGCTAATACCGGATAATATTTTGCGCTGCATGGCGTGAGATTGAAAGGCGGCTTCGGCTGTCACTTATGGATGGACCCGCGTCGCATTAGCTAGTTGGTGAGGTAACGGCTCACCAAGGCAACGATGCGTAGCCGACCTGAGAGGGTGATCGGCCACACTGGGACTGAGACACG
>NZ_JAKUEH010000031.1:0-16692 GCF_022662815.1 Bacillus cereus group sp. BfR-BA-01492
GCAAAAACAAAAAAGCAATCTCCATGATTTTTTAGAAAAAGGTGTATATGATGTTGACACATTCTTAGAGAGGCAAAAATCTATTGCTGTACGATTGAAGACTACGCAAAAAGCAATTGAAGAGCTTAAACATGAAATTAAAAAGATATTAGAAAAAGAAAAACATATACATGAATTTGTTCCGAGAATCAAAAATGTTTTAGAGGCTTATTATGCAACGAATGATATAGAAAAGAAAAATCGTCTTCTCAAGTCAGTGCTTGAAAAGGCTACATATTTAAGAAAAAAAAATCTGGCAAAGAAAAGATGAATTTGTAATCGAATTATATACTAGAATATAGAACAGATAAAATAAAAAACTAGGCTACACTTTTCTTAAAATACAAGTAATTATGGCCTAGTTTTTTTATTATTTATCCCCTATCATCTTCTTTTCTACCTAGGGAGAATAGCGATAGATTCTCTTTAAAATTTCTTGTCAGAATCAACTCTTTATTTTTTTCAAAATATCCAATTAACCTCCTATTGTTAAACGTATTAAACTGGCTATAATTATATTTTAGATCTAGCCTATCTTTAGTAATTTTTTCTTCATTACTTCAAATTCATTTCTAATCCACCATTTATTCATTTACGCAAAATGTGTTATATTCTCATATGTATTTAAACATGGTTTGCCAGCTTTAAATACTTGTTTCACATTTTTCAAATCCAATATATTCTCTAATGGATTCCCTTCAACTATAAGAATATCTGCCCACTTTCCTTTTTCTAATGTTCCAGTTAGAGAATCAATTTTCAAACAAGCAGCACCTACACTAGTTGCCGCCTGAATCGCTTGTAAATTACTCATACCTTCATCTACCATAATCTTCATTTCATCTACTATTTGGCCTGGGAAATTATATGGAGTACCCGCATCAGTACCCACAGCAATTTTTACACCTTGACTCAAAGCACTACGGAAACTTTTTCTATGATGTACCTCAATATCTTCTAATTTGTCTAACATATGTTGTGGAATCTGATTTGGATTATTTAAAATTAATATAGGTGCCAAAAGAGTTGGAATCAAATACACATCTTGGTTAATCATCATTTGAATCGATTCATTATCTAGATAGTAACCGTGCTCTATCGTATGAACACCTGCTCTTATAGCATTTTTAACACCTTCTATTCCTATTGCATGAGCAGCTGTAGCTATATTAGCATTCTTAGCCTCTTGACAAGCACATTTTAACTCATCGATATTTAATTGTACTGAGGCAGGTTTATTTCCTTTTGTTAAAACACCACCCGTAGCCATTAATTTTAGTAAGTCAGCACCAGCTTTTATTTGACTTCTAGATGCTTTTCGTATCTCATCAACTCCATCAACCTCAATTCCCATTGCTTGTCCATGTCCCCCCGTAATAATAATGGGGTTACCTGAAGCAAATACGCGTGGTCCATCTATTATATTTTTTTGAATAGAATCTCTATATTGAATATCAATATTATTTCTAGTTCCTAAATTTCGTACGGTTGTAATTCCAGATTCAAGAAATTGAATACCTTGTTTATAAGCACGATAAGCAATTGTGGTATCATCTGTATGACTCATACTGAAAAATGGATCTGGCGAACAATCCATTCCTAAATGAACATGAGCATCGATTAATCCAGGTAATGCCGTCAAGCCTGTTCCATCAACCATCTGACATTCAGTAGGTAAATTTAATAAAGGTTTATTCGATACTTCAATAATACGCTCTTGATTAAAAACTATAAAGCCAGTTTCAATAGTTTCCAAGTTATCCCCTATAATTAATCGAATGTTATTTATACAAATCATTAAAATCTCCCCCTTTCCAGAATCATTTTCAATTATATAACAAAAATGGTAAAATAATAACAAAAAGGAGGCTTATATATGTCAAAAGAACTTTTTTTAGAGAATACTTACATAAAACAGGGGTTTTCTATAATTAAAAATATAGAAAATGAAAAAATAATATTAGATAAAACCATATTTTATCCCACTGGCGGTGGACAACCTTGTGATATTGGATATTTAAAGCAGAATAAAATTATTTTTCCAGTTAATAAGGTTGAAAGAATTGATAACGAGATTATTCACTATATTAACAATTCAGAAAAGTTACAATATGGACCAGTTGAACTAGTATTGGATTGGAATCGAAGATATAAGTTTATGCGCTATCATTCCTTGCTACATGTTTTTGCTGGTTATCTTTATAACGAGTATGATGCATTAACTCTCGGAAATCAAATCTTTGAAAATCGAGCTAGAATTGATATACAGTTTAATGCACAACTTTCTGACAATGAATTTCAGAATATTGAAAAATGTGTTAATGAAATTATTCAAGATAACCATCAAATTAAGTCCCGAATTATTAATCGATGTGAAGGAACAAATTTAGATGGAAAAATTAAAACTGTTCTTAGTCTTATTCCTAATAATATAAAGAATATTCGCCTCATAGAAATAGAAAATTTAGATGAACAACCATGTAATGGTACTCATGTTTCTGAAACTAAAGAAATAGGTTCCTTTCAAATAATATCTAATAAATCTAAAGGCAAAGGAAAAAGGAGATTTGAACTGATTATTAATGATGTATAAAAAATATTGTTAAAATATAACTCCGCATGATAAACTATTAAATGTAAAAAATGTTATATTTTAGGAGGTAATTTTATAATGGTTATTGTTAAAACTTGGGGCATAGAAGAAACGCAGAAATTATCTGTAGAACTACTGGAAGATTTATTCAAAGGAAATATCGGTGCAATTAGAATTCCTAATTTTATATCGAAAGAAATTTGCGAAAAAGCTTTAAATGGCATTAAAGAATATGGAGTAAATTATTATGAAGGTGTATATCCTAAAATTGGAAAAATAGGAACCACTCAATTTGAACATAGATTCAGCATAGAAAGGAAAAAGGAATACTTTAAAAAAGCAGTTATAGCAAACCAAGCAAGAGAATCTATTTTTAGAGATTCTGGAGATTTAGCTAAAAAAGTAATGAGATTCGTTGGGGATGCTTGGCCACACAATGTAGACTTTGCCATAGAAGAAGAAACCGGGGATACATATTTTGCAGGACTTGTACGTGTTATGGACCGTGCCTTGATTCATGTTGATTGGGCTGGAGGACTAGACGGCTTATTCCCTGAATGGACTATAGGTAAAATCAATGCTCAACTAGCTTGGAATATTTATTTACAGCCAAGTGCTAATGGAGGTTCTACAGTAGTCTATAATCGTCCTTGGAAAAAATCTGATGAAGATTTTTATAAATTAAAAGATAGTTATGCATACGATTATGAAGCTGTTAAAAATGCAGAATGTATTAGAATTACACCGAAACAAGGAGAATTAGTGTTTTTTAATCCTCAAAATTATCACGAAGTTCAAAAAGCAAGTGGTAGTGAGGACCGTATTACTGTTAGTTCTTTTGCAGGTTTAATGCCAAATAAAGATATAGTTTTTTGGTCTTAATTTAATAAAACATAGGCCCTCTTTTATTGAGAAGGCCTATGCTGATTTTACAACTGAAAAAATAATTTTTAAAGCAAATAAAATAATTACAGTACCTAGGAAACGATCGAACCAAAAAGAATACCTTTGGTAAAATAATCTGAATTTTCTGTAAGATATTATTGTTGCCAATACCACAAACCATAATCCTACTGCGAAAATAATTTCAACTCCATATACCCAGCGTATCCAATCAGGCGTATTAGTAGAAATAAATTGAGAGAATATACTTAAAAAAAACAAAGCAGATTTAGGATTTAGAACATTACAAAGAAATCCCTCTTTAAATGCTTGAAAAAGATTTTTTGAAACTTTTTCATTCTTTAAATCTTTGGTAATTTCATTTGTTTCTTTAGAAGTTGACCGGATGGCATTCCATCCTAACCAAATTAGATATGCTGCCCCTAATAACTGAATAATTATAAATATCGCAGGATATTTCTGAAGTATTACTGCAAATCCAAGTATGGTATAGGTAATATGTATAACGAGAGCTAAAGCTATACCTATTGCAGTAGCAATACCTGTACGAGATCCAAAATCCAGACTATTTTTCATGACAATAAAAAAATCTGGCCCTGGTGACATAGCTGCTAAGAGTCCTACTAAGAATACTTGAATATACAAAACCCCACCCCATTTCTATACATTTCTTAAATTGTAACAAAATACCATTTTCAAAACAAGATATTGAGGGAGGAAAAAATATGGATGACAAACAAGTAAAACATTTATTTAAAAACTGGAAATTACATGCTTTAGTTTTTTGTATTGTGCTTCTCACTGAATTTATAGGGCCGTTTAATATTAAGTTAGGAATTGGAATTATATTGTTATTACCTATGCTTTATGCATTTTTAATAGGACTTCTCTTATACTTTTCACCTCTTATTCAAAAAGAACATGCTAAAAACTTAGAACCTATAATTGTTACTGGAGTTACTTTAACCATTGCAAAAACAGGCGTTGTGATTGGACCACAGTTGCAAGTACTATTAAGTGCAGGTCCCGCTCTATTATTGCAAGAACTAGGTCACATAGGTACTATTATTTTAGCTCTTCCTATAGCTATGCTACTCGGCTTTAAACGTGAAGCTATCGGAATGACTCATTCTATTGGCAGAGAGCCTAATGTAGGATTAATTACGAATAAGTATGGTTTTAATTCTCCTGAAGGTCATGGGGTAATGGCAATTTACATTTTTGGAACGTTTTTTGGTGCCTTATTTTTTGGATTGTTAGCAGGATTATTAGCAACTTTTAAAATTTTTCATCCTTATTCTTTAGCGATGGCTTCAGGTATAGGAAGTGGAAGTATGATGGCAGCTTCTTCAGGTGCATTAGTTGCCTCATTTCCTTCCTTACAAGATGAGATTATAGCTTTTGCAGGTGCTAGTAATTTGATTTCTTTATCTACTGGATTATATGTAAGTATGTTGATTAGTTTACCTTTAACTGAAAAAACATATAATCTATTAGATAAACGACGAATGAAGAAAAAAAGTTCAGTGGTTAAGGAGGAAAAATCTGATGTCAACAATATTTAAATCCTCTCTCTTATTATGTATTATCGGTTTTATGTCTATAATTGCAAACTGGATTAGCTTCAATGTACCACCTCAACAATCTATTATGGGTATGTTAATTTTAATTACTATTTCTTCAATAGGTTTCTTCTTAGAAAAAATAGTTCCTTTAAAGATTCCAGCAGTTGGCTATATAGGCCTTGTCGGTATATTAATTACAGTTCCTTGGTTTCCATTTTCTTCTTATATTGTAAATTGGACTTCAAAAATAAATATTCTCTCTTTAGCTACCCCCGTTCTAGCATATGCGGGTATTTCAGTAGGTAGAAATTGGGTTACTTTTTCTAAATTAGGATTACGTAGTATTATCGTAGGAATATTTGTTTTTTTAGGGACATTTTTAGGTTCTATTATAATAGCTGAAATTACTTTAAGAATTCAAGGAGTAATCTAATAAGAAAATTTATGCTCTGATTGATATAAAAAGAACCTCTTACACCTCTAAACTTAGATATACATCCTTTTCAAAAATTGAAGCATTTTTATACCTTCTTAATCTTTTAAACAAAAAATATGTTTGGGTATATGGTGAAGTGTTGTACTGGTTCACTTCCCCATACCCAAACATATTACATACCTTCATCAATTCCTGCACAAGCTTGACGCAACGAGCATTATCGGATGTTAAGTTATCCCCATCAGAAAAATGAAATGGATAAATATTATAGCGTTCCGGCGAATACTTTCCATCTATAAGCTCAAGTGCTTTTCTATAAACAGAAGAACATATTGTACCACCGCTTTCGCCTTTGGAGAAAAATTCTTCCTCCGTTACTACTTTCGCTTCTGTATGATGTGCGATAAATTCAATATCCACTGTTTCATACTTTGTACGTAAAAATCTTGTCATCCAAAAGAAAAAGCTTCGTGCCATATATTTTTCCCAAATTCCCATCGATCCACTTGTATCCATCATTGCTAATACAACTGCTTTTGATTCTGGTTTTAACACTTCATTCCATGTTCGAAACTTCAAGTCTTCTTGATAGATTGGATGGAACGATGGTTTTCCTTTCATTGCATTTCGTTTATACGCTGAAATCATTGTTCGTTTCTTATCAATATTTCCCCATAATCCCGTCTTTCTAATATCATTAAATTCAATATGCTCAAGCCGATTTTCATCCATTTCTTTTCTCTTTAAATTAGGTAATTCTAACTCTTTGAAAAAAGCTTGCTCCAATTCTAAAATAGATACTTCCGCTTCATAATAATCCTCTCCGGCTACATCTCCTGCGCCTTGCCCTTTTCCTGGTCCCTTCTGCTTTTGACCACCAGAGCCGTCTCGTGCAACGACATCGCCAACTTTACTATCACCATTTCCTTGCCCAACATGTTTATTTTTATCATAGTTATATCTAATTTTATATTCATCTAAAGAACGAATTGGTATTTTGACAACATCCCTACCATTAGACATTATAATACTTTCTTCTGTTACAAGATCTGGCAAGTTATTTTTAATTGCCTCTTGTACTTTTTCTTGATGGCGTTGTTGGTCGTCATATCCTTTGCGATGGAGGGACCAGTTTTCCTGTGAAATTGTGTAATTATGTTTAGTCTCTTCGCTCATTCCTTTCCCTCCTTATTAGTTTTTTCTTCATACTGCTCAAAACAGTAGAATTCAAATTACAATGCAAAACTGCTCATGAACATTTCTTCTCAAATCATGATTACATCCTATCCCGAACATTCCCAACAAAAAATTTGATACGCAATCCATAATCGTGAACATACAGCCAAGAGATACGAAATAAACACAATGCATTGTTGCACACTTTTGTGCCTTGCAACATATTATATTGTGTTGGCTTTTTTCTGTATGAATGGTTGGTTACTCTATCATATGCATATTGTAAAAATAATTGACAATAAATTCATGAAATTGCATCTTAATTTATTATATTGGACAAGCCTTATTTCTTCATTTGGAGTTCCTATCTCTTGCTTTAGCTATTTGTAGACCATACTCTCATACGATATAAAAACGCCGTCTCCATTCTAGAAAGAGACAGCGTTCTATTATCATATTATCGATTCAATAAACTGCCCACATAACGTAACAATTCATTAGCAGACGAAGAGTTGTATCCATGTTCATCGATTAAGCGTGCTACAACATCATTAATTTTCTTGAGTTGATTTTCATCAGGCGTTTTCGTTGATGTCGTAATTTTCACCACATCTTTCAGATCCGCAAACAGTTTTTTCTGTATTGCTTCACGAAGACGTTCATGTGAATTATAGTCAAAGCGTTTTCCTTTACGCGCATAAGCTGAGATACGAATTAAAATTTCTTCACGGAATGCTTTTTTAGCGTTTTCGGAAATACCAATTTGTTCTTCGATAGAACGCATTAGTTTTTCATCTGGACTCATTTCTTCGCCCGTTAATGGATCACGTAATTTCGATTTATTGCAATACGCTTCGACATTATCTAAATAATTATCCATAAGTGTCTTAGCTGATTCTTCGTACGAATACACAAATGCCTTCTGCACTTCTTTCTTCGCAATCTCATCATACTCTTTTCGCGCTAATGAAATAAAATTCATATAACGTTCTCTATCTTCATTACTAATAGATGGATGCTGATCTAATCCGTCTTTTAAAGAGCGTAATACATCAAGTGCGTTAATAGATGGAACTTCTTTTCGAATAATTGTAGAAGAAATTCTATTAATCACATATCGAGGATCGATACCGCTCATTCCTTCATCTTGATATTCACGCTGTAATTCTTCCACATCAATCGAATTATACCCTTCTACCATTTCACCATCATATAAACGCATCTTTTTAATGAGATCAATATCTGGACGCTTTGGATCTTTTAATCGAGTTAAAATAGTAAACATCGCTGCGACTCGAAGTGTATGAGGGGCAATATGCACATCGGATACATCGCTTTCGCGAATCATCTTTTCATAAATATGTTCCTCTTCGCTTACCCGTAAGTTATATGGTACTGGCATAACAATAATTCTCGAATGCAATGCTTCATTTTTCTTATTTGCGATAAAGGAGCGATACTCTGTTTCGTTTGTATGAGCTACAATTAATTCATCTGCTGAAATAAGTGCAAATCTGCCTGCCTTGAAATTCCCCTCTTGTGTGAGAGATAATAAGTGCCATAAAAACTTTTCATCGCACTTTAACATCTCTTGAAATTCCATCATTCCTCGGTTCGCTTTATTTAACTCCCCATCAAAGCGATAAGCACGCGGGTCCGATTCTGAACCATATTCAGCAATTGTAGAGAAATCCAGACTTCCTGTTAAATCAGCAATATCTTGTGACTTTGGATCCGATGGACTAAATGTTCCAATTCCTGTACGACGGTCCTCTGAGAAGAAAATGCGCTCAACCATTACATCTTCTATCCTTCCACCATACTCCTGTTCTAACCTCATCATATTTAACGGTGATAAATTCCCTTCAATCCTTACGCCATATTCCTCAAAGAAAGCATCTCGTAAATGATGCGGGATTAAATGGAGAGGATCTTCATGCATTGGGCAACCTTTAATAGCAAAAATAGCTCCACGCTCTGTACGTGAATAGGTTTCTAATCCTCTTTTTAACATCGTAACTAATGTCGATTTCCCACCACTAACAGGTCCCATTAATAATAAAATTCGCTTTCTAACATCTAGACGTTTTGCTGATGGATGAAAATATTCCTCCACAAGACGTTCTAAAGCATCCTCTAATCCAAAAAGTTGATTGCTGAAGAAATTATATCTTTTTCTCCCATCTACCTCTTCAATGCCAGCATCTTTAATCATATTATAAATGCGAGAGTGTGCTGTTTGGGCCACCCATGGTTTTTCTTTTACAAGATCCAAATACTCCGCAAACGTACCTTCCCACTTTAAACGTTCCTCTGATTCTCGGTGCTGTTCAATCTTTTTTAGAATATCCATTATAGCTCCTCCCCCATCTCCTTGTTCAATCGGATTATTATAAAAGGTATGCGAGGATGTCCCTAAACATTCTTTAAATCAAAATGAAATATCTTATCATCTAAAAAAATCCACCCAAAATACTAAGAAAATTCTGTATAATAAAGGTATTAGGGAACACATCTCTTTATTCGTCTGAATTTAATCCCTTCTTCACTTCAAAGAATACTACATAACGAAAGAGTGAATTTATAAACGAAAAGAGAGGGGGGAACGTAACATGAAATTATTATTAATTTTAGGCGTTTCACTTGCATTTCTTACTGCTATTTTTACAGCTGGGTATAATAATAAGCCAGGAACAAACAAAAAGTGATGTGCCTAAGCACATCACTTTTCTACATCTTGAACAGAAAAAATAATAACCTTGCGCAAATGATACATCTCGTTTCAAAACGTATAAATACATATTTTTTTCTATAAAAAAGTCGTCAAGTGACGACTTTTAGTACACAATCTTTTCATCTAAACCTGGATAATTTTGTTGACGAAAAGCTTCATAGACTAAAATAGCTGCTGTATTTGATAAATTTAATGAGCGAACTTTATCTGTCATTGGAATGCGCAAACAATGGTCAAAGTTTTCTTGAATGACATTTGCTGGTAAGCCATTTGTTTCTCTTCCAAATACAAAATAATAATTTTTCTCTGGATTACTATAATCAAACGCTGTATGTGCCTTTTCACCATACTTTGTTAAATAGAAAAATTCACCATCGTGATTTTTTTCATAAAACTCTTCGATTGAATCATAGTACGTAATTTTTACATGCTCCCAATAATCTAAACCAGCGCGCTTCAACATTTTATCATCTGTTGAAAATCCAAGCGGTCTAATTAAATGTAGCCCAGCTCCAGTTGCTGCACACGTACGTGCTATATTTCCTGTATTTGCTGGAATTTCTGGTTGATATAAAACAACATTTACTCCCACGGAATATTCACCTCAATTTTTTCTCTACTACGTATTATACCACTTGAATGAAAAATCTCTACCCATTAATAATATGAAAAAATTTATACTTCATTTGCGGTGTATACTTACTAGAATCTTCATAATTCCAGTAACGATGCCGGCTATTGGCTGAATGAGCATTGACAAGCGGCATTCCATCTGCATCTTTTGCCACTACAATCGTCGTATGATTCCATCTTCCATCATTCTCGAAGTCATAAGCAATTATATCCCCAAGTATAAGATCTTCTGGTTTTTCTACCGACTTAGCTCTCAAACCTGTTGTCGATCCTGATAAATACCAATAAAATGAATGAGCAACTGCCCAGCTCCAGCTCCATTGATTTCCCCTTTGCCACCAACCTTTACGAATGTTAGGATACCCTGTCATCGGTATTTCCCCTGCATGAAGGCATTGGGAAACAAAATTTGTACAATTATCAGGAAAATTACGGTATACTGGATTTCGATTATCCCACCAACGTTCAGCATACTTAACCGCTTCAAGACGATTGTATTGATAGAATCCGAATTTTTCTTTTGTTCTTTCACGTTCTATTGGTCCATCACTGCTAAAATTATCTTTCACTTCAATGACATTATCTTCTTCGATTTTCTTTCCTTTTAATCGTATACGCCGCGTTACTTGTTCTTCTTCTATATAAAATAATTCTTTATGAAGAATGAAATATTTCAAATGTACTTGATAATCCACTTCTTGATACTCTTTACTATTTAATTGCCGAATAAAAGAAATATCTGCTGTTGCTTTTACAATATTTGCGCCACGTTTTTGAAATAAGTTTTGTTTACGCTGTAATACCTTCCATAAATCTGGAGAAATTCCATCTACATGTTCCCTTTTATCAACTATAAATGCTAAAGATTGTTGTATTTGTTTTTCAATATAAGATTTTACAGTCATTTTCTCCCCTCCCCATATTACAATATGAAACAGGGGAATATTATCTACTCTTTTTTCTGTGCCAGCAATTCAAGTCCTCGCTTCATTTCATGAAGAACTTCTTCATCCTTCTCACGCTCCATTGCACGTTCAATGGCAACGCCTACTCCATCACCGCCGATTTTCCCAAGAGCCCATGCCGCCGTTCCTCGTATAACAGGTCTTGGATCATCTTTCATCACATCAATTAAATGCGGTACTGCTGCTGTTTCTTTAAAATGAGCAAGCGCTAAAATTGCATTTCGCTGCAACGGTTTCTTTCCTCGCCATGATCCAGACATTATCCCGTATTTTTCTTTAAACTCTCGGTTACTTATTGTTAATAACGGAATTAATAGCGGTTTAACTAATTCTGGATCTGGTTCCATTTCGGGATGATTATGGAAGTCTTTCCCTTTATTCTTTGGACAGACAGTCTGACATGTATCGCATCCATATATTCTGTTTCCTATCTTATCCCGATATTCTTCTGGCAAGAACCCTTTTGTCTGTGTTAAAAAAGCAATACATTTCTTTGCATTTAATTGTCCTCCTTGTACTAAAGCCCCAGTTGGACAAATATCAATGCATTTTGTACAACTTCCACACTGATCTTCTATAGGCTGATCAGGAGGAAACGGGACATTCGTGATCATTTCACCTAAATATACATAAGAACCAAATTCTGGAGTAATAATCGAGCAGTTTTTTCCACTCCATCCGATACCAGCACGTTCTGAAACAGCACGATCACTTAATTCTCCTGTATCAACCATTGATTTTACTTCTATACCAGGTAATTTTTCGATTAAATACGCCTCTAACTTTTGCAAACGATCTCGTAAAACAAGATGATAATCTTGACCCCAAGACGCGCGACAAAAAATACCACGTCTCTCTCCACGCTTACTTAGCGGTGCATTTTTTAGTTTTGATGGATAGGCTAATGCAATCGCAATAATTGATTTTGCCCCTGGTAATAATAGCTGTGGATTTGTTCTCTTCTCAATATCAGGTTCTTCAAAACCAGATTGATAATTTAATTGTTGTTGCTGAATTAAACGCTGCTTCAATTCCTCAAAAGGAGAAGCACTTGCAAACCCTATTTTATCGATTCCAATCGTTTTACTGTACGCTATTACATCTTGCTTTAATTTCTCAAAATCCATGCTTTACCTCCTTCTACGATGAATATATATTGAATCATCTACTGTTGGTTAGCAATTCATTTCATAATCATATTCGTTCATTCTATTTTTGCATAAAATATTCTTTTCCAAACATTAAAAAACGCAATGCCTCGTTTATCTTAGAAACGAAACACTGCGTTGATCACAAGTTATTATAAAAAATACGAAATAATAGCTGGAGCGGGTGAAGAGAATCGAACTCTCGACCAGAGCTTGGAAGGCTCTTGTTTTACCACTAAACTACACCCGCAAATAATAAAATATATATAAGTTGTTTCAATAACTTATGTAAAGTAGTATAGCATGTAATGAAAAGACGCGCAAGAAATTTATCGAAAAAAGTCGAAAAAGTGATGAGACTCCTCATCACTTTTTCAATTCTTTATCAATTTCCTTTTTCATACTGTCATAATCAGGATTTGTAAGATTTCCGTTTACATATACTGATGGTGCACCTTGTACTTTTAGTTTTTCTGCACGATCAAAATCTTTACGTACTTTTTCTTTCATTTCTTTACTGTGTAAATCTTTCTTAAACTGTTCTGCGTTCACTTTTGGAAGTTTTTCCTTCACTATATTAAGAAGCAGTTCTTCTGTAATCCATTCCTCAGTATCTTTTTTCTGACTTTGATACATTTCATCATAGAATTTCCAGAAAGAATCTGGGTCTTGTTTATAAATTGCCTCACCAGCTGCAGCACCTAATTCAGAATCTTTTCCGATAAATGGGAAGTTAATAAAATAAAACTGCACTTTTCCATTATTAATATAATCTTCTTTTAGACGCGGGAATACCGTTGCATCCCAAGTTCGACAAGCTGGACATTTGAAGTCTCCAAATTCTACAACTTTCACAGGAGCATCTTCTTTCCCTAAAGTTTGTTGAGTAGAATAAGCAAACATCTCATTTCCTTTTTCTTTTTTGTCATTTATAATACTGTACACAATTGTTCCAATAACAATTAAGACAGCAATAGAAAAAACAATACCAAGAACCATGATTTTGTTCGATGATTTCATATACATTCCTCTTTAATTTCATATTCTGTATACATTGCTGTACACAATACACATAATATCAATACTTATATCAGTCATGCAATGAACACGCTCACATAAATTTTAAAAATAGAGTAAATGTGACAATATTGTGTCTCTTCTGCTCATATTTTATTCATAAAAAAGAAGCCCCTCTCTTGGGACTCCCTTTCACTAACAAGCTTTTTACGCGCTGTCTTTTTCATCGAATGCTCTGTTTTTGTATCGTGACGAATAACAAGTTTCTCACTTAGCGCTTGCACATATTGATTATGATTAATATATCCCTCTCGCTCCATTAACTTTAAGACTACGTTTCTTCGTTCTACAGCTTTATCGTAATTTTTTGCAGGTGAATAATATGCAGGTGCCTTTACAACAGCAGCTAACATTGCACTTTCACTTAATGTTAGTTTATTAACCTTTTTACCAAAATATAATTTTGCTGCTTTTTCAATTCCCCATGCACCTTCTCCGTAATAAATATTACTCACATATAACTTCAAAATTTCATCTTTCGTAAATGTACGCTCAATTTTTTTTGTATAAAAAATTTCTTTCCATTTTCGAGAAAATGTACGTTCATTAGATAAAAAAGCATTTTTAGATAACTGTTGTGTAATTGTACTTCCTCCTTGTACAATACCACCAGCTTTTATATTTTCAATAGACGCTCGAACAATCGCAATATAATCTAATCCATTATGATGATAAAACCGTTTATCCTCAGTCGCAATAAATGCGTGAGCCAACGAGCTTGGTATCTCTAATTTAGCAGGAACTTGTAGCTTGCTAATATCACTACGTTCAATCATTACATTTCCGATAAATAATAAAGTACAACTTAGTAATAATAATAAAATAATAGCTTTATATAAAAACTTTGTAATCGGATTGAATGAAATTTTTTGATGATAATTCACTCTAGATAATACGCGCTCTTTCATCGTGCCCACCTCTTTTCTATACAGAATATATTATTCTTAATTTAAGAATATCGTCTTCTAAAAAAAGATCCAATCGATTTCTCTTACACCTATCTTACAATCTTGTAAGTTATAACATCCGTTCATACTCTTAACAACATTCATATGGAATAAAATGTTTATCTGTTCATTATACCATTTACTATATATTTTTTCGGAATACAAATGTATTTCTTGGCCGTTTTATATCCTAAGTGCATACTTATTATAAAGAACAAACGTTCTTTTAATCAACTTAAAAATATTTTATACTTTTATAGTCTTTCCGTTCTTTTTGAATATAAAAAAGGCCTTTTGTTCTAAAATAACAAAAGGCCTTTTTCTCATATATTATTCACCTAAATCAACGTTATGATAAACTTGTTGTACATCGTCTAAATCTTCTAATGCATCAATTAACTTTTCAAATTGTGCTTGTGCTTCTTCTGGAAGTTCTACATCATTTTGTGCAAGCATTGTAAGTTCCGCAACTGTAAATTCAGTAGTACCAGCAGCCTTAAGCGCTTCTTGTACTGCATGAAATTGATCTGGCTCAGCATAAATAATAACAGATTCCTCTTCCTCTAAAATATCACGCGCATCTACATCTGCTTCCATCAAGATTTCAAGTACCTCATCTGCTGTTTTTCCTTCAAGTCCAATAACAGCAGTCGCATCAAACATATATGCTACAGAGCCATTTACACCCATGTTCCCACCGTTTTTATTAAATGCAGCACGTACGTCCGCTGCAGTACGGTTTACGTTGTTTGTAAGTGTATCTACGATTATCATCGAGCCGTTTGGACCAAACCCTTCATAACGAAGCTCGTCATAATTTTCCTCTGAACCGCCTTTTGCTTTTTCAATTGCACGATCAATAATTGATTTTGGTACACTGTATGTTTTCGCACGCTCTAATACAACTTTTAACGCTTGGTTTGATTCTGGATCTGGCTCACCCTGTTTTGCTGCCACATAAATTTCACGTCCAAATTTTGCATATACACGGCTTGTATTAGCATCTTTTGATGCTTTTTTGTCTTTAATGTTGTTCCATTTACGACCCATTCTGTTCCACTCTCTTTCACGTTTAAATCTACATAAGAAATATTAATATGAAATATAATATTTCTTCAACACTTTTTCAAAATAAGTATAAAAAGTTCATAATTCATTCATTATAAACATAACAAAAACCCGCATAGTTTTTATTTCACATTATATATTATACATTAATTTTATTCTTCATTGCGAATGTAACACTTCTTCCATTTATTATGTAATTAAAGAAAGTAAATCGTTATTTTAAGAAAGATCTCTAGATTTCGTTACATAAGCAGCAACATTATCTCCGAAGATATGTAAGACAAATGTAGTTTCTTCTACAGAAAGCAAGGCCCCCAAACAATAATAGCTATCTCACTGAAATAAAGTGAAACTTTAATCAGTGAGCGTTTTCTTCATCACTACTGATTATTCCTACCTATCTTCCTTGCGAGTCTTTCTGCTCTAAAATAGCGGAATACATTATCCTTTTATCTCATAATAAAAAACTCTAACAAAAGTGTTAGAGTCTTTTTCTACGTTATTCAATACCGATGGTCGGGGTCGAACCGACACTCCCGAAGGAACACGATTTTGAGTCGTGCGCGTCTGCCAATTCCGCCACATCGGCATATAAAAAAAGGCGGCAACCGGATTCGAACCGGTGGTAAAGGTTTTGCAGACCTCTGCCTTACCACTTGGCTATGCCGCCATATTCAATTTGGAGCGGAAGACGGGATTCGAACCCGCGACCCCAACCTTGGCAAGGTTGTATTCTACCACTGAACTACTTCCGCAAAAATGGCTGGGCTAGCTGGATTCGAACCAGCGCATGACGGAGTCAAAGTCCGTTGCCTTACCGCTTGGCTATAGCCCATCGAATGATTAATACATTATATGTTATAATCAACAAATTGATTACAATGATTTTCAGCTAAGACATTAAAAATCTTATCATATTTTAATCGACTTGTAAATATTTAAAATAAATGGGGCGACTGATGGGAATCGAACCCACGAATGCCGGAGCCACAATCCGGTGCGTTAACCACTTCGCCACAATCGCCATATTCATTTGGCAGGGGCAGTAGGAATCGAACCCACATTGGAGGTTTTGGAGACCTCTGTTCTACCATTAAACTATGCCCCTATATGAATGGTGGAGGGGGGCAGATTCGAACTGCCGAACCCGAAGGAGCGGATTTACAGTCCGCCGCGTTTAGCCACTTCGCTACCCCTCCGAAACTTACTGGTGCCGGCTAGAGGACTTGAACCCCCAACCTACTGATTACAAGTCAGTTGCTCTACCAATTGAGCTAAGCCGGCTTATTTTATTTTCATGGTGGCTCGGGACGGAATCGAACCGCCGACACGAGGATTTTCAGTCCTCTGCTCTACCGACTGAGCTACCGAGCCTTTATATAATGGCGGTCCCGACCGGGGTCGAACC
>NZ_JAKUEH010000032.1:0-15657 GCF_022662815.1 Bacillus cereus group sp. BfR-BA-01492
AATAAAGTTTGTCTAGCATCATAAATAAAAATTGACGTTTCACGTTGTTTGTTTCGTTCAGTTTTCAGAGAACTCGTTTGTCGCTTCATTTGCGACTTCCTTATGTTAACACTTTTGTATTTCAATGTCAACTAAGTTTTTCATTTCGTTTGTCGCGTGTTGTGTTGTTGCTATCAGCGACTCGTATAATAATACACTTCTTTATAGTAATCGTCAATATGTTTTTCTAAAAAAATGAAGAAAAAGACTTACCCTCTATAAGTAAGCTTTTTTCTTCATAATAAAACAACTTCATTTACTCTTCTTCCATAATAGGTAATGAGACGATAAACTGAATTTCTCCATCTTCATAATGAGCTCGAATTTGACCTCCCTGAAGTTCTACAATGCTTTTTGCAATTGCAAGACCAAGCCCAGACCCTTCTGTCACTCTACTTCGCGATTGATCTTTCTTATAAAAACGCTCGAATAAATTAGCCAATTCCTCTTTTGTAAACTCTTCACTATAATTTGCCACAATGATTTGGGTATCACGTCTTTGTCTTTGAAGTGATACTTTAATCTCTCCATTATCTTTGCTATACTTAATCGCATTCATTAATAAATTTTCAAACACACGGACCATCTTCTCCGAATCAATCGCAGCATACACACGCTCTTCAGGAAAATGCTTTATGAATGTCAGTCCTTCTTCTTCAGCCTGTGGTACTAATTCTTCTATTAATTGCTCTAGAAGTTCATTTATACATACTTCTTGCTTTTCTAATATGACCTTTTCATTCGTTAATTTCGTATACTCGAATAAATCTTCTATTAGATTCTTTAACTGCTCCGACTTCGTAAAAGCAATTCTTGTATATTCATCATGCTGTTCTTTATTGTCATATTTAGAATCACGAAGCAATCGTAAATACCCCATAATAGAAGTAAGAGGTGTTCGTAAATCATGGGATACGTTTGTAATCAATTCATTTTTTTGCTTTTCTAGTCGTCTTTCTTTTTCTATATTAGAAAACAATTCTTTTGCCATCTGGTTCATATTCACAGCCAACAAACTTAATTCATCTTGTCCCTTCTCTGGAATTCTATATTGTAAATTACCTTTTGTAATTTCTTTTACCCCTTCTGCCATTGCCTCAATCTGTTTCATTTTTCTTTTTGTTAGATAAAAAAAAGAAAATAAAAACAGAACAAATCCTATCAAAAATGGAAACGGGCCATCATTCTGGACTTCTCGAATATTCCCTTGTGGTATACCACTTGCAATCATATACATATTTTTCTCTTCAATTGTCAAAGGATAAAAAGTCGTAAACTCTTTACGCTCTCTTTCTATTTCATTATCTATTACATCTTTTTGATATTCATATTGAGAACGATTTATTTTGAAACTCATAATATTACGAATCGTACTATGAAGATTAATCTGCTCTTCTTGAGCAGATTTCGTCTTATATATAACTTTCCCGTTCTCATCAACAATTAGAACTTTTAATTCTCTTTGATATTCTGGACGTTCCAGAACTTCTTGGACATTAACAGAAGCATCTGCCCTTCCGATAATCATTGCAAGCCTTTCAGCGGTTGTATCAATAAATTGCATACCAGATGAATAATCAATTACAGAGTATTTATTTATCCCTTGAAAGAATGGAGATGATGCCCACACTCCTATTATCCCCAGCAAGCTACAGAAAGCAAACGTCGTTATCAGTTGTACACGTAAACTCTTTTGTACTCCCCGTATTCCTTTATATATTACTTTTTTAAAAATCTTACTCATCCAACTAATTGGTCTAAATATATTTTTAATTATCCTTCTCAACCTTATACCCCACTCCCCATACTGTTTTTATGTATCTCGGCTTTCTTGCATTTTCTTCAACTTTCTCGCGGATTTTCCGAATATGTACCATTACAGTATTGTCTGACTGAAAAGACCTTTCATTCCACACCTTTTCATAAATTTGCTCTGTACTGAATACCATTCCTGGATTACGCGCTAGTAACTCTAAGATTGAAAATTCCCTTGGTGTTAATTTCACCTCTCGATCCGCTACAACTACTTCATGTGTAGAAACATTTATTTTCATATCACCAATCTCTATTTCATTTTCGTTTTCAATCATAAATCCACTCATTTTCATATATCGACGAAGTTGCGATTTCACCCTTGCTACAAGCTCTAACGGATTAAATGGTTTTGTCACATAATCATCTGCACCTGTTGTTAATCCTAAAATTTTATCCATATCTTGCGTTTTAGCCGATAACATAATAATCGGCATTTCTTTTTGTTCTCTTACTTTCATGCACATATGAATCCCATCAATTTTCGGCATCATAATATCTAGTACAACTAAATGAACTTCATTGTTTTCTAACATCTCTAACCCTTCTGCTCCATCTCCTGCTTGCAGTATGTTATATCCTTCATTCTTTAAATAAATTGTAATTAAATCTCGAATTTCTTTTTCATCATCTACAACAAGTATTGTTTCTTGTCCCACAATATCTCCCCCACAATTCTTAAACTCCCTACTTTCTATTATAAAAAAACTTCTAAAGAAAAACGGTGCGAAATCCTTAAGATTTTCTGAAGACGTAAAAAAGGTCTAGACCCCCTCTTAGTCTAGACCTTTAAAAACCCCTTTATTTCCGAACATAGCTGAAATATAGTATGAATAAAACTCCCATTACATACATAATTGGATGAACTTCTTTACGGCGTCCACTTACAACCATTGTAATTGGATAGAAGATGAAACCAATTGCAATCCCCGTTGCGATACTATAGGTAAGTGGCATTGAAATAATTGTGAAAAATGTTGGTACTGCAATCTCGAACTTTTTCCACTCGATTTCCCCTAAAGATGAAACCATTAAAATTCCCACAATAATTAAAGCTGGTGCTGTTACAGCTGGCGTTATAACACTTAATAGCGGTGAAAAGAAAAGTGCCAGTAAAAAGAACCCTGCTGTTACAACCGCTGTAAATCCAGAACGTCCCCCCGCTGCTACCCCTGCAGACGACTCAATATAGGAAGTTGTTGTGGAAGTACCTAGAATCGCGCCAATTACAGTTGCAATCGCATCTGCAAATAATGCTTTCCCTGCACGTGGTAATTTATTGTCCTTCATTAGCCCCGCTTGATTGACAACTGCTACAAGTGTACCTGCTGTATCAAAGAAATCGATAAAGAAGAATGTTATAATGACAATCCCCATTTGAACAGTAAAAATATCTCCAAAGTGCATTAACGCCATACCGAACGTCGGTTCCAGACTTGGAATTGCTCCTACTACAGCTTTTGGCGTATCAATTAATCCTGTTGCCATTCCAAGAATAGCTGTAAGGATCATCCCATAGAACACTGCACCATTTATCTTTTTAATCATTAAAATAATTGTAACAACTACTCCGAAAATCGCTAACAATGTTGCGCCCTTTGTTAAGTCTCCTAATCCAACAAGAACCGCATCATTTTTCACGATAATTCCGGCATTTTGAAAACCCAGAAAGGCGATAAATAAACCAATACCTGCTGCTACCGCAAGTTTTAACTCTGCAGGAATTGCATTAATAATTTTTTCACGGATACCAAGAGCTGTAATAATAATGAAGATAATACCTGATACGAGCGTTCCCGCAATTGCTGTCTGCCATGGAACTCCCATTGTTAATACCGCTGTGTAAGCAAAGAAAGAAGTAATTCCTACACCTGGTGCTAATGCTATTGGATATTTTGCAAAAATCCCCATAATTAAAGAACCGATTGCTGCCGCTAATGCAGTAGCAACGAATACTGCTCCCGGATCCATTCCGGTTCCTGCCGGTAGTCCTTTAATATTTCCAAGTGACAGTGTGGCAGGATTAACAAATAGTACGTAAGCCATAGATAAAAATGTTGTTAACCCTGCAATGAACTCAGTCTTATAATTTGTACCGAGCTCATCAAACTGAAAATAACGTTTCATCTTACGTTTCCTCCGTTATATAATGACTCGTCGCACTTCATCCTAGCCCTCTTTTATCCTAAAAAATAAAAAAGGCTTCCATTGCATATATACATGGAAGCGTTCTATAAATAAAGATAAGTTCCCCTTATCTTTATAAAAACGCCTCGTAGTCAAGCCATTTACGGTAGCTAGGTAGAAACTTTCGGGCCATATCCCCGAGATTATACGACGGCATAATATTCATTTTTTGCATCAAATCTATAATCATATTAGCGTATAGAAAGATATATGTCAACTTAAAAGCGAACAATTTTACAGATTATACTTTTTTTGTTCGCATAAAACAAAAAGATCCATCTGTATATAAGATGGATCTTCCTGCAAATAAATAGTTTTTATTCCCACTCGATTGTTGCTGGTGGCTTAGAAGTAATATCATACACAACGCGATTCACGTGTTCTACTTCATTTACGATACGTACAGAGATTTTCTCTAATACGTCCCAAGGGATACGTGCCCAGTCAGCTGTCATACCGTCAATAGATGTTACAGCACGGATACCTACTGTATAATCGTAAGTACGCTCGTCACCCATAACACCTACGCTGCGCATACCAGGAAGCGCAGTGAAGTATTGCCAAATTTCACGGTCTAATCCTGCTTTTTGGATTTCCTCACGTAAAATCGCATCAGATTCACGAACAATTTCTAATTTTTCTTCTGTAATTTCACCTAATACACGAATACCAAGGCCAGGACCTGGGAATGGTTGACGCCATACAATTTCATCAGGAATTCCTAGTTCTGATCCTAATGCACGCACTTCATCTTTAAATAACGTATTTAAAGGCTCGATTAATTTGAACTGCATATCTTCTGGAAGTCCGCCTACGTTATGGTGAG
Organism: Bacillus cereus group sp. BfR-BA-01492; assembly: GCF_022662815.1. Classification (NCBI taxonomy): domain Bacteria; kingdom Bacillati; phylum Bacillota; class Bacilli; order Caryophanales; family Bacillaceae; genus Bacillus; species Bacillus cereus group sp. BfR-BA-01492. The sequence goes on from NZ_JAKUEH010000032.1 coordinate 4,865, forward strand.
ATTTAATTGTTTGCGCAGTTGCTGTACCACTTTCAATAATATCTGTGTACAATGTACCTTGCGCTAAGAAGTCCATTCCTTCTAATTTAGAAGCTTCATCATCAAAAACATAAATGAATTCGTTACCAATGATTTTACGTTTTTGCTCTGGATCTTCTACACCTTTTAATTTTTCCATGAAGCGTTCTCTAGCATCGATTTTAATAACATTCATATGGAAGCCTTCGCTAAATGTTTTCATAACGCCTTCTGCTTCACCTTTACGAAGTAAACCGTGGTCAACGAAAATACATGTTAACTGATCACCGATTGCTTTATGAATTAATACAGCTACAACAGAAGAATCTACACCACCGCTAAGTGCACATAGTACTTTTTTGTCGCCAACTGTTTCACGGATTTTTTCTAATTCTACTTCAATAAAGTTCTCCATGTTCCAGCCTTCAGAGCAACCGCATACGCCGAATACGAAGTTTTTAATTAAATCATTACCGTGCTCAGAGTGACGTACTTCTGGATGGAATTGTACACCGTATAATTGCTTTTCTTCATTGCTCATACCAGCAATTGGACAAGATTCGCTTGTTGCATCTACTACAAAGCCTTCTGGTAAACCTGTTACTAAGTCACCATGACTCATCCATACAACTTGTTCTTCTGGCAGGTTTGTATATAATTTTGATTCATTCTCTACTTTCAGAACTGCTTTTCCGTACTCACGATGGTTTGCTCGCTCTACTTTTCCACCAAAGTGTTTTGTCATCAGCTGCATGCCGTAGCAAATACCGAAAATAGGTAAGCCTAGCTCAAAAATTTTCTCATCACAGTGGAATGCATTTTCGCCGTATACACTGTTTGGTCCACCAGAGAAAATAATCCCTTTTGGATTCATTGCTTTAATTTCTTCCGCAGTAATTGTGTGTGGATGAAGCTCACTGTACACACCGAACTCACGAATGCGACGTGCAATTAACTGGTTGTACTGACTTCCAAAGTCTAAAACGATAATCGTATCGTGCTGTTTTTTCAAAATAATCACCCCAACGTTAGTTCTGTATATAAATATTTTCACCAAATTAGGCAAAAAGCATTACCAATATAATAAAAAAAGCCAGTCCTCCACCTCTAGTCTCATAATAAAGAAAAGGCAGGAGTCTAGCTTTATAAAGATAGTATGTTACTCTTTATAAACATAAGACGCACTGCCTTCATAGTCAGGTTGTTTACGGTAACCCGGTAGAGACTCTCAAACCATATTATTGAGGATATATGAAGGATTGTTTTATATTATCTTTCTAGATTCTAACAATGAAGTATCAATACGGTCAAGAGAGAACACGACAAAATTCTACAGAAATTATTTTCTCAGCGCAATTAAATCTTTATCGTAATAATTTTTCTTCCATGTACAACAAAAAAACATCCACCTCTATATAGAGATGGATGTTTTTTGATGCGAACGGAATTACATCATTCCGCCCATACCGCCCATGCCGCCCATTCCAGACATATCAGGCATTGCATTTCCGCCTTCTTCTGGTTTGTCAGCAACAACTGCTTCAGTTGTTAAGAACATAGCTGCAACAGATGCTGCGTTTTGAAGTGCAGAACGAGTTACTTTTGCTGGGTCTACGATACCAGACTCAAGCATGTTTACCCATTCGCCTGTTGCTGCGTTGAAACCAATGCCTACTTTTTCGCCTTTTAGACGTTCTACCACTACAGATCCTTCTAGACCAGCGTTGATTGCAATTTGGCGAACTGGCTCTTCTAATGCACGAAGTACAATGTTGATACCTGTTGCTTCGTCGCCTTCAGCTGAAATAGAAGCTACTTTAGCATATACGTTCATAAGTGAAGTACCGCCACCTGCAACAATACCTTCTTCTACTGCTGCACGAGTTGAGTTAAGGGCATCTTCAATGCGAAGTTTACGTTCTTTTAACTCAGTTTCAGTTGCTGCACCTACTTTGATTACTGCAACGCCACCTGCAAGTTTAGCAAGACGTTCTTGTAATTTTTCACGATCGAATTCAGAAGTTGTTTCTTCTAATTGCGCACGAATTTGACCGATGCGAGCTTCGATTTGTTCAGTGCTTCCTACACCTTCTACAATTGTTGTGTTTTCTTTCGTTACTACAACTTTACCAGCGCGTCCTAAAGACTCAATTGTAGCTGATTTTAAGTCGCGTCCTAATTCTTCAGTGATTACTTCACCAGCTGTTAAGATTGCAATATCTTCTAGCATTGCTTTACGACGGTCACCAAATCCTGGAGCTTTAACAGCTACTACATTGAATGTACCGCGAAGTTTGTTTACTACTAATGTAGCTAACGCTTCACCTTCTACATCTTCAGCGATAATAAGAAGTGGTTTACCTTGTTGTACCACTTGTTCTAACACTGGTAAGATCTCTTGGATGTTAGAAATCTTTTTGTCAGTAATTAAGATATATGGGTTATCAAGAACTGCTTCCATTTTGTCAGAATCAGTAATCATGTAAGGAGATGCATATCCACGATCAAATTGCATACCTTCTACTACATCTAATTCTGTTGTGAATCCTTTAGATTCTTCTAATGTAATAACGCCATCGTTACCAACGCGTTCCATCGCTTCTGCAATTAATTGACCTACTTCTTCGTCAGCAGCAGAAATAGCAGCTACTTGTGCGATAGAAGATTTACCTTCGATTGGTTTAGAAATTGTTTTTAATTCTTCTACTGCTGTAATAACAGCTTTTTCAATACCTTTGCGAAGACCCATTGGATTTGCACCAGCTGTTACGTTTTTCAAACCTTCACGAATCATAGCTTGTGCTAATACAGTTGCAGTTGTTGTTCCGTCACCAGCTACATCATTTGTTTTGCTAGCAACTTCTGCTACTAATTTTGCACCCATGTTTTCAAAAGCATCTTCTAATTCAATTTCTTTTGCGATTGTTACACCGTCATTTGTAATAAGTGGTGAACCAAATTTTTTCTCAAGTACAACGTTGCGACCTTTTGGTCCAAGTGTTACTTTTACTGCGTTTGCAAGAGTGTCGACACCGCGAAGCATCGAACGACGTGCTTCTTCACTAAATTTAATATCTTTTGCCATAATATTTGACCCCCTTGGATTTTTTAAATATATAATTAACCGATAACTGCTAAAATGTCACTTTCACGTAAAATCAAGTAGTCTGCACCTTCATATTTCACTTCAGTACCTGCATATTTTGAGAAGATGATACGATCGCCTGCTGCTACCTCTAAAGCAACACGCTCACCATTTTCAAGCACTCGCCCAGTACCTACTGCAATAACTTTACCCTCTTGTGGTTTTTCTTTTGCAGTGTCTGGTAATACAATACCACTTGCTGTTTTTTCTTCTGCTTGAACAAGTTCAATTACAACGCGATCACCTAATGGCTTTAGCATGAACAATAACCTCCTCATTTTTTTATGTAAATTCTTTTATTAGCACTCAAGTCTAACGAGTGCTAACACACTTATAATAATAAATAATCTCAATTTCTTTTGCAAGTAAAAAAATCATAATTTTTTCTCAAATCACGATATAAACTTTTCTACAAAGCATCATTTTTTATAGAACTCTATATATGAATCAACGTTTCCACCTATCGTATGTTACAATAGGAAAGATACCATAAGTTGTTTTCTCTATTCGAACACCTTTTTCCTGTCTCCTATTTTATTTTTAAACAAAAATTTTTCATAAAGGCAATACTTACATATATTCGGCTGGCTGATTACATGTAATCCGGCCTTATTTCATAAGATAAAATTAGAAAGGATGGTTATCCCATTTGAAAAAACAATATTGGTGGATTGTCGTTACATACATTGTTATGCAGTTATCAGGAATCATCGGCTTGCCCCTTCTTGCAAAAACTGGGCTATACGATAATAGAGGGTTTACAAGGGAAGAAAAAATTCAACTCCTAACCGGTCATTGGGCTATTATTAGCTTCTTTATCGCGTTATGTATTGTATTGTTATTACTTAGAACAGACATTCGTGATAGACATTTGGATACAAAACGCACGAATATCCCTGCGACAATTGGTTGGATTTTTATTGGCTTCTTTATGGCATTTTTTGCTCAAGGAATTGCAGGTGTCATCGAAATGCGTGTACTAGGTATTAAGCCTGGCTCTGAAAATACCGCACATTTAATGGAAATTGCAAGAACGACTCCATGGTTCCTTATTGTCATCTCAATAATAGGACCTATTTTAGAAGAAATTGTATTTAGAAAGATTCTATTTGGTACATTATATAAAAAGTTCAACTTCTTTATCGCAGCAATCATTAGTTCGCTTGTGTTTGCTGCTATCCATTTTGATTTTACACACTTATTAATATACACTGCTATGGGCCTTGTGTTTGCCTTTTTATATGTGCAAACGCGTCGAATTATCGTTCCGATTATGGCTCATGTTGGAATGAATACAGTAGTCGCATTAGTTCAAGTTTTCGTAAGTAATAACGAACAAATACAAGAGCTAATAAAAGAAGCTGAAAAAATGCAAGGCTTTATCGGAGGATTTTTAACATGAGAAATTCACCCTTGTTCATGGCAGCACTATATTTCCTTCTTGGCTGCATCTTTGTAGTCTTTGCTATTATGAAAGCAACAGATACTGTTTGGAACATCTGGACAATACTGTTCGCTGCTATGGCAACAATTGACTTTAATCTAGCGCTTCGATTGATTTTAGTTAAATTCATAAAGAAAAAATAATAAAACGCAGAGGGGGCCCCTCTGCGCTTTATTGTGGATAATTTTTCAGAAAATAAACAAGCGTTTGTAATTCTACTGCTAAATCAATATGATGAATCCTTATTTTTTCTGATACATTTAACCGTGCCGGTGTAAAATTCAAAATACCGTGTACACTTGTATAAGCCAATCGATCTGCTACAGCTTGTGCAACGTTAGCAGGTACTGTTAATATTGCCACTTGTATATCATTCGTTAGTCGCTCTTCCAATTCATCCAAATGATATACAGGAATTCCTCCGATTTCTTTTCCCACTTTCTCTTCATCGACATCAAATGCCATTTCAATTTTCGTATTATTATTTTTTGTGAAATTGTAATGTAAGAAAGCGGTCCCTAAATTCCCTACTCCAATAAGTGCCACGCGTGTTATATCATCTTGATCAAGCGTTTCACGGAAAAATGATAATAAATAATTCACATTATATCCATATCCTTTTTTCCCTAACGCTCCAAAGTATGAGAAATCTCTTCGAATTGTTGCGGAATCGACCTTCACCGCTTCACTCAATTCTGCTGATGAAACACGTTGCTTACCAGAAAGAGATAAGTTTTGGATAAATCGATAGTATAGAGGCAATCTTTTGGCTGTGGCCTGCGGAATCTTTTGCTGATCCATATAACCTCTCCTCTCTTCCTATCTTTGTTCGTATACTTGGAATAAATACAAAAGTTTAGCACTTATAACATTCCTTGTATAATAAAGAAAGAAAGAAAAACTCTCTTTATTTTAAACTATACACTATTTTTAGTATGATTGAGAAATATAAACATGGCAAAGTTAAGAATTTATTTGAGGTGAAAACATTGATTTTATTACAAGTGAATGGGCTTTCAAAATTATACGGTGCTGAAACAATTCTAACTCATATTAAATTGGAAGTTCAAACAAAAGACCGTATTGCACTAGTTGGCCGAAATGGCGCTGGAAAATCTACATTATTAAAAATAATCGCCGGAGAATTGTCTCATGATAGCGGTGAAATAATAAAGCCAAAAGATGTTTCAATTGGCTACCTAGCCCAAAATACTGGATTGGAAACTTCTTTAACAATTTGGGATGAGATGCTAACTGTCTTCACACATTTACAGGAGATGGAGAAAAGACTGCGAAGGTTAGAGCATGAGATGGGATTGGAAGAAAGCTTCTCAAATGCTGTCATCTACGAAAAATTACTTCGTGAGTATGATCAACTACAGTTAGATTATAAAAATCAAGGTGGTTATCAATATGAAGCTGATATTCGCTCGATTTTAAGCGGGCTCGGCTTCCCATCTGAAACACACCAAACAACCATTTCTACATTAAGCGGTGGGCAAAAAACAAGATTAGCTCTTGGGAAATTATTATTAACGCGCCCTGATTTACTCATATTAGATGAACCGACCAACCATTTAGATATTGATACATTAACGTGGTTGGAACAATACTTACAAGGATATCCTGGTGCGATCTTAATCGTTTCTCATGACCGTTACTTTTTAGACAAACTTGTTACTCAAGTATATGAAATTTCTAATAAGGAAAGTAGACGATATGTTGGCAACTATAGTAAATATTTAGAGTTAAAAGCTGCACAATATGAGCAAGAAATGAAACGCTATGAGAAACAACAAGAAGAAATCGCAAAACTTGAAGATTTTGTTCAAAAGAACATTGCACGTGCCTCTACAACAAAGCGGGCACAAAGTCGACGCAAACAATTGGAGCGAATGGAATTACTTACTAGACCCGTCGGAGATTCCAAATCCGCATCGTTCCATTTCGATATTGAAAAACAAAGCGGGAATGATGTCCTCCAATTAAAAGATGTTTCAATTGGCTATGATGAAAATTCTATTATCGAACATGTAAATATGCGTTTAACTCGTGGAGATAGCGTTGCACTAGTTGGGCCGAATGGAATTGGAAAATCTACATTATTAAAATCTATTGTGAACAAGTTACAGACATTACATGGCGAGATTTCTTTCGGTTCAAACGTATCTGTTGGATATTATGATCAAGAACAAGCAAACTTAACATCATCTAAACGTGTGTTAGATGAGCTATGGGATGATTATCCACTAGCACCAGAAAAAGAAATTCGCACACTACTTGGTAATTTTTTATTTACAGGTGATGATGTATTAAAGCCAGTCTCTTCTCTTAGCGGTGGGCAAAAAGCCCGATTAGCGCTAGCAAAATTAATGATGCAAAAGGCAAACCTATTAATTCTCGATGAACCAACCAACCATCTTGATTTAAATAGTAAAGAAATTCTAGAGAATGCCTTAATTGATTATCCAGGAACTCTTTTATTCGTATCTCATGATCGCTATTTTATTAACCGTGTCACAACTACAGTCGTTGAGTTATCAACAGACGGTGCGAAAGAATATTTAGGCGACTATGATTACTATATTGAAAAGAAAAATGAAATGATTGAGCGTGCAGAATTTGCACAAAAAGAAGTAGAAATTTCTGTTCCCAAAAACTTTGCACAAGAAAAGTTAAGTTATACGGAAGAAAAAGAACGTAAAAAGTTAGAACGACAACGGATGCGAAAAATTGAGGAACTGGAGCAAAACATTTCTAAACTCGAAGAAGAAATCGAAGAATTAGAAGCTCAGCTCTGTCTGCCTGAAGTATATACAGACTATGAACGTGCAAGTGAAATTACAGCAGCGAAACAAAATCTTCAAGAACAATTAGAAAAAAATATGGGAGAATGGGAAGAACTACATATGTAACCTCTCCATTTATCTCACTATTTATAAGCAATAAGATACAGAAAGAAACAAGGCAGATATGTGAAAGTAAAGCTGTCCGTAACAGTCTAATTGCTGAGGACCTTTCATTAAGGTAGCTACATATTCTTGAGCTACCTTATTTTTTTACCCACTTGAAGCAATTTTGTGTCATCAGATATCTGACCTATTCTTTTCTATCCACAACATTATACACATATCCACCTTTATAAAACAAAAGTTAAAGTAACTTTTCCACATTATCCACAAACACCAAAAAAGTTATCCACATTTTATATTCACAATAAAACCCACATTATCAACAGATAATGTGGGTTTTATCCACAACTTGTGGTTAATTTTGTGTATAACTAATCTTCTATATTTAAACCCGGGTTTGCATTTAATGCAAATGTAGCACGCTTCCCTTGCTTATACGCAATGGTACCTGCCGCTGCAATCATTGCTGCATTATCAGTACATAACGATAATGGAGGAATAATAAGCTCTATATTTTCTTTTTGTGCAAATTCTTCCTCTAATCGTGTACGAAGCCCTTTATTTGCTGCTACACCACCTGCTAAAAGCACTTGCTTTACATGATATGCTTCAGCTGCACGCACAGCTTTCGTTACCAATACATCTATTACACTTGCTTGGAAACTTGCCGCTAAATCCTCTGGAGCAATTTCTTCCCCGCGTTGTTTTGCGTTATGCACAGTGTTAATAACTGCTGATTTTAATCCACTAAAGCTAAAATCATATGAATCTGGCTCTAACCACGCACGTGGTAAGTCGATCGTTGGTTGCCCTTCATGAGCAAGGCGATCAATATGAGGACCACCTGGATATGGCATAGATAATGTACGTGCAACCTTGTCATAAGCTTCCCCAGCTGCATCATCTCTTGTTTCACCAATGACTTCAAAGGAACCATGCTCTTTCATATAAACAAGCTCCGTATGTCCTCCTGAAACTACAAGTGATAACAATGGAAATTCTAACTCTTTCACTAAGCGATTTGCGTAAATATGGCCGGCAATATGATGGACACCAACCAAAGGAATATTATGAGCAAAAGCGATAGCTTTAGCTGCATTTACACCTATTAATAGAGCCCCTACTAATCCCGGTCCTTCTGTCACTGCAATTGCATTAATATCTTCAAAAGAGAGATTTGCCTCTTTTAATGCCTCTTCTAATACAACTGTAATTTGTTCAACGTGATGGCGAGACGCAATTTCAGGTACAACACCGCCAAAGCGCTTATGACTTTCTATTTGCGAAGCAACAACATTCGCTACTATTTCTGTTCCATTTTTCACAACTGCTACAGCTGTTTCATCACAGCTTGTCTCAATACCAAGTATAATTGTATTTTTTTCCATTATATATTCACCCACATTACAAGACCATCTTCATAATTGTCTGTATAGTATCGTTTTCGAATTCCACCATTTCGGAATCCGTACTTCCGGTATAACTGTTTTGCTACTTCATTTGACACACGAACTTCGAGCGTCATTGTTTTCGCTCCCATTTCCTTTGCTTGTTTCATTACCTCCTGAAGCAATGCATCCCCAAGTTTTTGACCACGATATTCTGGTAAAATTGCTATATTGGTTATATGTGATTCATCAATAATAATCCACAATCCACAGTATCCAACTACTAAGCCATCTTTTTCAACTACAATATAATGTGAATATTCATTCATTGTTACTTCACGGTGAAATGCATCAGCAGTCCAAGGAGTTGGGAAAGACGCTTCTTCAATCGCTACCACTTGAGCAATATCATCAGTTGTCATCTTTCTAAATGTAACATCCATTTTAATATCTCCTATTTCTTTTGGCTTTCTAACCATTTTGTCTCCGCTTCAGCTAAACGCAAATAGCTCGGTACAAATGTATGTACATTTTGCTCTTCCTTTTGTAAACCTAAAAATGCAAGTTCGCTCGGTCTTGGGTTACTCTTTGTAAAAGGAGCAAATATCGCTTGATCACCTAGATGCTCTACAATCATTTTCTGATGCATTTTCACATCGTTACCAATAAATAGTACAGGCTGCTTTTTCTCTTTCAATATTTGTAACCAATCTACAATTAAAACAATACGATCATCTTCTATAGCAGTTAGCTGTTCTTTCTCGTATGTATACAATCCTGTATAAATTTGTCCGCGTCGGCCATCAAATAAAGGACAAATAAGTCCTTGGAAATTCGCTCCATTCGCAGCTACCACTTCTAAACTAGATACACCAACGATTGGTATTTGTAATGACCATGCTAATGTTTTGGCAACTGTTACACCTATACGCACACCTGTATACGATCCTGGACCAGCTGCTACGACAATTTTATTTAGTTCTTTCGGTTTGACATTACATTCCTTTAAAAGTTGATCTACAGCTGGCATAAGGCGTATAGAATGATTCTTTGTTAAATTTGTAATGATTTCCCCGATAACAGTATCTCCCTCAATAAGAGAAACACCCATTACGTAATTTGAAGTATCAATTGCTAGTACTTTCATTTTGTAATAGCTCCTCACATAATCTAATATAGCGGTCTCCTTCTGGTTCTAATACAATCTTTCTTGTATCATTTCCAGCATGAAATAAGCTAATCTTTAATTTTTCATTTGGTAAATATGGCTCTATTAAGTGAGCCCACTCTACAACTGTTACCCCTTCACCAAAAAAGTACTCATCAAACCCTAAATCTTCTTCGCTTTCCGCTAAACGGTATACATCCATATGATATAGTGGCAATCTGCCTTTATACTCTTTAATAATGTTGAAAGTTGGGCTATTTACCACTCGTTTCACACCAAGACCTTTGGCAAGTCCCTTTGTAAATGTAGTTTTACCCGCTCCAAGATCGCCTTCTAAAATGAATACATCTTGCGCTGTAACAAGCTTTCCAAGCTTTTCTGATAATTGCTGTGTTTCTTCAGACGAAGTTGTTGTAACTTCATATTTATTCAAAGGTTTCACCTACTTTACTCACAATATTCTCTGCTCTCTATTATACAGGTATTTTGAACATATAAAAAAGACCTTAGGAGTATTCCTAAGGATTAGTTTGACTGTCTTTATAAGTTTTCTTAAAAATAAATAAAAAAATACGAAACAAGCTGTTTCGTTCTTTTCTTTATATAAAATGGCGGTCCCGACCGGGGTCGAACCGGCGATCTCCTGCGTGACAGGCAGGCATGTTAACCACTACACCACGGGACCATTTGGTTGCGGGGACAGGATTTGAACCTGCGA
>NZ_JAKUEH010000033.1:0-14889 GCF_022662815.1 Bacillus cereus group sp. BfR-BA-01492
ATGGCAGAGAGGTCACACCCGTTCCCATACCGAACACGGAAGTTAAGCTCTCTAGCGCCGATGGTAGTTGGGGCCTTGCCCCTGTGAGAGTAGGACGTCGCCAAGCAAAAAAAACACGAGTGAATTCACTCGTGTTTTTTTTATTTCCTAAGAAATAGATGAACATTGATTGAATAAAAATAATGAAACATAGTAAGGGATTTTTTCAGTAGATATATTTAAAAATTGATAAATAAAAGGATAATCATCCGAAGCATAGCTTCCTAAAAGCTCATACCACCATTCCGTCTCATAGCGGGAAATCATACTTAAATTATAGAGAAGTAAATAATGGATAAGCAATTCAGGTAAACATGGTTTTGGACTTCTTAAATCACTTATGATTGGCCAATAATAAGTATCTGTATGGTGGCTATAAGACAATGGAGCAACATATATCGGATTCCATGTTTTAATAGGAGCAGAAAATATTAATTTTGTTTCATCCTCTTTACTATTTACATGGCGCATAGAAAGGTGTTTACAAACCGTTTCAATATAACGAGCAAATCTTTCCTTAGTCATATGTAAATGATCGAGCACTGCAGGGGGAAAGGTAATATATTCTTTCTTGTGTGTATCCAATTTATACAATGTTTTTCCCTTTTGACTAAATTGAAATAAAGATTGTAATTCAGGGATTTTTACAAGTAATTCGAACATATTAAATTTTTCTCCTTCCAGTTGTTCCATGTGAAACAGCTGCTGTGCAAGGTGTGGAAATAGCCCGGTTTTTTGTATTTTTACTTCATCTTCTAAAAATTGATAACTTTGTTTCTTTCGCTTTCTTGTTGTTACTCCATGAGCTAAGACAGTTGTAGATTCAGGATAGTTTGGATCGATAGTTAATAGGCACGCTTTAAAGAGCTGACTCATTCCGTAAAACAACAAAATCGGCTGAATAGAACAAGGAGCTGTTTGAGAAAGGTCATAATAATTTTTCCCATGCTCTAAATAATAAATAAAGGGATAACAATTTTCAAAGCTCCTCTTTTCAGCATTTTCGATAGGTAATTTTTTATAACAACGGGCAAGATAACGTTGTACATTTTGAGCAGAAAAAAAGAAACTAAATTGGTGCCAATTTTGAGATGTACAATTCATATGTTACGCTCCTTTTATTATCTAAAAATTCTAACATATACTCACTTTCTTGACAGTATTTTAACCAATTGTTAAGCTACTAATAATAATTTCTGGTATCATAGGGGGAACAATTATGTGGGAATCTAAATTTGTTAAAGAAGGTTTGACATTTGATGATGTATTACTTGTACCAGCGAAGTCAGATGTATTACCAAGAGAAGTAAGTGTTAAAACGGTTCTATCTGAAAGCTTGCAGTTAAATATTCCTTTAATTAGCGCAGGGATGGATACAGTAACAGAAGCTGATATGGCTATTGCAATGGCACGTCAAGGTGGATTAGGAATTATCCATAAGAATATGTCAATTGAGCAACAAGCTGAGCAAGTTGATAAGGTAAAACGTTCTGAAAGCGGCGTTATTTCAGATCCTTTCTTTTTAACTCCAGAGCATCAAGTGTATGATGCAGAACATCTAATGGGAAAATATCGCATCTCAGGTGTACCAATTGTAAATAATTTAGATGAACAAAAACTAGTTGGTATTATTACAAACCGTGATATGCGTTTTATTCAAGATTACTCTATCAAAATTTCCGACGTGATGACAAAAGAACAACTCATTACAGCTCCGGTCGGTACTACGCTAGAAGAGGCTGAAAAGATCCTACAGAAATATAAAATTGAAAAGCTCCCTCTTGTTGATCAAAACGGTGTGTTAAAAGGCCTTATTACAATTAAAGATATTGAAAAAGTAATTGAGTTTCCAAACTCAGCAAAGGATAAACAAGGTCGTTTATTAGTTGGGGCAGCAGTTGGTGTAACTGCAGATGCAATGCTTCGTATTGACGCATTAGTAAAAGCAAACGTAGACGTAATTGTAATTGATACAGCTCATGGACATTCACAAGGTGTTCTTGAAAAAGTAAAAGAGGTTCGTACAAAATACCCAGAATTAAATATTATTGCAGGGAACGTTGCCACAGCTGAAGCAACGCGAGCATTGATTGAAGCTGGTGCAAATATTATCAAAGTTGGTATTGGACCAGGTTCAATTTGTACAACACGCGTTGTAGCTGGCGTGGGTGTTCCACAATTAACAGCAGTATATGATTGTGCGACTGAAGCGCGTAAACATGGTATCCCAGTTATTGCTGATGGCGGTATTAAATATTCTGGTGATATGGTAAAAGCTTTAGCAGCAGGTGCTCACGTTGTGATGCTTGGTAGCATGTTCGCTGGTGTAGCTGAAAGCCCAGGGGAAACTGAAATTTATCAAGGTCGTCAATTTAAAGTGTACCGTGGTATGGGTTCTGTTGGAGCAATGGAAAAAGGAAGTAAAGATCGTTACTTCCAAGAAGGAAATAAAAAACTTGTTCCAGAGGGTATTGAAGGCCGTGTACCATATAAAGGACCTTTAGCTGATACAGTTCATCAATTAGTTGGTGGATTACGTGCAGGAATGGGATATTGCGGAGCGCATGATTTAGAGTTCTTACGTGAAAATGCACAATTTATTCGTATGTCAGGTGCTGGACTACGCGAAAGTCATCCACACCATGTACAAATTACAAAAGAAGCTCCAAATTACTCTCTATAATGTCTTATATATAAATAGACAGAGGTTTGATATCTCTGTCTATTTTTTTTTGATTATGTTAGAATAACGGTTATGTGAGTACAATGAGATATTGGGGGTAACTGAAGTGACAGGTATGTTTTGCAAAAGATTCATTGCAATGGTAACAGTGCTGACATTATTCTTTAGCGCGTTTGTTACATATAGCAGTGCATCAGCGGAAACAGGTTCTGCTTTAAATATTGAAGCAGGCGCAGCAATTTTAGTAGAAGCAGATTCTGGGAAAATTTTGTATCAAAAAAATGCAGATGAATTGTTAGCAATTGCAAGTATGACGAAAATGATGAGTGAATATTTAGTTCATAAAGCAGTGGATACGGGGAAACTGAAATGGGACCAAAAAATAAAAGTTTCTGAATATGCACATAAAATTTCACAAGACCGCTCATTATCAAATGTTCCATTAGAAAATGGTGGTTCTTACACAGTAAAAGAATTGTATGAAGCAATGGCAATTTACTCTGCAAACGGTGCAACAATTGCTTTAGCTGAGGCGGTTGCAGGTAAAGAAGTAGACTTCGTAAAAATGATGAATGATCAAGCGAAAGAGTTTGGATTGAAAAATTATAAATTTGTAAACTCTACAGGTTTAACAAACAAAGATCTAAAAGGACAACATCCTGAAGGAACAACGCCAGATGAGGAAAATAAAATGTCGGCGAGAGAGGTTGCTATTTTAGCACAGCATTTAATTCAAGATTTTCCAAAGGTGTTAGATACGGCGAAAATTCCGAAGAAAGTATTCCAAGAAGGTGGAAAATACCCTGTTAAGATGGATAACTGGAACTGGATGTTAAAAGGCTTAGTTAAGCAATATGAAGGTGTAGATGGTTTAAAAACAGGTTCTACTCCAGAAGCTGGTGATTGTTTTACAGGTACTGCTGAAAGAAACGGCATGCGTTTAATTTCTGTTGTTATTAAAACAAATTCTCATACAGCACGCTTTGATGAAACAAAGAAACTTTTTGATTACGGATTTACCAATTTTGATGTGAAAAAAGTATATCCAAAAGGATCATTAGTAAAAGGACATGAAACAGTACGAGTCGAAAATGCAAAAGATAAAGATGTTGCAGTTGAGACAAAACAAGCGATTACACTTCCAATACCAAAAGGAAGTAAAGGTGTTTACAAAACAGAGTTTAAAGATATAGAGAAAGAAAAAGAAGCACCAATTAAAAAAGGAACAACATTAGGACAAATGGTTGTATCACCTAAGGATGCGAGTGATCCTGGGTTCTTATCTGGAAAATCGTTGTATGTTAATTTAGTAACCAAATCAGAAGTAGAACAAGCCAACTGGTTTGTACGCTCTATGCGTGGTATAGGATCCTTCTTTAGTGATATATGGAATAGTGCTGTTGATACAGTAAAAGGTTGGTTTTAAAAGCTCCTCATAGTAGGAGCTTTTTTATTTCTGATTTTTCATACAGATTTAATAAAAAAAGTAGTGGACAAGCCTCTAATAGTTAGTGGTAGAATGTAAGAGTATTCTAAATTTTCGCCTTTAACGGGGGAAGCAATTCATCTAGGGAGGTTTTTGTACATGACAAATGTAACAGGAACAGAACGTGTCAAACGTGGAATGGCAGAAATGCAAAAAGGCGGCGTTATTATGGATGTAGTGAACGCTGAACAAGCAAAGATTGCAGAAGAAGCAGGTGCAGTTGCCGTTATGGCGTTAGAGCGTGTTCCTGCAGATATTCGTGCAGCAGGTGGCGTTGCACGTATGGCAGATCCAACAATTGTAGAAGAAGTTATGGGGGCTGTATCAATTCCAGTTATGGCAAAATGCCGTATTGGTCATCTGGTGGAGGCTCGTGTATTAGAATCATTAGGGGTGGACTACATTGATGAGAGTGAAGTGTTAACTCCGGCTGATGAAGTATACCATTTAAATAAACGTGATTACACTGTTCCATTTGTATGTGGATGTCGTGATATTGGAGAAGCTGTGCGGCGTATTGCAGAGGGTGCGTCTATGCTTCGCACAAAAGGTGAACCTGGAACGGGAAATATCGTAGAAGCAGTTCGTCATATGCGTCAAGTCAATGCAGAAATCCGTCAAGTTGCGAATCTTCGTGAAGACGAACTTATGACATATGCTAAAAATACTGGTGCTCCTTATGAGGTATTACTTGAAATTAAACGTCTTGGTCGTCTGCCAGTTGTAAACTTTGCAGCAGGTGGTGTAGCAACGCCAGCAGATGCTGCATTAATGATGCAGCTTGGTGCAGATGGTGTGTTCGTAGGTTCTGGTATTTTTAAATCAGAAAACCCTGAAAAGTTTGCACGTGCTATTGTTGAAGCCACAACACATTATGAAGATTATGAGTTAATTGCAAGTCTTTCTAAAGGATTAGGCACTGCAATGAAGGGCGTTGAAATTTCAACACTATTACCAGAACAACGTATGCAAGAACGCGGTTGGTAATTAAAGGGGATTTAAAAATGGTAAAAATCGGTGTGTTAGGTCTTCAAGGAGCAGTTCGAGAGCATGTAAAAGCAGTCGAAGCAAGCGGTGCAGAAGCTGTAGTTGTAAAACAAATAGAACAACTTCAAGAAATTGATGGGCTTATTTTACCAGGTGGTGAAAGTACAACAATGCGTCGTCTCATTGATAAGTATCATTTTATGGAACCACTTCGTAAATTTGCGAGTTCTAGAAAACCGATGTTTGGTACATGTGCAGGTATGATTTTACTTGCAAATAAGCTTATTGGTTATGAAGAAGCGCATATTGGTGCAATGAATATTACAGTAGAACGTAATGCATTTGGTCGTCAAAAGGATAGCTTCGAAGCTACACTTTCGATTAAAGGTGTAGGAGAAGATTTTACAGGTGTATTTATTCGAGCGCCGTATGTCGTTGATATAGCTGATGATGTAGAAGTTCTTTCTATGCACAATGGTCGAGTGGTTGCAGTGAGACAAGGGCCGTTCTTAGCCGCTTCTTTCCATCCAGAGTTAACAGATGATCATCGTGTTACAGCGTATTTTGTACATATGGTAGAAGAAGCGAAAATAAAGAAAGTTGTATAAGTAACTTGCAACTTGTGTAAGATTATAGTAAATTGATGATAACAATTTTATAAAATTAGCGTGTTGATAGGAAATAGTAACAAATAGTGTTTCTTTACAGAGAATCGGTGGTTGGTGGAAACCGATAGAAACGGTTTGTGAATCCATCCTGGAGTGAAATGTGGAATATCTTTATGATTAGTAAGCATTTCCGGTGAAGAGCCGTTATTTCTACTTGAGAGGAAAACAGATTTGTTTTCAACTAGGGTGGCAACGCGGGTTAACTCCCGTCCCTTTTATAGGGACGGGAGTTTTTGTATTTTATAAAATAAAAGGAGGAATTTACAGGTGCTTGATATTAAATTTTTACGTGCCAATTTTAAAGAAGTAAAAGAAAAATTACAGCATAGAGGCGAAGACTTAGCTGATTTTGAGCGTTTTGAAGAATTAGATACAAAAAGAAGAGAGTTGCTTGTTCAAACAGAGGAACTAAAAAGTAAACGTAATGAAGTGTCTCAACAAATTTCTATGCTAAAGCGCGAAAAGAAAGATGCAGAAGCATTAATTTTAGAGATGCGTGAAGTAGGAGAAAAAATCAAAGGTCTTGATAATGAGCTTCGTGAAGTAGAAGGGGATTTAGAAGGATTAATGCTTTCTATTCCAAATATTCCACATGAATCTACACCTGTTGGTGAAACAGAAGATGATAACGTGGTAGCGCGTACTTGGGGAGAAGTAAAAGAATTTAACTTTGAGCCAAAGCCACATTGGGATCTTGCAACTGATTTAGGTATTGTAGATTTTGAACGCGCAGGTAAAGTAACAGGAAGTCGTTTCGTGTTTTATAAGGGTGCAGGAGCTAGATTAGAACGTGCTTTAATTAGCTTCATGCTTGATCTTCACACAGAAGAACATGGTTATGAAGAGGTTTTACCTCCATACATGGTAAACCGCGCAAGTATGACAGGAACAGGTCAACTTCCGAAGTTTGAAGAAGATGCATTCCTTATCGAAAGTGAGGATTACTTCTTAATCCCTACAGCTGAAGTTCCAGTAACAAATATGCACCGTGATGAAATCTTAAGTGCAGAGCAATTGCCAATTCGTTATGCTGCATTTAGCTCTTGTTTCCGTTCTGAGGCAGGTTCAGCTGGACGTGATACACGCGGTTTAATTCGTCAACATCAATTTAATAAAGTAGAGCTTGTGAAGTTTGTTAAACCAGAAGATTCTTATGAAGAATTAGAAAAATTAACAAATGATGCGGAACGCGTGTTACAATTATTAGAGTTGCCATATCGTGTTATGAGTATGTGTACGGGAGATTTAGGATTTACAGCAGCAAAGAAATATGATATCGAAGTATGGCTTCCTAGCTATGATACGTACCGTGAAATTTCTTCTTGCAGTAATTTCGAAGCATTCCAGGCAAGACGTGCAAATATTCGTTTTCGTCGTGAACCTAATGCGAAACCAGAACCAGTTCATACATTAAATGGCTCAGGTCTTGCGATTGGCCGTACAGTTGCGGCGATTTTAGAAAATTATCAGCAAGAAGATGGTACAATTATAATTCCAGAAGTTCTTCGTCCTTATATGGGAGGAAAAACAGTTATTAAATAAATGAATACTTTCATCGGTATGAGTGATTGGTAATTCCAGTTGTTGTCAGTGATAATAGGAAAGGAAAGGTGATATTTTCCTTTCCTCATAATTTATAATAGTAGGGTTGACTAACTGTTTTTCTTTTGTTATTATATTTGATGTCAATATGGAGGTATACCCAAGTCTGGCTGAAGGGATCGGTCTTGAAAACCGACAGGCGGCGAGAGTCGCGCGGGGGTTCGAATCCCTCTACCTCCTCCAGATATAATTGACAACAGCGCATATAAGTGGAGATTGGAGAACTCGTTACCAACACGTAACGAGTTTTTATTTTAAAACCAATCAGAAAGTATGATATAAGGTTAATATTGCCTTATGAAACACTCATATTCCGATGATTATCTTCATAGATATGAAAGGAGTCAACATGGATCTTATTATACAAACATTTCCTTTAGATGGAAAAACTTTATACTATGTACAATGTCCAGTTTGTAAGAACAATAGAATTTTAAATAGTGGTGCGAATGTATCTTGCATTATAAGTGATGAAACATTCCGTAAGCTTTGTGGTTGTACTTGTAATGTGAAAAAAGAAGCACCAAAGAAAGCGACAAAAAAAGTAGCAACTCCAAAGCGTACTGGTAAAGTATTAACAGCAATGATTAATGGGAAAGAAATGACTGTTAAAGAGATTGCAGAAGCATACGATATTAGTACAAGTACGGTTCGTCAGCGTATTAATGCTGGGAAGACAGAGAGTGAAATTATTGCTCCGACAAAAAGGAAAAAGTAAGTTAATAGGAAAACCCGTGCAAATGCACGGGTTTTTTATTTTACAAGTTTACGTGTGTGGTTTAAGAAATGTCCGATTTTCTTAATAATTGGTTCAATAGAATTTTCATCTTGTAGAATATCGTATTCATTAATATTTAAACGTAGGACAGGGCAGGAGTTAAAGTTATTAATCCAGTTTTCGTAACGTTCATGCATTTCCTTCCAATATTCAATTGGCGTTTGTTGTTCCATTGGGCGTCCTCTTTTTTGAATACGATCAACAATGTCATCAAAAGAACCTTCTAAATAAATTAATAGGTCTGGATGTGGAAAATAAGGTGTCATTACCATTGCATCAAACAGGCTTTTGTATGTTTCATAATCTGTTTCTGTCATTGTCCCTTTTTCATAGTGCATCTTCGCGAAAATGCCAGTGTCTTCATAAATAGAACGATCTTGGATAAAGCCTCCGCCATATTCAAAAATTTTCTTTTGTTCTTTAAATCGCTCTGCTAAGAAATAAACTTGTAAATGAAAACTCCAACGTGTAAAGTCATCATAAAATTTGTCCAAGTAAGGATTTGAATCTACCTTTTCAAATGATGTTCGATAGCTTAAAGCATTAGCAAGTGCTGTGGTCATTGTTGATTTTCCTACACCGACAGTTCCAGCGATAGTAATTACTGCATCATTGGGTATATCGTATTTTTGCCTGAAATTCATTGCTATTTCGTCCCCTTTGATAGTGTATTTTGGAGAGTGGATAAAATTATATGTAAGTCATCATTGTTTTTTATGAAATCCATGTTATCTCCATTAAATTTCAATACAGGAATATCTGGATGATCCTTTTGAAAAGCTTCCATTGCTATTTCGTAATCTTGAGTAAGTTGTAATAAATAATTTGGATCTATATTTTTTTCAAATTCTCTTCCGCGCATTGCAATTCTTTTTTGCAGTGTTTCAAGACTTGCGGTTAAGTATACAATGACATTTGGCACAGGCATATCCTGTGTAAGAATACGATAAATTTGCATGTACTTTTCATATTGAACATCCTTTAATGTACGAGACGCAAAGATTAAATTTTTAAATATATGATAATCTGCTACTACTGGCTTATATTGATTTAAGTATTTCTTATTAATGTCTTCCAATTGTTTATATCTGTTACATAGGAAGAACATTTCTGTTTGAAAACTCCATTCTTCAATATCCTCATAAAATTTTCCTAAGAAGGGGTTTTCATCAACAATTTCTTTGAGTAAGTGGAGTTGCATGTGAGTTGAAATTTCCTTCGCTAGTGAAGTTTTTCCAACACCAATTGGTCCTTCAACCGTAATAAATGGTACTTCGGTCACGCTGTTTCCTCCTTTCAGTCTATAATTTCCTGCTATATAAAAACACAAAACAGGATTATTGTAGCATAAGAGGGAAGCGAAAGGACTAATTTGTTATAAAAAGTTAGAAAGTCAATGGAGGTTTAGTTAATTTGAATTGAGACGAAGGCATAATATTTGCCTTTAATATTGTTTGCATGATTTTTAAGGCATGTATGTTATCTTGATCAGAATTAGAAGCGATGCAGTCTTCTGGTATGTAGAGGTTGTAATTTCTCATATGAGCATCATTAGCCGTGAAAAGAATGCATATATTTCCAGCTACCCCTGTGATAATGAGGTTTTCAATTTTTAAGTAACCTAACAAAGAGTTTAAGGGTGTTTCATAAAATGCGGAGTAGTGTGGTTTAATAAAAACATAATCATCTGGCTCAGGAGAAATCATTTGTATAATGTTCTTGCTGTATGAATTTGTGCAATGAGAAATTAGTTGGTTAATATCTGATCTCCACAATTGATAATGATCGTTTATATAAATAATTGGGTAACCTAATGTTTTCATGCTCTGTTTTAAATGTAAGATAGATGTTGCTAGCATCTCGCACTTTTTAGCTAAAATAGGTCCGCCCGAGAAATTGAAATCGTTAATCATATCAATAATGAGTAGAGCCGTATTTTTCATTTGTAATCATCCTTCTTTTTTTCTTTAGAATGGATTGAATGTTTAAAAGTTATCCAGTATGTATATGGGAATTGGATTAGACTATATTGTAATAGTGATTAGAGAGGATTTTGTTATGGAACAAGATATGTATTTTATGAAGCTGGCAATAGAAGAAGCGAAGAAAGCGGAGAAGATGGAGGAAGTTCCAATTGGAGCTGTACTTGTATTAGATGGCGAAGTAATTAGCAGCGCTCATAACTTAAGGGAGACAGAACAAAGGTCGATTGCTCATGCGGAGTTGTTGGCTATAGATAAGGCTTGTAAAGCTTTGGGAACATGGCGTTTAGAACATGCAACACTATATGTAACATTGGAGCCATGTCCCATGTGTGCAGGTGGAATTGTTTTATCGCGTGTGAAGCGTGTAGTATATGGTGCAAGTGATCCAAAAGGTGGATGTGCTGGTACTTTAATGAATCTTTTAACAGATGAACGTTTTAATCATCAATGTGAAGTTGTCTCAGGTGTAATGGAGGAAGAGTGTGGAGCGCTATTAACCAGCTTCTTTAGAGAACTTCGTAGAAAAAGAAAAGAACAGAAAAAAAACGATAACAAAACGAGTTTTTAACACATTTGCATTTTATAAAAAAACAAGTTATACTGATAGTGCCTTATTTAAGGCAACCGAATATTGGTTTTAACTTTGCCGTGCTAAGCGGGGAGGTAGCGGTGCCCTGTACTCGCAATCCGCTCTAGCGAGGCCGAATCCCTTCTCGAGGTTATGTTACTGTAAGGCCTGCCTTAAGTAAGTGGTGTTGACGTTTGGGTCCTGCGCAACGGGACCCCGTGAACCTTGTCAGGTCCGGAAGGAAGCAGCAATAAGCGGGTTCTCTCGTGTGCCGTAGGAGTGCCTGAACCGAGCTAACTGCTTGAGTAACGCTTATGGTACGTAATCGACAGAAGGTGCACGGCAGTTACATATGTATATGGAACCCATCTTTTTTATAAAAGGTGGGTTTTTTGTATAAAAAAATAACTTTTGGAATCTATAAACAGAATGGGTTATAATATACAAGATAATAACCTTTGAGGGAGGCCGTATTTTCGTGTCATACCAAGCGTTATACCGAACATGGAGACCGCAAAAGTTTGCAGATGTAGTCGGTCAAAAGCACGTAACAAAAACGTTGCAAAATGCCCTTCTTCAAGAAAAAGCTTCGCATGCTTATTTGTTTTCTGGTCCTAGGGGAACAGGTAAAACAACAATTGCAAAAGTATTTGCTAAGGCGATTAACTGTGAGCATGCCCCAGTAGCTGAACCTTGTAATGAATGTCCTGCATGCTTAGGCATTACACAAGGATCTATTTCGGATGTATTAGAAATTGATGCGGCTTCAAATAACGGTGTAGATGAAATTCGAGATATTAGAGATAAGGTAAAATATGCCCCAAGTGCAGTGAAATATAAAGTATACATTATTGATGAAGTTCACATGCTTTCTATGGGAGCTTTTAATGCACTTTTGAAAACATTAGAAGAACCTCCACAACATGTTATCTTTATTTTAGCGACAACAGAACCTCATAAAATTCCACCGACAATTATTTCAAGGTGTCAACGCTTCGAATTTCGAAAAATATCAGTTCATGATATCGTAGAGAGATTAGAAACTGTTGTAACAAATGAAGGTACAAAGGTAGAAAATGAAGCATTGCAAATTGTTGCGCGTGCTGCTGAAGGTGGAATGCGTGACGCGCTTAGTTTAATTGACCAAGCTATTTCTTATAGTGATGAAATAGTTACGACTGAGGATGTTTTAGCCGTAACGGGTTCTGTTTCCCAACAATATTTAGGTAATCTTGTAGAGTGTATACGTGATAATGATGTATCGAGAGCGTTACGCATTATTGATGATATGATGAGTAAAGGGAAAGATCCTGTTCGTTTTATGGAAGACTTTATTTATTATTATCGTGATATGCTCTTATATCAAACTTCACCACAATTAGAACATATGCTAGAGCGGGTCATTGTAGACGATCAGTTTCGTATGTTAAGTGAGGCTATGCGGCCTGAAGTGATTTATGAAATCATTCATACGCTTAGCAAGGGGCAACAGGAAATGAAATGGACAAATCATCCACGTATTTTCCTAGAGGTGGTTATGGTTCAACTTTGTCAGCAATTTATGGTGCAAGCAAATGGAACTGACCGCATGCAAGCAATTATAAACAGAATGCAACAGCTAGAAAAAGAGCTAGAAGATGTGAAAAAGAATGGTGTTCCTGCTGGTGTCCAGCAGGAGGTAAGAGAAACTCGTGTAGCACCAAAACCAGTGCGAACAGGAAGTATGAAAATTCCTGTTGGCCGTGTACATGAAGTATTAAAGCAAGCGAAACGTCAAGATTTAGAGCAACTAAAGTCTATATGGGGCGAGTTACTAGGGAGACTGAAATCTTACAACAAAGTAGCATTTGCTGTGTTATTAGAAAATAGCGAACCAGTTGCAGCTTCTGATGATTCATATGTCTTAGCCTTCCAGTATGAGATTCATTGTAAAATGGCGAGTGAGAACCGTGAAGCGATGGATACCGTAGAACAGATTCTGTTTGAGTTGGTCGGTAAACGATTAAATATGATTGCAATTCCGAAAGATCATTGGGGGAAAATCCGTGAAGAATTTTTACAACGTGAAGGCGGAAACTCAGACGAATCGAAGGAACAAAGAGTGGATCCTCTCATAGAAGAGGCTGTAAAATTAGTAGGGCAACAACTGATTGAAATAAAAGAATAAGAATATTTAGGAGGAATTTATTATGATGCGTGGCGGAATGGGAAATATGAATAATATGATGAAACAAATGCAAAAAATGCAAAAACAAATGGCGAAAGCACAAGAGGAACTTGGTGAAAAACAAGTTGAAGGTACAGCTGGTGGCGGTATGGTAACAGTTATTGCAAATGGTCATAAACAAATTCTTGATGTGAAAATGAAAGAAGAAGTTGTAGATCCAGAAGATATTGAAATGTTACAAGACCTTGTATTAGCTGCAACAAATGATGCACTGAAAAAAGCAGAAGAACTTTCTAATGCTACAATGGGCCAATTTACAAAAGGATTAAACTTACCAGGTGGATTGTTCTAGTAGGAGGATATTGACATATGCATTATCCAGAGCCGATATCAAAGCTTATTGATAGCTTTATGAAACTGCCGGGGATCGGACCAAAGACAGCCGTTCGTTTGGCATTCTTCGTGCTAGACATGAAGGAAGATGATGTATTAGATTTTGCGAAATCACTTGTGAATGCAAAGAGAAATTTAACATATTGTTCTGTTTGTGGTCACATCACGGACCGTGACCCTTGTTATATTTGTGATGACTCTCATCGTGATCAATCGGTTGTTTGTGTTGTACAGGAACCAAAGGATGTCATTGCAATGGAAAAAATGAAAGAATATCAAGGAGTGTATCACGTGTTACGTGGTGCGATTTCTCCAATGGAAGGAATTGGACCTGAGGACATTAATATTCCGCAACTTTTAAAGAGATTACAGGATGAAACAGTACAAGAAGTTATTTTAGCGACAAACCCAAATATTGAAGGAGAAGCTACAGCCATGTACATTTCTCGTCTTTTAAAACCAACTGGTATAAAAGTAACACGTATTGCCCATGGTCTCCCGGTAGGTGGAGATTTAGAGTATGCAGATGAAGTGACTTTATCTAAGGCTCTTGAAGGTCGTAGAGAGGTATAAAAGGAGAACCAGAAATGTTTTTTCAAAAAAAAGGAAAGTTGCGCAAAGAATATGATGATAAATTAATTGTACTGTTAGAAAAAGTGAAGAATGAATGGTTACGTCAAAAACGGATGGTAGAACAAAGTGTCGAGCCATCCCAAGATGTAATTTGTTCTTTAAAAATAGCAGAGGCAAAATATTTTTTCTTATTAAAAGAGGCGAAACGTCGTCCTGTAAAAATGGAACAATGGTAAAAGACTTGTAGAATATAATGAGAACAGTAGAAAAGTTCTTGAAAAAAATAAAAGAAGATAGCCGTTTACTATATGGTTATCTTCTTTTTGTTTCTAGCTATTGATCATACTTCCGTAACGGAGGTGCTTTATTTGGTAGGGTGTTGCCCAAAATTGAAAGTTCTTTTTTTATCCCTTGTCCCATACTAATAAAGTGTATGGATTGTATTTGAGGAGGGAGAAAATGAATTCTACACTCGTTATTGTAAGTATTCTTACTTTAGTCTTTATTTTGTTGATTTTTGGTGCTTCATTGAAACCGATACGTTTTATTGGAAAAGTAGTTGCGAGAGTAATCATAGGGGTTGCTTTGTTATTTATTGTGAATGTAATCGGGACGTATTTCGATTTTCATCTCCCAATTAATGTTGGTACAGCTTCTATTTCTAGTTTGTTAGGAATACCGGGTATCTTTGCTTTAGTTATTATTAAATTGTATATCATGCCAGGATAATTTATTTTGGCATGTAATAAAGTAAAAAAAGTATTGACCTAATGGTTATTAATATGGTAAATTAATAAGCGTCGTCAACGACGAAGTAAAAAAGAAGTTGACGAGCTGAATAAAAGATGTTATATTATAAAAGTCGCTGAAACGCGATGTTGAACTTTGAAAACTAAACGAAACAAACAACGTGAAACGTCAATTTTTATTTATGATGCTAGACAAACTTTATTGGAGAGT
>NZ_JAKUEH010000034.1:0-11125 GCF_022662815.1 Bacillus cereus group sp. BfR-BA-01492
ACGAATTCATAGTAGCATTGGTTATAAAACTCCTCAAGCAATAGAAGATCTAGCTAAAAAGGTAGCTTAGATTTAACTTTTTTGTGTCCAAAATATTGACTCAAATCCACCCTAAAAAATCACAATCTCCCTTAGTAAGTTACTCTTTTAATTAGTTTCTTTTTTCACTAAACTATTTGGTTAGAATTATAAAAAGACTGCTGTATTTAACATATGTTTTATCAAATTTAACAATAAACCTACACATATTATGTATAATGAACGAAGTTCATTATCAATTAACCATTCTTAACACAAAAAGCATGACATTTTTATGTCATGCTTTTTCTCCTATAATCTAACAAGTCACTTCATTTCTAAATGTACAACTTTCTTGTAGTATGAACAACTTTGTTGTAAATGGTACAACTTTCTTGTCACTTCACAATTTCAAATCCACAACAAACACTAACTTACTCAACAGTAACAGATTTAGCTAAGTTACGTGGCTTATCAACGTCACACTCGCGGTGAAGTGCTGCGTAGTATGAGATTAGTTGTAATGGAACTACGGCTACAAGTGGTGCTAGTGCTTCGTGTACAGCTGGTAGTACGAAGCTGTCGCCTTCCATTTCTAAGCCTTTCATAGAGATGATGCATGGGTTTGCACCGCGCGCTACTACTTCTTTTACGTTACCACGAATTCCTAGGTTTACGTGCTCTTGTGTAGCAAGTGCGATAACTGGTGTACCTTTTTCAATTAACGCAATTGTACCATGCTTTAACTCTCCTCCAGCAAATCCTTCCGCTTGGATGTAAGAGATTTCTTTTAACTTTAACGCACCTTCTAGACCTACGTAGAAGTCTACGCTACGTCCGATAAAGAAACAGTTGCGTGTTGTTGCTAGGAATTGTTTTGCTAGTGCGTCCATTTCTTCTTTTTGA
Organism: Bacillus cereus group sp. BfR-BA-01492; assembly: GCF_022662815.1. NCBI lineage: Bacteria > Bacillati > Bacillota > Bacilli > Caryophanales > Bacillaceae > Bacillus > Bacillus cereus group sp. BfR-BA-01492. Next base: position 925 of record NZ_JAKUEH010000034.1, read on the forward strand.
TCACAAAGTACTTCCATTGCATTTGCTACAAGTCCTAATTCGTGTGTTAAGTCAAAATCAAGAGCTTCACCTTTTGCTTTTGCAATGTCAGCTGCTAAGATTGCAAGTACGGCAAGTTGTGCTGTATATGCTTTTGTAGAAGCAACTGCGATTTCAGGTCCTGCATATAAAGGAAGCGTGTAATCAGCTTCACGAGAAAGTGTTGAACCTGGTACGTTTGTGATTGTTAATGCTTTATGACCCATTTCATTTGTTTGCACAAGTACGGCACGGCTATCTGCTGTTTCACCACTTTGTGAAATGTAAATGAAGAAAGGTTTTTCTGTTAATAGCGGCATATTATAAGAGAATTCACTTGCGACATGCACTTCTACAGGTACTTTTGCAAATTTCTCGATAAATTGTTTTCCAACAAGACCTGCATGGTAACTTGTGCCACATGCAATGATATAAACGCGATCGCTCGCTAAAATCGCACTGCGAATCTCTTCATCTAATTCAATCTCGCCATTTTCATCTTGATACTTTTGAATAATATTACGGATTACAAGTGGTTGCTCATCAATTTCTTTCAGCATGAAATGAGGATATGTTCCTTTTTCAATATCACTTGCATCTAATTCCGCTGTAAACGGTGCACGTTCAATCGTTTCACCTTGTAAGTTTTTAATTGTAATGCTTTCTTTTGTTACGATTACCACTTCTTTATCCATTAATTCGATAAATTGATCTGTAACTTGTAACATCGCCATTGCATCGCTCGCAACAACATTAAAGTTGTCGCCAACACCTACTAATAGCGGGCTTTTGTTTTTAGCAACATAAATCATGTTTGGATTTTCAGCATCAAGTAAACCAATTGCATAAGAACCATGTAAAAGAGATAAAGCTTTACGGAAAGCCTCTTCTACATTTAAACCTGTATTTACTTGTTGTTCGATAAGTTGAACGATAACCTCTGTATCTGTTTCACTTACAAACGTTACATCTTGTAAATATTCGTTCTTCACTAATTCATAGTTTTCAATTACACCATTATGAACTAGCGTAAAGCGTTTTGATGTACTTTGATGCGGATGCGCATTTACTTTACTTGGAACACCATGTGTTGCCCAACGTGTATGACCGATTCCCACGCTTGTTGCTACATTTTCATCCACGATTTCACGAAGTTTTGCAATACGACCTTTTTCTTTGTATACAACAATACCGTTCTCTGTCTGTACTGCAATACCTGCTGAATCATATCCGCGGTATTCTAGCTTCTCTAATCCTTTTAATAAAATTTCCTTTGCATCTTGCTCTCCAATAAATCCTACAATTCCACACATGTTTAAGTCGCCGTTACAAATGCTTACATTGCCTTGCGAACATGTAACGACCTCGTCCGATCTCATTATTTTTCATAAAAAAAACGGATTACATATTGCTAGCTCTGTAAATCTGTAACGGCTTTCACCTTCCTCTCGATTGGTTTCCAGTCCGTATAGCATTTATACAGCTAGTATTCATCCGTCCCTTTTCTCTCATCACACTTTTATCTTTGTCCACCAAGTCGCCTCAGTGATTTAAATAAAAGCTTGCGGTTATGATGAATAACCGGGAGTCATCCGCCGAAATCTCGATAAAACTCCTCCTCGTCAACTACACACTTTGTAGTTCTGGCGCTTTAAACACTCTTATATTTACATTGAGAAAAAGAACAAGACCATCTTATAACAAACGACATAAACCGTCAATGAAATTTTTTCATTGCCTATAAAACATTATGAAAAAGGAGCACAAAGCGTGCTCCTTTTTCAAGAAAATCAGCAAATTATTCGGCTCCAACTTCAGCTTTTACAACATCTACAATGCGATGTACATACTCATTGCAAAGCTCTTGTGTTGGTGCTTCTGCCATTACACGAATAAGTGGCTCTGTTCCAGAAGGACGAACAAGAACGCGGCCATCCCCATTCATTTCTTCTTCTACTACACGAATAATCTCTTTAATTTTTTCATTTTCTAATGCTAGTTTTTTATCTGTTACACGAACATTTACTAATAGTTGTGGGAATTTTTTCATTTCACCTGCAAGCTCAGACAATGGCTTTTTCGTCACTTTCATAATGTTAACAAGCTGAAGTGCACTTAACATGCCATCTCCAGTTGTAATGTAATCAAGCATAATAATATGACCTGATTGCTCACCGCCAAGGTTATAGCCACCACGTTTCATTTCTTCCATTACGTAGCGATCACCAACTGCTGTCTTATTGCTTGTAATACCGTTTGCTTCTACCGCTTTATAGAACCCTAAGTTACTCATAACAGTCGAAACAACTGTGTTATGTTTTAGTTGACCAGTTTCTTTCATGTATTTTGCACAGATATACATAATTTGATCTCCATCAACGATGTTTCCTTTTTCATCTACTGCAATTAAGCGGTCTCCATCTCCATCAAATGCAAGGCCGATATCTGCACCTTTTTCTTTTACTAACTCTGCTAATCCTTCTGGATGCGTAGATCCAACACCATCATTAATGTTCATGCCATTTGGTGAAGTTCCCATCGTTGAAATGTCAGCTTCTAAGTCTGCAAATAAATATGGTGCTAAAGAAGATGTCGCACCGTGTGCACAGTCTAAAGCAATATGTAGACCAGAGAAATCTTCTTCTACAGTTTGTTTAATGTATTGTAAATATTTTTGTCCACCTTCAAAATAATCGTTCACTTGTCCTAGGTTTGTTCCGACTGGACGTGGTAATTCATCAACCTCTTTGTCTAATAATGCCTCAATTTCTGCTTCTTGCTCATCTGTTAATTTAAATCCATCTGCACCAAAGAATTTAATTCCGTTATCTTGCACTGGATTATGAGATGCTGAAATCATAACGCCTGCTTGTGCATCTAACGCTTTTGTTAAATAAGCAACCCCAGGAGTTGAAATCACACCAAGACGCATAACTTCCGCACCAATTGATAGTAAACCTGCCACTAAAGCTCCTTCTAACATATGACCAGATACACGTGTATCACGACCGATAATAACTTTTGGACGATCTGTATCTTTTGTTAATACATAACCACCAAAGCGACCAATTTTAAATGCTAGTTCTGGTGTTAATTCCTTATTCGCAACACCGCGTACACCATCTGTTCCAAAATATTTACCCATTACTATTCTCTCCTTTATCTTGCTCTTTTGGTTCCTCTGTTGTATTTTCTTTTCCTGTCCCATTACTTTGTTCTGTTTCCTTATCTTGCTCTTTTGGCTTTTCTGCTTCACTTTCGTTTTCTTTTTGTGAATTCGGTTGCTCTATGTTACCTTGTACTTCTTTATTTGGTTGTTCTTTCTTTACAAGAGTAACCTTTGCACTTGTTTGTTTTGCATGTATTGAAACATTACTTGGACCACTAACTTGAATTGAAACATTATGTGTTCCTGAAGACAAACCTTGTAGATTTATTACAGCCGTTATTTGTGCCGCTGTTATTTTGTCTACTATACTGGCTTCTCCTGAAATATCAACACTTATCTTTCCGCTTTGCGGGGAAAGTGTTTGCACAGTCATATCATTTGAAAGACCATTTTTTTGGATTGGAATACCATCGATTGTCTTATGTTTTGTTTGTTCTTTCTGCGCCTGTATCTGAACAGAGACCTTTACTTGATTAGGCTTTGCGCTTGTGACACCTTTTGGTAATAAAACAGAGGCATCGAATGTTGTAGACTCTGTTATTTTACTCAAGTCTACTTCGACCCCCTCTACCGTTTTTATATTATCCAAAACGTCTTTTGGACCCGAAATTGTCACTTCGCTCGGTTGAAGACTAATATTCGTAACCGCTAAACCTTCTGGCACATTTCCTTTTTTTATATAGTTTAGCGGCACGGTTTTTTCACTAGAATTTTCTGTCGTTTGTGCAACAACTGGAACCGTTACACTCACCTTAGATGGGCTCGTTTTTAAATATAAACGTTTTCCATTTTTATCATATATCATAACTTCTGCTTCTTTTGTGACTGTTTTGTTAATACCTTTTACATCAACATATGCTTTAGCAGAAGCAATGCTATCTATTTCCTCTTCCGTTCCCACTACCTCAACTGTATCAGGTTTCGGTTTTAGAGCAGATTTGTCAATGCTAGCACCAGACTGCACTTGATTTTCATTGGACAACTTCATATCTACAGAAACATACTTTTTCGCTTTATTATAAATGGCAACTTTAATTTTAGATGGTTGAACAGTTGCCTTTACATTACTCGGAATATTCACCGCTTTAAGCGGAACTTCATATGTTCCCTTTTTGTAACCGCGTAAATCTACAGGAATCTCAACCTTATTTTTGGCTTTTATAGCAGCAACAGAGGCCTTAGGTCCCTCTAATTTTACCTTTACTTGACTCGGGATACCGGTAACAATGTATTTATCTGTATCATAATCTACTTTGATAGGACAGTCCGTTAACGTTTCTTTTGTATCACCAGCAAAAGGTGATATATTGGCAGTATTATTTTTTTCTGTTATGGTTGTTGACATAAAAAGCATCAATGCCAATAGTAATGAGATTCCTTTTAAAAACCAATGGTTCTCCATTAACTTATCCATGACGCTTTCTCCTCCAATTCCAGTTCCATAAAGATGAAGAAGTTGTCTTCATATCACCACCACTAAACTCTGCCAAAAGCATTTCTTTCAACTGCTCTACCTTTAAATCACGATGTAATTCTCCATTTTTCGTTAAAGAAATTTGACCTGTTTCTTCTGATACAACAACGGTAATACTATCTGTCACTTCACTTACGCCCATTGCAGCTCGATGACGCGTTCCTAGTTCTTTAGAAATAAAAGGACTTTCTGATAATGGAAGATAACACGCTGCTGCTTTAATCGTGCTTCCTTGCATAATAACCGCTCCATCATGAAGAGGTGTATTTGGGATAAAAATATTGATGAGCAATTCTGATGAAACATTTGCGTTCAAAGGAATTCCTGTTTCTATATAATCTCCCATTCCAGTTTCCTTAGATAATGTAATCAATGCACCAATTCTTCGTTTTCCCATATATTCGGTTGCTTTCGATACTGCTGTAGCAACAATTTCAGCTTCATCTTCCTCATGACTAATTGTGCGAGAGAATAGACTACCTCGGCCTAATTGTTCAAGCGCTCTTCGGATTTCCGGTTGGAAGATGATAATAACTGCTAAAAATCCCCACGTTATTACTTGATCTGTCAACCAATATAACGTATGTAAATCAAGGAAAAAACTTAATATACGAACAACAACTATAACTGTAATCCCCTTCAAAAGTTGAACAGCTTTTGTACCACGAATTACAAGAATTAGCTTATATATAACAAACCACACAACGGCGATATCTAATATCGTACTGAGATATTGTAAAAAAGGCATATCTCCAAAAGGCATGCTAACCCTTCCTCCTACTTATGAGCAATTTCATTCATATATTAACATATTAAATTTATGCTCTATCTGTATGTATTTCCAACAACTAGTTAATTATACCATACATGAAAGAAGCGACAATTACAAACACCATCCCTCCTTTGGTTTAAATTGGTAAGATGTCGAACTTTTTATAATACAACGTACAATATAACTCATTATTATACTCCTATTTTAAAATAAAAAAAGCAGCATTTCAGCCGCTTTTCTTACATTTATTTCAGTTTTTCACCGAACAAAGAACCCATTAATGCAACAGCCGTTGTTGCAGTTTTATTTCTCTCATCTAAAATTGGATTTACTTCCACAAATTCAGCGGACGTAATAATGTCAGCTTCAGCTAACATTTCCATTGCTAAATGACTTTCACGATAGGATAGACCACCAATTACAGGTGTACCAACCCCCGGTGCATCATGTGGATCCAAGCCATCTAAATCTAAAGATAAGTGAACGCCATCTGTATGTGATAAATAAGAAATCGTTTCTTCCATAACAGCCGTCATACCCATGCGATCAATTTCGTGCATTGTAAATACCTTAATTCCTTCATTACGGATAAATTCCTTTTCTCCTTCATCTAACGCGCGTGCACCGATAATTACGATGTTTTCCTTTTTGACCTTTGGATACGCTTCATATAAATTGACGAGTGAAGGATGTCCATATCCTAAACTTGCAGCAAGCGACATGCCATGAATATTTCCAGACGGTGAAGTTTCTTCTGTATTTAAATCACCGTGTGCATCATACCAAATCACACCTAAATTTTTATAATGTTTTGCTACTCCTGCAAGTGTCCCAATCGCTATACTATGATCGCCACCTAGTACAAGCGGAAAACGACCTTCTTCTATAATATGATCAACTTTACTTGCTAATTCATAACAAACTTTTACAACTTGTGTAAGGTTTCTTAATTTTGTATTTCCATCTACTTCTTTCTCTCTATCAATATGTATATCCCCAATATCTTTCACGTCATATCCAATGTGCTCAATTCTTTCAATTACTCCTGCATAACGAATGGCACTTGCCCCCATATCAACTCCGCGACGCAGTTGTCCTAAATCCATTGGAACTCCAATAATTGAAATTTCTTTCTTCATCGATAGTATCCCCCTTTTATGCCTTCATTAAATATTTTAAATCTTTTATATAGTCTGACTCAACTCTACATTTTTTTGTATGGATATACACCTTATTCACACTTATTTCCTTTGAAATTAATATTTCTATATATATTTCTGTATAAAGTAGACTAAGCATCATCGCCTTTTCCCCATATAAATATAAAAAAACATCCCTATACTTAGAGATGTTTTTCCGATGCTAATTTCCATACTGCCGCAATATTTCTCGCCGTTATTTGAATATTTTCCTTAGCTGATTGATATGCTTCTTCTAAAGACATTGGCTTTGCTGCTATACTAAAAACAGCATCAATTCCTTCTTTATGAACCGAGACATGATTAGCAAGAACAGAACCGCCAATTGCTATAACTGGTATATGATGCTGTTTAGCACGCTTGGCAACTCCAACAGGAGCCTTACCATAAGCTGTTTGTGCATCAATTCTCCCTTCACCAGTTATAACAAGATCCGCATCTATTAGCTGCTCATGAAAGCGTATTGCATCTAAAACAATTTCAATCCCTTTACGAAGTCTTCCTTTTAGTACAACAACTGCTGCACCCATTCCGCCAGCGGCCCCAGCCCCTGGAATTTCTGCTACATCAATATGCAGTTGTTTTTTTAATATGTAAGAATAATGTTGTAAATTTTCTTCAAGCGTCCTCATGACCTCCATGGTAGCTCCTTTTTGTTTTGCAAATACAAAAGAGGCTCCTTTTTCTCCTACTAATGGATTATCAACATCACAGGCAGCTTCTAACGTGATATGCGCTAAGCGTGAATCTAACTTGGAAAGTTGAAAACTTTCAATACAATGTAAGTTCCCACCAACAGGTTCTATTCTCTCATTAGACGCATTAAAAAACTGAACCCCTAAGGCAGATAACATACCAGCTCCTCCATCATTCGTTCCGCTTCCTCCAAGTCCTAATATAATATGCTTTGCCCCTTGATCTAAAGTATGTAATATGAGTTCTCCAGTTCCCTTTGTAGTTGTAATAAGTGGATTTCGCTTCTCAAGTGGAATGTGATGTAATCCCGATGCTGCCGCCATTTCAATAAACGCTACTCTTTTATCTTTAGAGATACCATAGAACGCTTCTACATCCTCTCCAAGAGGTCCTGTGACAGAAGTAGAAACGATATCCCCTCCCGTCGCATCCACGAGCGATTGAACCGTTCCTTCACCACCATCTCCAATCGGCATTCTTACATACTCCGCTTTTGGAAAAATTGCACTGAACCCTTCTTGAATTGCTGTACATACTTCACTTGCTTGTAAACTCTCTTTATACGAATCAGAAGCAATAACAATTTTCATTTCCTTTCCCCCACTTTCCCCATCACCTATAGCAAAATATTAGATTGTATTTTCTTTTAAATTATGACGAATTGTATTATTAAGTGCGACACCTACAAAACAAAAAAACTCACCTCGCTTCGTGTAAAGTAGAAGTTACCACACCACTTACTTACACGGAGGACGAGTATGAGCTATTCCCATTTTACCACGTTTGAACGTGGACAACTAGAAGCACTTCATAAATTAGGTCATTCAACGAGAGAAATTGGTGCCATTCTGAAGCGGCATCACTCCCCTATTGCACGAGAATTAAAAAGAAACGTACAAGAAGATGGTACGTACCGCAGTGAAAAAGCACAAGAAGCATATGTCGAACGAAGAAGTTCTTGTAAGCCAATTGGAAAATGGTCTGTAGAACTCGCGAAAAAAATTCAAGAGAAATTAGAGCTTACTTGGTCACCTGAACAAATTCAGCATGGCTGTCTACAGGGAATTCTCTCTTTCAAAACGATCTATAACTGGTTGTACCAAGGAAAATTATTCACAAAGGATCTTTCTTGATTGAGACAGAAAGGAAAACGCAAAAAACCAAAGGAAACACGTGGACGTTTCAATATAGGAACGTCTATTCAAAAGCGACCCTCCGAAGTGAAAAAGAGAGAAATATTTGGACATTGGGAATTAGATACGATTGTTTCAAGTCGTGGGAAAAGCAAAGGATGTTTCGCGACATTTGTAGAACGTAAAACACGATATTATCAAGCCATTGTAATCCCGGACCGAACAGCGGAATCAATGGAATTCGCTATAAAACAGATAGCTACCATGTATCCATCCACTGCATTTCAAACAGCCACGGTTGATAGAGGAAAAGAATTTTCGTGTTATCAGAGAGTGGAAAAAGACTTAGAAATAGCAGTGTTCTTTGCCGACCCCTACTCTTCGTGGCAACGCGGAAGTAACGAAAACGCAAACGGACTACTACGAGAGTTTTATCCAAAAAGAACGGATTTAAGCTCTGTTTCACAAGAATTATTAAATCATGCATTACTTCTTATTAATCAAAGACCAAGAAAATGTTTAGGGTGGAAAACTGCCCACGAAGCGTTTCAAGAGGAACTGTCGCACTTAGATTGACAAACTGTCTTATAATAAAAAAAAGCTTACATCAAATTGATGTAAGCTTTTTTTATGGAGCCTAGCGGGATCGAACCGCTGACCTCCTGCGTGCAAGGCAGGCGCTCTCCCAGCTGAGCTAAGGCCCCGAAGTAATAAAGCGGAAGACGGGATTCGAACCCGCGACCCCAACCTTGGCAAGGTTGTATTCTACCACTGAACTACTTCCGCAAAAATGGTGAGCCATGAAGGACTCGAACCTTCGACCCTCTGATTAAAAGTCAGATGCTCTACCAACTGAGCTAATGGCTCGTAAATGGCTGGGCTAGCTGGATTCGAACCAGCGCATGACGGAGTCAAAGTCCGTTGCCTTACCGCTTGGCTATAGCCCATTAATATTTACTAGTATACTTTTCTTATCAAAAAAATAAACCTCAATTAGGTTATTTTTTAAATGGTGGAGGGGGGCAGATTCGAACTGCCGAACCCGAAGGAGCGGATTTACAGTCCGCCGCGTTTAGCCACTTCGCTACCCCTCCGACATATTATGGTGGAGGATGACGGGATCGAACCGCCGACCCCCTGCTTGTAAGGCAGGTGCTCTCCCAGCTGAGCTAATCCTCCAAAAGTGGTGACCCGTACGGGATTCGAACCCGTGTTACCGCCGTGAAAGGGCGGTGTCTTAACCACTTGACCAACGGGCCAAAAATTTTCAATACTGTTCCCAAGCTTCCAACCGGGCTTGAACCGGTGACCTCTTCCTTACCATGGAAGTGCTCTACCAGCTGAGCTATGGAAGCATAATGGCTCCGCAGGTAGGACTCGAACCTACGACCGATCGGTTAACAGCCGATAGCTCTACCACTGAGCTACTGCGGAATAATATAGCCTGGCAACGTCCTACTCTCACAGGGACAAGGTCCCAACTACCATCGGCGCTAGAGAGCTTAACTTCCGTGTTCGGTATGGGAACGGGTGTGACCTCTCTGCCATCATTACCAGACAATATTCATTTGAGACAAATACTATTATACTTAATTGATTTAAAAAGTCAACAAGTTTTTTTATATTCTCTCAAAACTAGATAACACTCATGTAGTTCTTAGCGTAATCTAGCTCCAACGGCTAGATCCTCCGGTCATTTCACCACCCTCGGTCGGGGGTTCCAATGCCCTACGGCTCTGA
>NZ_JAKUEH010000035.1:0-5442 GCF_022662815.1 Bacillus cereus group sp. BfR-BA-01492
CCTTTTGTACATCATGACAAATACTATATTAAAACTTACGAGTTTGTACGAGTTCGTTAGTTTAATATACATTCCATGTGTTTATATTCATCACCCATTAAAATGTCATCTTGCCTAAGCTCGTACTTTATTTTCTATTCTATCATTGCACACAGTACTCCATGACGGTACAACCATCATGGAGTACTTACTTTCAAACACTTATTTCTTTTTCTAAAACACTAACCTTTATTCTGCTGAAGGATTATAATCAACCTCTACATTTTTTAGTCCTTCTATTACTTTATTTATTCTTCTCGATAAGTCTTTTATTTCTTCTAATGTTAATTCATCTCCTGCTTCTTGTGGATTAAACATGCTTAATCTCTTTGTTATACCTTCAATGCGCCCAACAAAAACTTTCTCATGGCCGATTGCAATTTCTCCAATAGCAGTATCAACAATAACATCTTCTATCTTACCTAAGTTATCAAATTCATCCGCTAGTTTTGCTATAGCATACCTATATCCCCTGTCTTCATCTAACAACTCTTCATATGTCTCCTGAATCGCATCAAATAATTCATTATACTCCCAGTCTTTCATTAGTCTTCCCCTCCAAAAAAATTAAGTTTAAGGAATAATTCTATTACCATTGTTGTGTATGACTTCTAATTCAATATTTTTATATTTAGCAGCAAACTCTGCTATGACTTTACTGCAACTGTCGCAAGTATCCAATTCTGTAAATAACTTAATTTTCCCAGTAGCTTGTGTATTCTCTCCAAGCCTAGAAGCAATATCATTTAGTATTTTATACTCCGTATCTGTATTCCTTAAATAACTCTCTCCCTCTTTACCAACTGCTTCTGTAGCTTTAAACATTGGATTTTCAGGTTGTAAAGAAATATCAGGCACCTTATGCTCAAGATTTCCTTTGAGTTCATTTATGCTACTTTGAGCATAAAATTCAGATTTACTTATCCCACTGACATCCACTTCTGCAACAGCAAAATTACCAGATTTCTTATACCTACTTGTTAAATTCCCTCTTAGTTCTTTCACTCTATCAATTATATGTGCTTCTGTTACTGAATCTATTTGTCTCGTTGGATACACTTTTCCCTTACCCTATGTTGTAATCTTAAACCCTCACAATAAAAAAGCAAACCATGTAAACCTTATTAAACTACTTCTTTTTCTTCTACTATCGGCAATTCATATGCCGTTTTATATTTCATCATGCCATATACAATGTTTACAAGCCTTCTCATAATACATACCAATGCTTGTCCTTTTGTTTTTCCTTCTTTAAGCTTCTTTTGATAGTACGCATGAAACACTGGATTTCGTGGCATCTTACTGCCTTTTGCTACTTGCACTTGCTGTACTGCTAAATTATAAAATAAAGCGTGTAGCGCCCTGTTTCCTTGTTTGCTTTTGTGTGTCTTACCTTTCCCACCAGAACCAAAGTAAACAGGCGCAATCCCCGCAAATCTTGCTAATTTGTTTGCATTTGAAAATCTTCTTACATCTCCAATTTCTGCAATTAATGCTGATGCCGTCACAAGTTCTATTCCCGGCATCGTCTCTAATTGATAATCTAGTAAATTTACTAACTGTTTTAATTCTTTTTCGATGTATTTCATTTCCTGCTTTTTAAACTCAATGTCCCGTACAATACTTCTTACTAAAAAGTCTCGTATTTCTTGATATTCCTTCATTGTATGTCCATCTTCTTTTACAAGTTTTAATATGTCGCTTGCTTTCTTTACCGAACATGTATTGTTGCTAACATCTAATAAAAAAGCTGTTAATCGCTTTATATTCGTCCCCTCTAAACAAGAGGGTGACGGATATTGCTGCCAAAATGCTAATGCTGTTTTTCCATCTAACTCTGAGAAAAACTTTTTATAACTTGGATAATGGTGGTTTAATTGAATATGTAATTGGTTCTTTAACGCACTTTGTGCTTTTACTAATGCATTCCTTCTTGAAACCAATTGTTGTATCGACCAAAATAAATCGTTTGGCTTTGCATCTGGCAATTGATTAAATTTGTTTACCAATATGCGTGCCACACATTCCGCATCCCAACTATCATTTTTTTGTATCATCACTTGGCTCTTTCGTTCTAAAAATGATAAAGCTGGATTTACTTCTTTCACTACTTGTTCATGATCTACTAAATATTTCGCTAACGCTCTTCCGTAACCACCAACATCTTCTAAACCAAATACAACTGATAAACCATTACTCACATATGTCTCTACTTCTAATAAAAACTCCGAAAATGTCGATGGTTTATTCTCAAATTGTATTTCTCCTAATTTCTCTTGCCAACAATTAATTATAACAGCCGTATGATGCTCCTTATGTAAATCTACTCCTACATACAAATAGTTCTGCCTATTATGCATAACTCATCCCTCTATTCAATAATTTAGTCATATACAAAAATGTCGGCAACCTTAGTTCGAGCGTACATCTTTCGATGCGCATAGGTACGCAAGCCTATCCATTTTTCATAACTCTAGTAGTATGTATAGTAAAATGAGCTAATTTTTTAAGTGAGTTTATAAAATAATTGCTGCATGTTCTCCTTTTGTTTGTATTTTCCCGTATTTATACATGCCACGATAAAAATTCTCTCTATCTAACATGCGTTTTACTTGTACTTTCGTAAATTGTTTACCTTTCGCTGTGCAGTAGCCTTCTACATTCAATTGTTCTGCTAATTGGTTAAGTGACCAATGTTTAAAAATTTGTCTTAACTCAAATAGTCTACGTACAACAACTGCTTTCCTAGCATCTACTTCTAACACCTTTTGTCCTTTTTTGGCCTTGTAGCCAAAAAGTACGCCACCACCTGCATATCCACCTCGTTCAGCCTTCTTCTTTCTACCTCTACTTAACTTCAATGCAATTTCAAGTCGTTGATATTGATCTAATAGTTCTAACATGCCATTCACTAAAAAGTCATTTGGATCATGTGTGTAAATACTATAGCTTGATTGTTCAATTGCCTTCACATCTACTTTATGTTTCTTTAGTTCTCGTTGTATTAATACTTTCGCCATATCAGAGCGCCACAATCGTGATGTATTCAAAACAACAACATAGCTTACTTGTTTATACGCCATATCGGACAATAGCTCTTGTAGTCCATCACGTTCAACTGTTAATCCCTCTTCATCAACAGTCGCTCCGCTTAACCCTCTATCTTCATACATACGAAGTAATTCTAAATTATTTTCGTTACAGTAACGTTCAATCTCTTCTACTTGATACGCTAAACTATACCCATCACGTACTTGTCCTTCCGTTGAAACTCGTACGTAACCAACTACTTTCTCTCCCATTATAAATTCCCTCCCGTTACAGTAATTTTAGTCCCTGTAACGTTTACCTGTTTTTTGCGGATAACGTGTTCATAACGTAAATCCGTTAAAACGTACTTTACGATGACTTCAAAACATAATACAACCCTTAATTTTTAAAATAATTTTTTCTCTAGTAATGTCGTACACTGTACGACGCCACTACAATCTATAAAATTTAACACTTAATACACTTATAAAATTATACGTTTACCAACTTATTTCTACGCTAAAATGCAAAAAAGCACTTGTTGCCATAATTGACAATCAAGTGCTTTAAGTTCATATGTTTTTAAGTAGCATTAATTTTGTAAGTTTTGTAGCACAAGTATGACGCCTTTTACATATCGCGACAAGTGTTACGTTAAAATTTACGAGTTTGTACGAGTTCGTTAGTTTAATGTACATTCCATGTGTTTATATTCATCGCCATGTAAAATGTCATCTCGCCTAAGCTCGTACTTCGTTTTCTATTCTATCATTGCACACAGTACTCCATGACGGTACAACCATCATGAAGTGCGTACTTCAAAATGACCTTTTCTTTTTTGTACACTTCAACTATCCCTTAATTCTATCAGCCCATATATTCCGAATGAATAAAAAAACAATTTTATTGTCTCTATAAAAATAAACTTCGAAGTTTAAAGTACAACGTCCTGATAACCTACCTCAGTTACTTCACCTTTCACAAAACAAAGGCCTAATCCATTTTCCATATCCCATGTACAGTCAAACGTAAGTCCGATATCAAGAAAGTCGATAAGGTCATTATCTGGAACAAAAATTCCAACTAAGGTTATTTTTTCAAGAATTTGAGTAGCTGTTTCTATTAAAGGATAATTTTCGTTAAATTCAACATCGTAACCAAGTTCATATCTTTTTTGTTTATAATAATCTAATATAGGCTCCAAAATACTTTGTTGTAATTGTTGCCATCTTTCTATTAAAAAATTATATGCCATATATTGTTCTTCCTCAAACTGACCATCATCTTCTCCCCTGACTATTAATGCCACCTTAACTTCGTTCCCAAAAAACTCAATGTTTTTATATCCAATCCAATCATAATTATTAAACTCAAGTTCGCCAAAAACTGCATCATTTATTTTCATTATATATCTCTCCTTTATTGTTTACTAGCAAATCCATCTGGCATAAACGCTCCTGCATTGATTTCACCTACTCCACCAAGATGTCCAAATTTACTGTTTATCTCTGTCGGTACAAGTTGCACTGTCTTTACATCATTCAATTCATGCCAAGTTAACTTGTGTGCACGTCGATATTTCTCTATTTGCTTCCATGTAATTTCACCAGATTCCATCCCAAACTTACGTGCTAATTCAGGAGAATTATTCAATTGCTCAGCCAATTTTTCATCTGCTTGAGTGAAATTAAGACGTCTTGCTGCGGATCCATTTCCACCAGTGCCGCCTACCATATGATTGATTTCTACCTGTGCTTTTGATACTGGTGAAAAATCAGGAACTCCATTTTTATATTGAATACCCTTTATACCAGCCTCATCTAATATGCTTTTCAATTTAGGGTCTGGTGGCGGCTTAAGCGTACTTAAAGATTCTCCCCTAATTCCTTCAAATTCAATCTTTGGATTAATCTGTGCAGGTGTTTGATTAATCCTTGATTCATACGAACTAGCAAAATCAGTTTGTCTAAAAGCAGGTGGAACTTCAACCTCTCTATTACCAGTACCCTTAACAACCTTCTCCCCAGTACTTTTCACATACTGATACGCATCCTTTAGAGAATACTGTCCCATCTCTCGGACAGTTCCTACTCCTGGCATTACATATGCTTTTCCTACACCAGGGATCCATTTGTACTCCAGTAATGTTTTTACTGCGTGCTGGATCTTTTCATTCCCCTGCAAGAAGGTTGTTTTTACGGTTGTGGCACCTTTGTTCCATAGGCTTCCGATTTTGTCGGCAAATCCTTTTGCTGTGGAGGCTACAAAGTTTACACCCTCTTTTACTTTGTGGGTAGCTGTTTTTATACCATCGACGGCTGCTTTTCCAGCTTTCCCAGCCACCATTGTTATTCCTTCGCCTAACCCTTTTCC
>NZ_JAKUEH010000036.1:0-4887 GCF_022662815.1 Bacillus cereus group sp. BfR-BA-01492
GGTCACACCCGTTCCCATACCGAACACGGAAGTTAAGCTCTCTAGCGCCGATGGTAGTTGGGGCCTTGCCCCTGTGAGA
This sequence comes from Bacillus cereus group sp. BfR-BA-01492, assembly GCF_022662815.1. Lineage (NCBI taxonomy): Bacteria > Bacillati > Bacillota > Bacilli > Caryophanales > Bacillaceae > Bacillus > Bacillus cereus group sp. BfR-BA-01492. Next base: position 80 of record NZ_JAKUEH010000036.1, read on the forward strand.
GTAGGACGTCGCCAAGCAAAAACCTAAGTCAAGCTGACTTAGGTTTTTTTGTAGTTATAGGTTAAATTTTTATTTTTTACATCGATAAGCTCAAAGCGTTCACAAACGAGCAATATGTCTTCGGAAAATTTGCGACCAATCTTCATCAACTCATTTGTAAAGAATTCTATATGGGTATTTTTCCAATACTCATATGTGCGGTCCCCTTCTCCTTCTGCAATCGCGAATTCTTCACTCACTTCATTCATTGGTGTTAAAGTAACTTCTATTGTTTTAATAATAGCTACAGGTTCGTCTTTGCTGTTCAATATGATGCTATAATCATTTACTGCTGGAAGTGCTTCACTTTCTAATTCATAAAATATATGAGCGGAGCACGTTGCGGTTTTTACACCATTTATTACTAACTGAGCAAGATCATCGGGAGAGGCTCCGAATTGCCAAGCACTGACTGATTTGGGTTTTTCACGTTTTCCCCAATATGTATCCCAGTATGTTTGTGCAAACGTATTCATAATTCATCACCTTGATTTCTGATTTTTAAGACTATTTTTACATATCAAATGTTATTTGAAAAGTTTTATATGTATAACAACTAAAAATCGATATCTTTTTTAGATATCGATTTTACAAAGTATGTTGTTTGTCCTTATAACAATATAAAAATTGTGAATAGAGTAGCTAATAAAATACGATAGTAGGCAAAAGGCTGCAAAGTCTAATAAGTGTCTGACTAGTATAAGATGATCAGTAGAAGAGATGGGTAAAACTTCAGCTAATCCTTCTATAATACCAAGTATGAAGGCAATCATTGTATCGCTCATAAGTTTCTTCCTACTTGTTTATACAGATATAAAGTGCATTTCATCATCTGTATACTTCAATGAATATCAATCTTTTTAAAATAGAATATTGTTGCTATAAAGCCGATAAGTGATGTAGTAATAATGTTGATATAGGAATATTCAGGAGGATATGTTGGTTGCAAATCATTGTTTACTATATCTAGTGCGGCTGTCCAAGGAAATAAATCTTTATGTTCTGAACTTGCAGTTAGAACATTTATCAATGCTATAACAATTGTTAATATAATAGGTGGAACGTATGTTTTCATTATAAAGGTTACCAATACAATAGGAGACGATAAGATAAAAAGAAATCCACCACTTATTAAAAATTTCACTAAAAATTGAAATAGTAATATGCTGTTTAATCCAGGAAACCCTCCTAATAGTCCTAATAGCAAAGTGAGTCCCCATGCAATGATGGTCAGTATCATAATCCAAAGAAATAAAAGGATGAATTTACTCATAATAAAATGAAAACGTGATACTGGAATCGTTAATAAATTTTTTAATGTATTTTCTGTGTATTCACGATTAAAGAGATAAGCAGTAACGACTCCATATAGAAGAACGCCCATAAATAAAGCTGTATACATATTCACATTAAGAAAAAGGACATCGAAATTTGCAGGTGGAGCGGATGGCTTACTTTGTTTCTCTATATAAAAAGCTAAAACAATCATAAATGGTGCTACAGCTGCTCCGATCATACTAATTAAGAACATATTAGAACGTTTCAATTTTAATAACTCTGTATATAGGAGATTAACCAATTGTTCCACCTCCGACTAATTTGGTGAAATAATCTTCTAATCGGTCTTCGCTCATCATAATTTTTAATACTTCAATGTCATTTTGAACAAACATTTTATTGATTTGACCTTGTTGTCCAAAATGAGAATAAACGCGAATATTTCCTTCATCATGTACTTCATAATCAAAAATATGAAATTGTTTTTCTAAAAGCATCGATGCTTTATTATCATCATCTACTTGGAATTCTAAGTATTTGCGATTCAGTTTTCGTAATGCATCTAAAGATGTCTCTTCTAATAATTTCCCTTTGTGGATAACTCCCATATGGTCAACTAACTGTTCGACTTCAGATAAAATATGGCTAGAAATGAATATCGTTATATTTCTTTCTTGTGCTAATGATTTAATGAGCTTCCGCATTTCTTTAATTCCAATTGGATCTAAACCGTTTGTAGGTTCATCTAGTATTAAAAGTTCTGGATAATGGAGAAGTGCTCTTGCAATTCCTAAGCGTTGTTTCATTCCTAACGAGTATTTTCCAACCAGTTTTTTCGTTTCATACTGCAGACCGACAATTTCTAATGCCTCTTCAATCGCATTTTTTTTATGAACTCCGATAATCTTTGCATTAATTAATAAATTTTCTTTTGCAGTTAAGTTTTCATAGAAACCTGGAACTTCAACAATTGAACCAATTCGTCTTAAAATATCTTTTTGGTTTTTGGCGAAATCCTCTCCGAATATTTCGATTTTTCCGCTTGTAGGTTTTATAAGGCCTAGTAGCATTCGAATCGTCGTTGTTTTACCTGCGCCATTTCGGCCGATAAATCCGTAAATCTCTCCTTTATTTACATTTATATTGAGATGATCTACAGATCTCTGTTTTCCATAAACTTTTGTTAAGTTTGTTGTTTTAATAATTGTCTGTATGGTGAACACCCACTTTCTATAATCTTTTACATACATAATAAAAAGAAGGGTTTAACTGCTACTTAATCATTTCTTAACTATTTCTTAAAAGAATTCTGCTTTGGAATGGAAAAGCCAAAAGTGGTTCTTTCCCATGGAATACTCTCTACCCATATACGACCTCCGTGCTTTTCAACAAGTGCTTTTGCGATAGCAAGTCCTAAGCCGCTACTACGAGACGAAAGGTTCCGAGATTGATCAATTCGGTACATTCTCTCAAAGACATGTTCCAAATCTTGATGAGGAATACCAGGTCCTTTATCCCAAACGAGGAAATGGTATTCATTGTGATGTTCTAATAGTTTGACTCCTAATGTTGCTCCTTGTTTTCCGTAATGTATAGCATTTTTTATAAGGTTGTTCATTACGCGTATGATGTGAAAAGAATCCCCTGTAATCAAACAAGGCTTTTCTGGAATATCCACTTTTAACTCAATATGATATTTGGATAGCTCGGGCAAAAATTCAATGAGTGTTTCTCGTGTAATCTCTGAAAAATCTAGCTGTTCTTCTTTAAAAGGAAGTTCATCTGCATCAATTTTTGCCATATGAAATATTTCATCAACCAATTGTTTTAAACTATTTGATTTGTTTGAGAGTATTTCAAGGTACGCTAATTCTTCTTCTTTAGAAGTGGCTATACCATCTTTTAAGGCATCAATATATCCGATAATAGAAGTAAGAGGTGTTCGTATATCGTGTGAAATACTCGATAGAAGTTGTTTTCTAACTTTTTGAGATTTTTTTGCCTCAATTTGTACTTTTTCTAATTCGGCTATTAATTCATTAATATGAAAGATTACATCATCTAACGAACGATCATTATTCGTATATAGCCTTGTTTGGAAATTACCGAGAATCACACGTTCTAGTTTTGTGACGATGGACTTTCTAGTTTCTATAAAGTAAAGTCTTGTGAAAAAAAGACGGATTGTGATAAGGATAAGAAGTATAAAGAAAATGAATTGTAATGTATGAGTCATATTGATAAATTGTATCCCAGTAATGATAGTGAACTGAAATAGAATCAGGTAGAGAATTTTATCGTTCTTCACACTTTTCACCTACAAACTTATAGCCAATGCCCCATACTGTTTGGATGAATTTAGGATTTGAAGGATCAGCTTCTATTTTCTTTCTAAGTTTCCGAATATGTACCATAACCGTGTTATCATCTTCTATATAATTGCTATCCCAAACATTGCGGAAGAGCTGTGTTTTTGTGAACACTTGTTCAGGATTTGATGCGAAAAACTTTAGAAGTTCTAATTCTTTTCCTGTTAAAGAGATTTCTTTGTCATCTACGGTAACGATGTACTTGTTACTATCAATTGTTAGCCCTTTGAAGGTTAGGATTGTTTTTTCTTGTGTATTAGCGTTACTTCCTAATACTAAAAAACGTCTCATAAGCGCTTTAATTCTGGCGATTACTTCATTAACGCTAAAAGGTTTTGTAATGTAATCGTCAGCACCTATACTTAACCCTACAATTTTATCTACCTCTTGATCTTTCGCTGTCAGCATTAATATAGGAATGTTGGTATTATTTCTAAGTCTTCTACATACTTCGATACCATCAATTTTAGGCATCATTAAATCTAGTATGACAAGGTTATAGGTATTATGAGTAAATAACTTGAGAGCTTCTTCGCCATCTATAGCGGTATCTACTGTATATAATTCTCGTTCTAAATATTTCTTTAATAAATCACGTATTTCTTTTTCATCATCTGCTATAAGTACACGAACTTCTTTCATATTTTCACCTGCTTTTCATGTCATTTTGTTAGTAGTTTCATTTGTGTATGTATGATAACTTTGGTAATAAAAAATGTAATCGCTATCTCATTATATACTATAAATTGTTAAAATAAGGTTGTTATTGCGGTATTGAATAGAAAATGTAATGGATGAGCAATCTATCGACAAGTTATAGAGAGGGAAAAGAGGAATATTTATAATTCGGTAGAAAGAATAAATATCTTTAAAAAAACTATTGACTATTAATGAATAGAGGTGTAATATTATACGAGTCGCTGAGAGAAACAACGCAAAACGCGACAAACGAGATGAAAAACTTAGTTGACATTGAAATATAAAAGTGTTAACATAAGGAAGTCGCAAATAAAGCGACAAACGAGTTCTCTGAAAACTGAACGAAACAAACAACGTGAAACGTCAATTTTTATTTATGATGCTAGACAAACTTTATTGGAGAGTTTGATCCTGGCTCAGGAT
>NZ_JAKUEH010000037.1:0-4020 GCF_022662815.1 Bacillus cereus group sp. BfR-BA-01492
AGGTTCGGATCGGGAGCATATTGAAACGAGTAAATTTAAAAAACAAACGTTAGAAAAAGAGATTGATCTTTTAGAGAACGAATTGAAAAATAAAAAAAGTGAGTTGGCGATTCTATCTGAAGAAGTTTCAGGCGAATTTAAGATTCCAGTGAAAAGAGAAAAGAAGAGCGTTGAAGTTCCAACAGGGAAACGAAATCTTTTGGGGATCGAGCAAAAGAAAACGGTTATGAAATCAACGGGGAATGTAATTTTAAAAGACGAAGTGTTTCAAGATTTGAAGAAAAAAGTAAAAGCAGGCGCAGTTTTGCAAACGAGAGTGGATCAGTTGTTAAATACTGATTTCGCAAAAGAGAATCAATCGCTGAAAAAAGAAGTGAAAGAGTTGCGATCTACAAATAAATCTTTATCCGAAGAAAATAGTCGTTTAAAGAGTACAGTGGAGCATCTAACGAATGAGATCGAAAGTTTATATGTATTGACGAAAGATTTCTTAAAAGCCCGTACAAGCGATTTAGAGAGCTTTAAGGAGTTGTTTGGGGTATTTGTAGGTAAAGTGAAAGAAAAAGCGCCTAGAGGGCTTTTCGTGCGTCAGCATGAGCGATCAGAAGAAAAGAAGAATACTTTTTCGCTTCAAGATGTTTTGCAGCGTGATCGAGAACTTCGTGAGCAAAGAAAAGCAAAGAGGAAAAAATCGCATGATTTGGAGCGATAAGAAAAAGCACTCGAATGAGTGCTTTTTTTGCGTTTTGAGCGTAGCGAAAAACGAGTTCTTTCTATTCTTGATACATATAGAAATAACGTCATTTTTATTTTAGTTGCTGAAAGGTGCGTTGAAGTGTTGGTATGTATGTGTTTTAAAGTATTGAAAACCCTTAAAATTGGTTGCACAGAAAAACCCCATCTATTAAAGTTATAAGTGACCAAACAAATAACTAAATAGATGGGGGTTTCTTTTAATATTATGTGTCCTAATAGTAGCATTTATTCAGATGAAAAATCAAGGGTTTTAGTGGACAAGACAAAAAGTGGAAAAGTGAGACCATGGAGAGAAAAGAAAATCGCTAATGTTGATTACTTTGAACTTCTGCATATTCTTGAATTTAAAAAGGCTGAAAGAGTAAAAGATTGTGCTGAAATATTAGAGTATAAACAAAATCGTGAAACAGGCGAAAGAAAGTTGTATCGAGTGTGGTTTTGTAAATCCAGGCTTTGTCCAATGTGCAACTGGAGGAGAGCAATGAAACATGGCATTCAGTCACAAAAGGTTGTTGCTGAAGTTATTAAACAAAAGCCAACAGTTCGTTGGTTGTTTCTCACATTAACAGTTAAAAATGTTTATGATGGCGAAGAATTAAATAAGAGTTTGTCAGATATGGCTCAAGGATTTCGCCGAATGATGCAATATAAAAAAATTAATAAAAATCTTGTTGGTTTTATGCGTGCAACGGAAGTGACAATAAATAATAAAGATAATTCTTATAATCAGCACATGCATGTATTGGTATGTGTGGAACCAACTTATTTTAAGAATACAGAAAACTACGTGAATCAAAAACAATGGATTCAATTTTGGAAAAAGGCAATGAAATTAGACTATGATCCAAATGTAAAAGTTCAAATGATTCGACCGAAAAATAAATATAAATCGGATATACAATCGGCAATTGACGAAACTGCAAAATATCCTGTAAAGGATACGGATTTTATGACCGATGATGAAGAAAAGAATTTGAAACGTTTGTCTGATTTGGAGGAAGGTTTACACCGTAAAAGGTTAATCTCCTATGGTGGTTTGTTAAAAGAAATACATAAAAAATTAAACCTTGATGACACAGAAGAAGGCGATTTGATTCATACAGATGATGACGAAAAAGCCGATGAAGATGGATTTTCTATTATTGCAATGTGGAATTGGGAACGGAAAAATTATTTTATTAAAGAGTAGTTCAACAAACGGGCCATTTAACGGAATAAGGTTCAAAGGATGTATTGATTTGTAGAAAGGGAAAGATGGTATGACCAATAAAGAAAAAAGTGCAAAAGTGGTAAGTGAGATAGTGGACATATTTAGATGTCCGATTTGTCATCGTTCAATGAAAGTCGTTGATTTTAAAAGCCTCATCTGTTCGAATAACCATACATTTGACTTTGCAAAACAGGGCTATGTCAATATGTTAACTCGCCCCTCCAATCAACATTATGATAAAAATTTATTTGAAGCTAGACAAAAAATAATTATGGAAAGTAACTTATACTCCTCATTACACAAGAAAGTTTCAGAAATAATTGGTAAGCATTTAGACGAATTCCATTACCCAACTATTATTTTCGACGCAGGAAGTGGCGAGGGTTCACATTTACAAAAAATTATAAATGAATGTCGCGATAGGGCAATCACTGGGATTGGATTAGATATTGCAAAAGAAGGCATTATAATGGCTTCTAAAAATTATCATAATCCGATTTGGCTTGTTGGTGATTTGGCGAATATTCCTCTAACTGATCAGTCAAGTCACGTGGTTTTGAATATCCTATCACCTGCTAATTATATGGAGTTCAAAAGAGTTCTGGCTCCTGAAGGTATCATAGTGAAAATTGTACCTCGTCCTAATTATCTCAAAGAATTGCGAGAGGTAATTTTTACGAACAGTGATAAAAAAGCCTACACCAATGGAGAAACCATATCGCTATTTAAACAAAACTTCCAGTTAGTAAATAATTTCAGGTTTAGTTATTTTAAGGAATTAGAGCAAACAGAATTATTGAACCTTATTCAAATGTCTCCACTAGCTTGGAATGCAGAAAAAGAACAGATTGATTCATTTTTAAATTTAGATTCTACTGGAATAACTGTTGATTTGGATATTTTGATTGGTGTAAAAAGTACGTCTTAATTTACCTCAATCGGGCGCGATTGCTGAATAAAAGATACGAGAGACCTCTCTTGTATCTTTTTTATTTTGAGTGGTTTTGTCCGTTACACTAGAAAACCGAAAGACAATAAAAATTTTATTCTTGCTGAGTCTGGCTTTCGGTAAGCTAGACAAAACGGACAAAATAAAAATTGGCAAGGGTTTAAAGGTGGAGATTTTTTGAGTGATCTTCTCAAAAAATACTACCTGTCCCTTGCTGATTTTTAAACGAGCACGAGAGCAAAACCCCCCTTTGCTGAGGTGGCAGAGGGCAGGTTTTTTTGTTTCTTTTTTCTCGTAAAAAAAAGAAAGGTCTTAAAGGTTTTATGGTTTTGGTCGGCACTGCCGACAGCCTCGCAGAGCACACACTTTATGAATATAAAGTATAGTGTGCTATACTTTACATGGAAGTTGCGCCGATTTGTCATGACAAATTTTCTCGAAAGCGAGGTCGAAAATAAATGAGTTTTGCAGTAGTTCGTATGCAGAAAATGAAGTCCTATGATCTGAAAGGAATTCAATTTCACAATCAGAGAGAACGGGAAAGTAAAACGAATCCCGATATTGATAAAGAACGGTCACATGAAAATTATGATTTGGTGAATGATGAACCGATCGACTATAACGAGCGAGTAAAAGAAATTATTGAATCACAAAAAGTTGGAACGAGAAAAACAAGAAAAGATGCTGTGCTTGTAAATGAATTAATTGTCACGTCTGACCGACATTTTTTTGAACGATTAGATCCTGATGAACAGAAACGATTTTTTGAAGAAAGTTATAAATTATTCGCTGATCGATATGGGAAACAAAATATTGCATATGCGACTGTTCATGTTGACGAAAAAACTCCTCATATGCATTTGGGTGTCGTGCCAATGCGTGATGGAAAATTGCAAGGGAAAAATGTATTTAATCGTCAAGAATTGTTGTGGCTGCAAGACAAGTTTCCAGAGCATATGCAGAAGCTCGGATTTGATTTACAACGTGGAGAAAAAGGTTCGGATCGGGAGCATATTGAAACGAGTAAATTTAAAAAACAAACGTTAGAAAAAGAGATTGATCTTTTAGAGAACGAATTGAAAAATAAAAAAAGTGAGTTGGCGAT
>NZ_JAKUEH010000038.1:0-3445 GCF_022662815.1 Bacillus cereus group sp. BfR-BA-01492
ATCTTTTTAAATTCTGCATTAAATTTCTTGTTTGCCATACGGACACTTCCTCCTTGAAATCCATTGTAAGGACTTAACTAAGTTGTGTCCATATGACTATACTAACTCCACTTACGAGTTTGTACGAGTTCGTTAGTTTAATGTCCATTCCATGTGTTTATATTTATCGCCCGGTAAAATGTCATCTCGCCTAAGCTCGTACTTTGTTTTCTATTCTATCATTGTACATTGTACCCCATGATGGTCCAACCATCATGAAGTACGTACTTTCTAACAGCCTATTATTTTCCTGTACACTTCATAATACGTTTTAAATTAATTACAGCCAATACTTTGTCACTCCTGTATGCAAATGCTGTAATCTTTATAAGTCACTAAATACTATCCAAATGCTATTCTACAAATGGATGCTAAAACTTTCATGAGTTATTAATTCAATTTAAATATATCTATTACTATAAATTTTTTAAAGTTTATTATTTTTTACTTCCTCAAACCACTCATCAGCAAAATCATCAGCCGTTTTTATATCCTCATTTGTATGTATTAAATCATACTTATATTCAGCTTTAAACTTGCCACTCTTAGCATCGTATATTAATTTCATCTCAGTTGGCATATCTTTTTCGTATTCTTTGCATAATGTTTCAATTTCTTCGATATCTTCACCTATAATTTGTAGCACCTGAAACATTCGTTCTGGCGATACATCATATTTTTCTTCTTCATTTTCCAATGCATCATTAACCTTATGACACTCTACATACTTATTGTTAATTAAATAAAAGAAACTACTAGATATCATATCTTCTTCACATGAAGCGTAAACATATACTTTATCGGCTCTATTTTCAACATATTCCATACATATGGATATCATATCAGCTTGCAATTCACTAAATCTATCTTCAAATTCTTTCATACTACATTACACTCCTTTTATAAATTTTTAAATTTCGCACTGCCTGGCTTACCATCTATAGTGTAATTAACTATAAATTTGTCTGGACGCACATCATTCCCAGAGTATATTATATCAACCTTAACTGTTACTTTTTTGGGTGGTGTTTCTTTTAAAGCTGCAGCCCATTTATCTTCAACTTTTTTATATTTTTTTAAATTAACATCAGATAATTGCGAAACTAGATTGTCAATTTTAGGCGAGCCTCCAAACCTATCACCTGCCAAATGCCCAGCATGGTCTTGTCCTTTTACTTTTCCTGGTGTATTCTTGCTATGTGATAATCTCTTCTCTCTCTCTCAGTTAATTGTAACTTATCTGTTTCAAATTTTTCAATTCTCCCAAGATTATCTGTTTCGTAAAAGTAATCATACTCTCCCGTTTTATACCTAATATCAGGCTTTAACCTATTTTTTCTTCCATTTGTAAACTGTTCCCCTTTGTCCACAAATGTTTTAACTTCACTTACAGTACTACCTTTACCAGTACCCTATGTTGTAATCTTAAACCCTCACAATAAAAAAGCAAACCATGTACACCTTATTAAACTACTTCTTTTTCTTCCACTACCGGCAATTCATAAGCTGTTTTATATTTCATCATGCCATATATAATATTTACAAGCCTTCTCATAATACATACCAATGCTTGTCCTTTTGTTTTTCCTTCTTTAAGCTTCTTTTGATAGTACGCATGAAACACTGGATTTCGTGGCATATTACTGCCTTTTGCTACTTGTACTTGCTGTACTGCTAAATTATAAAATAAAGCGTGTAGCGCCCTGTTTCCTTGTTTGCTTTTATGTGTCTTACCTTTCCCACCAGAACCAAAGTAAACAGGCGCAATCCCCGCAAATCTTGCTAATTTGTTCGCATTTAAAAATCTTCTTACATCTCCAATTTCTGCAATTAATGCTGATGCCGTCACAAGTTCTATTCCCGGCATCGTTTCTAATTGATAATCTAGTAGTTTTACTAGCTGTTTTAATTCTCTCTCGATGTATTTCATTTCTGTCTTTTTAAACTCAATCTCCCGTACAATACTTCTTACTAAAAAGTTTCGTGTTTCTTGATATTCCTTCATTATATGTCCATCTTCTTTTACAAGTTTTAATATGTCGCTTGCTTTCTTTACTGAACATGTATTGTTGCTAACATCTAATAAAAAAGCTGTTAATTGCTTTATATTTGCCCCCTCTAAACAAGAGGGTGACGGATATTGCTGCCAAAACGCTAATGCTGTTTTTCCATCTAACTCTGAGAAAAACTTTTTATAACTTGGATAATGGTGGTTTAATTGAATATGTAATTGGTTCTTTAACGCACTTTGTGCTTTTACTAATGCATTCCTTCTTGAAACTAGTTGTTGTATCGACCAAAATAAATCGTTTGGCTTTGCATCTGGCAATTGATTAAATTTGTTTACCAATATGCGTGCTACACATTCCGCATCCCAGCTATCGTTCTTTTTAATCATTACCTCACTTTTGCGTTCTAAAAATGATAAAGCTGGATTTACTTCTTTTACTACCTGTTCGTGATCTACTAAATATTTCGCTAATGCTCTTCCATAACCACCAACATCTTCTAAACCAAATACAACAGTTATCCCATCACACACATATGTCTCTACTTCTAGTAAAAACTTCGAAAATGCAGATGGTTTATTCTCAAATTGTATTTCTCCTAATTTCTCTTGCCAACAATTAATAATAACAGCCGTATGATGCTCCTTATGTAAATCTACTCCTACATACAAATAGTTCTGTCTATTCTGCATAACTCATCCCTCTATTCAATGATTTAGTCATATAAAAAAATGTCGGCAACCTTAGTTCGAGCGTTCATCTTTCGATGCGCATAGGTACGCAAGCCTATCCATTTTTCATAACTCTAGTAGTATGTATAGTAAAATGAGCTAATTTTTTAAGTGAGTTTATAAAATAATTGCTGGATGTTTCCCATTTGTTTGTATTTGCCCGTATGTATATACCCCTCGATAAAAGTTCTCTCGGTCTAACATGCGTTTCACTTGTACTTTCGTAAACCGCTTCCCTTTCTCTGTACAATAGCCTTCCATATTCAGTCTTTCTGCCAATTGAGTAAGTGACCAATGCTTAAAAAAGTGTCGTAGCTCAAATAGTCTACGTACAACGATTGCTTTATTAGTATCCACTTCTAACACTTTTTGTCCTTTATTTGCTCTGTAACCAAACATCACACCGCCACCCGCATATCCACCTTGTTCCGCTTTCTTCTTTCTGCCTCTACTTAGCTTTAATGCAATCTCAAGACGTTGATATTGATCTAATAGCTCTAACATACCATTCACTAAAAAGTCATTCGCATCATGTGCATATATACTGTAATTTGGTTGTTCAATTGCTTTTACATCTATCTTGTATTTCTTTAACTCTCGTTGTATTAACACTTTTGCCATATCAGAGCGCCATAACCGAGATGTATTGAGTACAATAACTTTGCT
>NZ_JAKUEH010000039.1:0-2830 GCF_022662815.1 Bacillus cereus group sp. BfR-BA-01492
CGAATTCATAGTAGCATTGGTTATAAAACTCCTCAAGCAATAGAAGATCTAGCTAAAAAGGTAGCTTAGATTTAACTTTTTTGTGTCCAAAATATTGACTCAAATCCAATATTTTCAAATCCCACTAAAAACTTCAAAATTTTTAAGTAAATATATATTTAAGAACATACTACTTCTAACTTTCCAATTTACTGTTATATCTACACATAAAAATAAATCTTGATATATATCATACTTAAAATAATATAAAAATATCCTAACCACCAAAAAAAATTTATATTGGATAGATAATCATTTCCGTAATTAAATTCTCTAAAAGAAGCCATCCATTTTTACAGATGGCTCACTCTGACTTATTATAAGGTTGATACTTTTCCCTTAACGCTTCTAATTCCTTTTTCTTTGCTTCTACATCTGCACGTAGAAATAAACTAACCTTGTCCAATTTTTTTACAGGAGTTAACTTTCCTTCCTTAATTAATTGGCTCATTCTTGCACGTTTTACACCTAGTATTTCAGATGCTTCGCCTGTAGTAAGAACTTCATTACAAATGAAGTTTTCAACCTCTTCTCTTGAATCCAAATGATACTTCATTTTCTTCCACCTCGTATGTCTTTAACTACCAAAATAATTGTTAAAATCAGCATGATTGCCGTTACAATATCAGTAAATATATTTTGCCACATTTGTCGAATTCCAATAACAGCAAAACACGCTAATATTAAAGAGAATATAAATGTTTTATTGTTCTTTTTCATTTTATTAACTAGACGTGTTATAATTTTATTAAGAGAAGCGAGCTGTAACTAGCTTCCCTGTGGTGAAGTTCTTCGGTTATCTTACTTATCGTCTTTCTTATCGCTTTTTTCGGAAGGCTGAGCAACTATCCAAGCGATTGAGACTATGTAGAAGATAACTTGAAGGACTTTTAACATTTCGTCTAGCATTTTCTCACCTCCTTATATATTTATTATACCACACCACCAAACATATGTATAGGGTTGTTTTATAATAAATTCTTTATTTCTAATAAAAAAGTAGCTAATTAAACTTATCACGATAACCAGCTACCTAATCTCTTAAAGCTTATTTAAATTTTAAAAAACGAGTAAAAAACCTTTCAATCATTCTTTCTTTAGATAAGTCAATCCCAAGTACTTTCGGTGTTTTATTTAAACCATCAAAATGTTTCTTTGTTGTTTCAAATCCTCTAACTATTACATAAATACTCGCATAAAATGCAAAGTAACTTTTTATATCTGTACCCCAAAATTCCATAGGACTTTTTATAAAAGTTAAACCTGCCATTGCAACAGTTACAAACCCAAATCCAACTTCAAATATCCCATAAAGAAATATAGTATTTTTATTTTGTTTTAATCTATAAAAACCAAATGCCACTATAACATTTAATATACTTACAACAAGCCAAAAAGTTATATACAAGTATACTTTGCTATCAATTAATATATTTAAATTATTTGCTACAAAATAAAAAAAGTTTTTCGTTAAAAAGAAATAAACATACGCAATCAATATATAAATACCTAAAGCAAATATTACCGGACAGACATTATAATAAATAAAGCCAATTACATCTAATTTCCCCTTTTCTTTTACATCTACCTTTTCTACATTCGTTTCAACCACTTTTGTTTCTCGTTTCTTTTCTAGATCCTCACTTGCTATTTCTATTATCTTTGTTTTTACTATCTCTTTTACATCATCCTTAATCTCAGCTTTAATCTCGTCCTTCAAATCTTCTATAGTCTCTTCAAGAATGTCTACTAGAAGTTTTCGACTCATTACAAACCTACACTCCTTTTCAGATTATATCTCTTTCAATATTTTCCTTAGAATAGTATTACATAATAAACATTTAATTTCTATATTCAAATAAAAAAAGAACCACTACATTAAGTGGTTCTCATTTTTCTACCTCAATTCCCAATCTGTAAGCCAATTCACACAAAGCTTTATTCCTCTTTCTATAATAATCCGGCTGAGACATATTCAATATCCTACACATTTTTATCCAACTAGGCTTCTCTTTCCCTAGATACGCTAATTCAATAAGTTGTTTATCCAACATATTCAGCTTCTCTACACCTTTTCTTATTTCTAGAATATAGTTAATCCGTTCTAGAACTGTTTTACTCATGCCGTTCACCTTACCATCTTGTACACGCTCTATATCTCTTTCATCTATACTTGATAAAAATAAGTGATACTTTTTCAAAGCTTGAAGCACATGCTTTTTCGTCTGCTCTTTGTTAAGAACAGGTAGGGCAATATCCAACATACTCTCACTCCTTCACTATTTTCAAAAATGTATCCAACGGCATAACTACCAACCACGGTTTTCTATCCGCTTTTATTGCTAATGCATCTGGCTGTTCACGTTCATCCTCCAACCAGTTATATAACGTCTTGAATCCTTCTTTCCTCGCTTTTACTTCCCATTCAAGACCTAAACCCTTCACATCATTTGAATACCCGTCCATCGCACCAGAGAGCGGTACACGAGCACCACCTATTAAACTAGCAAATTCTCTTTCACGTCTCATTCCTTTATCTCTTTGACTTTTTCCCATTTATAAATCTCCATTTCTTTAAAAGAATTATTTGTTACAATTTTTATCTATTCTAAACAAATAAGTTTTGTATAATGTTATTAATAACTATATTGATGTAACTATAAGGAGATGTACTAATTTGTTTTGGATTTGAGTCAATATTTTGGACACAAAAAAGTTAAATCTAAGCTACCTTTTTAGCTAGATCTTCTATTGCTTGAGGAGTTTTATAACCAATGCTACTATGAATTCG
>NZ_JAKUEH010000040.1:0-2822 GCF_022662815.1 Bacillus cereus group sp. BfR-BA-01492
CAGCTTGTTCAAATTGATTATGATATTCCCATTTTTCATTTTCTTCATTCCAGTATTTTTCTGGATGAGAACCTTCTGTACCTGCTACTGGAGGTGGTGCTGGGTCATGTATCCCTTTACTACGCGTAACAAAATAATCAAGATCTGTTTCTAAATCCTTCATTCCCTCCCCTGGTTTCATCCGAATTCCTAAGGAATTTTCTACTAGTATCTTGCCCCCTTCCGTTCCTCGAAAAGCTACCATCACTTGTGTTTTATCTCCTACTTTTCTTTCAAATACTACAGCGTCCATTCCAGTTTGTTTGTCATGGAATTTTTCGCCTACTTTCCATGTTTGTAAAGGCTCTCCCTGGTTATCAGTAATATAAACTCTTTTATCAAGGTCTTTATCACTTTTATAAGCCGTATCTGCTAATTGATAATATGTGGAATCTAAAACTTCTTTTTTTTCACTCAAAACATTTCCCCTCCTGCAATATTTGAGATATTCTAATAATTAAGATACCATTGTTGGAGGGGAAATATGGATATTAATATAAAAAAAGTTAGTTTTTGTTTATTTTTTATATTTATTTTAAGTATGTTAGGAGGATGTAATATGGATCAAAAAAATGAGGAACAAAAAATAGTTAAAAAAGCAGAAGAAAGGGCAACCCAATACTTTAAAGACAGACAAAACTTAGATGTAGTAATCACTGACCATAAATTTGGTCCAAGTGATTTGCAAAGTATCTATATATCCGGACACGTTAAAGATAATAAAAGCAAAACCTTTAATATTACTATACAATATGGTGGAGATGAATACACAATAGGTTCTATCTCTACAAATGAAGAATTACATTTAAAATAATAATCTAGAGACACTTATAAAAGTGTCTTTTCTTTATAAGAATAGGTTCCTAATGTCCGCTAATGCTTGTTGCGTGATTTTGTTCCATTGCTACACAAAGGCCTACTTGTACAAGCTCACCAATAGAAAATAGCACGCCTATTTCATCCTCAACTAATAATTTCACGTACTCTATCCGTTGTGTAAAACCATATCCTGCAATAAGGCCTATTCTACCATCCACCCCCTTATCCTCTAACCAAGTAAGTAGTAAACCCTTTATTTAATCCTCTATCTTAGTGAGTCATTCCCCCAGGAGTTAAACAATCTCAAGTTTTTCATCATTTCTTCGTAATTAAGCTTGACTGAAGGTTTTAAGGGTTTTTATCATGTGGGAACGATTATGGAATACGGCTGGAAGGCAGATTTATCCCCTATTTTGAAAGATCACAAAAAAAGTAATCGATCAAAATAGATGGATAAGCGTCTTCAAACGCTGCAACATACTCAGCTAAGGCCCCGCCTAGAGAGTGACCTGTAACATAGACTTCTACATCTTTACCCTTATAATGTTCGTTGACTTGTTTCATTATTTTTTCCGCTTGTTCAAATTGATTGTGATATTCCCATTGTCCGTTCTCTTCGTTCCAGTATCGTCTTGGATCTTCTCCTCTTTCTCCTGCCTTTGGAGCTGGCGCTGGGTCATGAACACCGTCTCTTTTAATAAAAAACTTACCATCTGTTAAAGCATCCTTCATCCCTTCTCCAGGTTTTAAAGAATCCTTTTCTAAAATTTTATCTCCTTCTGTACCACGAAAAGCTACCATAACTTGCTTTTTCCCGTTCACGTCTCGTTCAAAAACCACTGCATCCATTCCTGTTTGTTTGTCATGATAGGACATATCCTTATTTACTGTCCAGGTTTGTAAAACTTTTTTGGGATTTGTAGGATCTTTCACCTCGTAAGTTGCACCTAAATCATTTCTATACGCTCCCCGTGATAAATCATAATAAGTTTTATCCAAAACAGTATTTTCTTTCATTCTTTCACTCCTAGAATAAATAGTATATTCTAATTATATAGTGTATTCTAAAAAGAGGGGGGATTTAATCTGCAAAAAAAAATTACTTTTACTAATAGCAGTAATCACTCTGTTTTTTATAGGAGGATGTATGCATATGAATAAACAAAATCATAATGAAGAAGAAACACTAAAAGAAAAAGCAAAAGAGGTAGCTATACAACATTTTAAAGAGCATAAAAATCTAGATATCACAGTGACAAAGGTCGAATTTGGTCCTTCAGATTTTGAAGTGATTTTTGTATCAGGTCATGTAACAAATAACCCGAACCGTAAAGTAACTGCAGATATAAATTATAAAGATAATTATAGAGTTGAAAGTATAAGTTATGATGACTAAAAGGGGTATCTGTCCCATGCCTATCAACTCAAGAAATTAATTGTTCCCCAAAACGAAAAAATGAGCCAATCCCTTATAGGGGTCGCTATATTATTTGATTAAAATGTGCCTAAGCGTATAATTTTCTTTTTTTGATATGATGACACCTATTAGGGAAAAAAAGATAACTGTATGTAGTAGATAGTTATCTTCTTTTTTTATGAGTATTTTGGATAGAGAGCATCGTAGTTATATTTTAGTATGTAATTCCATTATAAACTCATCTTTTCTTTTCCACTCTTTTTTTCGTAAATAGGTCACTTTCTCAAGCACCGATTTGAGAAGATGATTTTTCTTCTCTATATCATTCGTTGCATAATAAGCCTCTAAAACATTTTTGATTCTCGGAACAAATTCATGTATATGTTTTTCTTTTTCTAATATCTTTTTAATTTCATGTTTAAGTTCTTCAATTGCCTTTTGCGTAGTCTTCAATCGTACAGCAATAGATTTTTGCCTCTCTAAGAATGTGTCAACATCATATACACCTTTTTCTAAAAAATCATGGAGATTGCTTTTTTGTTTTTGC
>NZ_JAKUEH010000041.1:0-2814 GCF_022662815.1 Bacillus cereus group sp. BfR-BA-01492
TCGCTTCATTTGCGACTTCCTTATGTTAACACTTTTGTATTTCAATGTCAACTAAGTTTTTCATTTCGTTTGTCGCGTGTTGTGTTGTTGCTATCAGCGACTCGTATAATATTACACCTCTATTCATTAATAGTCAATAGTTTTTTTGAAGTTTTTTATAGCACTATGCTGTATGTTATTCCTGGCTATTTCCCCCCTTCAATCATATGAAAGCAGATAAACTACTGACCGAAAAGAATTAGAATCCGCGTTACTTTCTACATGAAGAACCCCTACAGAAGTTTCATGAATTTCTGTAGGGGGTTTAAATTTAATAAATAGCCATACTTAAAGCAAAAAACTATTGCTCTTTTGAAGGCGCTAAGCAGCTACCATCTGTGCAAAGAGCATCGTTCACATCATTTGATGAAAGTTCTTGTAATTTAGGCTTAGGATTTTCTTCTTCCCACACCTTTTGAAGTGCATTCAAAAACGTTTCAAGTGGTTGTGCTCCCGAAATTGCATACTTTTGATTTACAATGAAATATGGTACTCCTGTAATCTGATATTGTCGAGCAATTGCCTCATCAATTCGGACATCATTTGCATAAGCATTTTTATTCTGTATAACATTTAAGGCTTCTTTTCTATCTAATCCCGAAGCTTCAGCAATATTAGCGAGCGTTTCCACGTCACTTAAATTTTTAGATTCAGTAAAATAAGCGAAAAGAAGATTTTCTACTATTTCCTTTTCTTTTCCATGTTCTTTTGCAAACTTAGCTAAACGGTGAGCATCAAAAGTATTCGTCGGTTTCATCTCTTCAAAATGAAAGGTTAAACCTATGTTAGCGGCATTCCGACCGATTTGAACATTATTTCGCTTAGCTTCTTCAATACTAATCCCGTATTTCGATGCAAGCATTTCATCAATACCAATTCCAGAATATACCGGAGCATTTGGGTCTAACTCAAAACTTTTAAATTCAACTTCAACATCATTTTTATACGGAAATTGGTCTAAGGCCATTTCTAAACGACGCTTCCCAATATAACAAAACGGACATACAAAATCAGACCAAACTTCAATTTTCATACGAACACCTCTTTAAATTTAAGTTTAAACTATTGTAGCATAGGCAATTCGTATTCAAAAAAATTTATGCTTCTATATTAATTAGGGAATAATAACAATTTATAAAACAAAGCTTTAATCGGTAACGGGCTCTTTATGCGTTCTCAGCTAGCATCCCGGCTCTCGCTGAATTTTGAATGAAGGTTCTGCTTAATTCTACCCTTGAAACAAACGCAATAAAAAAACGATAATGAGAAAGATAAAACCATTTACTTCTCATTATCGTTTATAGAACTTCTTTTAATTAATAGTAAGTCTATCTTTTATAATATCAAAATTCTCTCTTTCATGAATTATGCTGAAATATACTTCTCCACAAAGTTCCATAGAGTATTCCAATATTTATCTGGATTTGCTTGTTCAGCTTCTCCATGCCCCGCACCTGGCACAATTAACTTTTCTTTTTCTACTTTTGCAGCATTGTATACTTCATCTAACATTTCATAAGGAACGAACGTATCCGCATCTCCATGAATAAATAAGATCGGTGTTTTGCTTTTTGTAACTTGCTTGACAGCCGATGCTTCTTCTAAATCATAACCCGCCTTTAGCTTAGTAACTGTATTTGCTGCATTCATAACAGGGAATTTAGGTAAATGGAATAAATCTTTTAATTGGTATGTGAATTCATCCATAACAGATGAGAAACCACAATCTTCAACAATGACTTTTACATTAGGAGGTAAATTTTCTCCAGAAGTCATCATCACTGTTGCTCCTCCCATAGAAACACCAAATAGAGCTATCTCCGCCTGAGGATCTTTCTTTAAAATTTGCTGAATCCAGCGCTGTACATCTTTCCGATCATGCCACCCCATGCCGATATAATCTCCTTCGCTATTTCCATGACCGCGAAGATCAGGTGCTAACACGCTGTAACCTTTCTCATAAAAGTGACGAATATATTTCGTCATTTCTGATGCTTTACTACTATAGCCATGTACGACAATTGCCCATTTATGACTAGATTGCTCATTTATATATTCATATCCTGTTAGTTTTAACTCATCAAAAGAACGCATCACGATTGTATTTGGTTTATATTTTGAAATAAACTCGGCATTTTTTTGCTCACTCGTGGCTAATACATTCCCTGACACATTCACTGTTTTTTCTAAATGAGGATTCCCTTGTAAAAATTCTTTTTCTTGTTTCGCATTTAATGCATAATTATAGAAATAATTTCCGACTAACATATATGCAATTGTTAGAAGTAATAAAACGACTAATGTAATTATACCTATCTTTTTCATACTATCTCCTTTTTTTAAAATCATATCTCTAGCAAAACATTTCTCAAATGACTGTACTATTCTAACACACTACTATATTACATTAATAGAACAACTTAAAAAATAACATTTGAGATTTTTTAAGCCTTCTATGGTAGCAAGTAGTTGATTACTATTTAAATATTTCGATATTACAGTTATAAAGATAAAACGAAACCGCCTTTTATAAGAATGAAGGCATCTTGAAGCTCATCAAAATGATATAAAATTGATCTGTTAATATGGAAAATGGGGATTTAATAAGCGATCATCAAATTTCTCATGTTTCTAACGAAACATAAACAAAAAACCTAAGTCAGTTTGACTTAGGTTTTTGCTTGGCGACGTCCTACTCTCACAGGGGCAAGGCCCCAACTACCATCGGCGCTAGAGAGCTTAACTTCCGTGTTCGGTATGGGAACGGGTGTGACC
>NZ_JAKUEH010000042.1:0-2752 GCF_022662815.1 Bacillus cereus group sp. BfR-BA-01492
AGGCACGCCGCCAGCGTTCATCCTGAGCCAGGATCAAACTCTCCAATAAAGTTTGTCTAGCATCATAAATAAAAATTGACGTTTCACGTTTTTTGTTTCGTTCAGTTTTCAGAGAACTCGTTTGTCGCTTCATTTGCGACTTCCTTATGTTAACACTTTTATATTTCAATGTCAACTAAATTTTTCATTTCGTTTGTCGCGTTTTGCGTTGTTTCTCTCAGCGACTCGTATAATATTACACCTCTATTTACTAATAGTCAATAGATTTTATAAAATTATTTAAAGAGAACTTTTCGATATTTAACTAATTCTAAATTCCTTTCAGAACATTCATGCTCTCTTTTTCATCTACATATATATTTAATACGTCTAAATCGAAAGGAGTGGAGACATGCTCCCTCCATCTCTGTTGCATATTATGAGCGCTTGTTCACGCTGTCCTCATTATCACAGAAAGTTTCCGATGATTCTATTTTGGAGTCAAAAAAGTGGATGCACCTCATTTGCAATGTGGTTCTTTTATCAAATCGGTTTACTAAAAACAGCACTACAGTATCATTCGTTCATTCATCATTATGAATATGATATATATAAGGAGTTCCTCTTATCATATAAAATTAGGAGTGGCATTACGAGAAAAGTAAAAAACAACGATTAAACTTGTTCGCAACCCTTATAAAAGAGCAGTTAGTTCCTTTGTTTCTTTAATCGCTCCCCTTACATTGAAAATCCAGCATGGCGCCCATTACATAAATTTCTATATAATGATGAGTCTTGCCATAAAAGCATTTCTTTCAAACAATTTCTATATGATTTATATGCGAATAGAAAAACACCTTTCCAAATTAATCCTCATTACAGTCGACAATATATAACAGGAGAAGAGAATATTATTCAAAAATACATATACTTAGAAAACTTCAATGAAGAAATCTCTACTCTGGAAAAAGATTACAATTTAAAAATTTCTCCCTTATAAACCTTGTCAAAGTCATGGCATCATCAAACACCTTCCATGATTTATACAGGAAATTTCGCAGACGCCGATATTACAGATCCTTTATTTCCAAGACATCCAACTTATAAAAGCTTTTACGATACTGAATGTATACAACTTGTCACAGAAATCTTTCAAGATGATTTTAAAACATATAAACATTCGAAAGGGAACATATAACAATACCTTTATAAAAATTTCCTCATAAAAAAGAGGATACATTACAAATCAAATATCCCCTTTCCTTATTTTCTTATTACTACAATCCATACGTTTTATTCCATTCTATTTTTGCGATTTCCTCGCTTAATTACAATCCGAAATTTATCTTTATCAGCCCAAAAAACACCAAGCAACACGAAACATCCTCCTACTACAATTTTTATTGTTAATGATTCATTTAGTACAATAATCGAAGTAATGATGCTTACAAGCGGTAATGCATTCATATATAATCCGCTTACTGATGCTGAGACATATTCAAGTCCTCTATTCCAAAACCAATAAGCAAGAATTGTTGCACAAATAACAAGATATATAAAGCTCATAATTGCTTTCCATGTAGTGATTCGTGGCAAACCGTAGTAACTTACTTCCACTATAGCAAAAGGCAATACTATAATGGCTCCAACAATTAATGTTAAAGCTGTAAACACTTCATTTGATAATCTTTTTTCCTGCTTTGGTTTTTTTAGCAATATAGTATAAAAAGCAAATAAAAATGTACTTATTAAAATAAATATATCTCCAATAAGAGAAGCCTCTTGATGATCTGTACCAGATGGCATTGTAATGCATATAACACCGATAAATCCTAGTGTAATCCCAATCCAATAATTTAATCGAATATATTCCTTTAAAAATATTGCCGAAAAAACAATTGTTACTAATGGTAAAATCGCATCGATAATACTGACATGTAAACCGCTAGTTAAAGATATACCATACGAAGTAAACATAAAATATCCAGCTACACCAGTAAATGATAATAAACTTATCCTTTTCCAAGAAATATTCTTATGTACAAAATGTTCGCGTAGTTGCCGAAAAGAAAATAACACACATATCCCTCCAGCAAAACAAAGACGAAGAAATAGTAAAGTAAATGGCTGAACAGATTCTAAAGCCCATTTTGTAGGAGCGATGGCTGCTCCCCATAATAGAATTGCAATAAATAGCATACCTATTCCTTTCATCATCTTCTCTCCCTTTTTATATACAGGGACTGTATCCCCGGCTTCTTTTTTACATATAGTTACAACAGTTCAATGAAATCTGATGGAACATTCATTTATTCTCATTTCCTGTGCAATGGTCACTATCAGTTTATCATAGTTTACTTTTGCTAAAAGCTTTCTCTACGTCTATATTCATTGCTATTTTCCCTCTTCTTCTATATACGCTTTCCCTACAACATCATGTGTTACTAAATGAAATAAACTTCTAGTATAGTAAAAAAAGCCAGTCCAAAGGTTATAATTTTGGACTGGCTCTAAATTTGATGACTATGAATGAAAATTCGTATACATGTTGCGTTTAAAACACCACAAACCTTATGATTTTAGTGGCACTCCGTACCCAACCTCACTTCCATCCCATGCCTAAGGCGATGGGATTTCTCGTTCGGAGCAGCTGTAATATACAAAAAAAACCTAAGTCAGCTTGACTTAGGTTTTTGCTTGGCGACGTCCTACTCTCACAGGGGCAAGGCCCCAACTACCATCGGCGCTAGAGAGCTTAACTTCCGTGTTCGGT
>NZ_JAKUEH010000043.1:0-2585 GCF_022662815.1 Bacillus cereus group sp. BfR-BA-01492
CTGGAAAGGCTCGTCATAGAAGGTAACAACCCTGTAGTTGAAACTTCGTTCCCTCTTGAATGTATCCTGAGTACGGCGGAACACGTGAAATTCCGTCGGAATCTGGGAGGACCATCTCCCAAGGCTAAATACTCCCTAGTGATCGATAGTGAACCAGTACCGTGAGGGAAAGGTGAAAAGCACCCCGGAAGGGGAGTGAAAGAGATCCTGAAACCGTGTGCCTACAAATAGTCAGAGCCCGTTAACGGGTGATGGCGTGCCTTTTGTAGAATGAACCGGCGAGTTACGATCCCGTGCGAGGTTAAGCTGAAGAGGCGGAGCCGTAGCGAAAGCGAGTCTGAATAGGGCGTTTAGTACGTGGTCGTAGACCCGAAACCAGGTGATCTACCCATGTCCAGGGTGAAGTTCAGGTAACACTGAATGGAGGCCCGAACCCACGCACGTTGAAAAGTGCGGGGATGAGGTGTGGGTAGCGGAGAAATTCCAATCGAACCTGGAGATAGCTGGTTCTCCCCGAAATAGCTTTAGGGCTAGCCTCAAGTGTAAGAGTCTTGGAGGTAGAGCACTGATTGAACTAGGGGTCCTCATCGGATTACCGAATTCAGTCAAACTCCGAATGCCAATGACTTATCCTTGGGAGTCAGACTGCGAGTGATAAGATCCGTAGTCAAAAGGGAAACAGCCCAGACCGCCAGCTAAGGTCCCAAAGTGTGTATTAAGTGGAAAAGGATGTGGAGTTGCTTAGACAACTAGGATGTTGGCTTAGAAGCAGCCACCATTTAAAGAGTGCGTAATAGCTCACTAGTCGAGTGACTCTGCGCCGAAAATGTACCGGGGCTAAATACACCACCGAAGCTGCGGATTGATACCTTTGGTATCAGTGGTAGGGGAGCGTTCTAAGGACAGTGAAGTCAGACCGGAAGGACTGGTGGAGTGCTTAGAAGTGAGAATGCCGGTATGAGTAGCGAAAGACGGGTGAGAATCCCGTCCACCGAATGCCTAAGGTTTCCTGAGGAAGGCTCGTCCGCTCAGGGTTAGTCAGGACCTAAGCCGAGGCCGACAGGCGTAGGCGATGGACAACAGGTTGATATTCCTGTACCACCTCTTTATCGTTTGAGCAATGGAGGGACGCAGAAGGATAGAAGAAGCGTGCGATTGGTTGTGCACGTCCAAGCAGTTAGGCTGGTAAGTAGGTAAATCCGCTTACCGCGAAGGCTGAGCTGTGATGGGGAAGCTCCTTATGGAGCGAAGTCTTTGATTCCCCGCTGCCAAGAAAAGCTTCTAGCGAGATAAAAGGTGCCTGTACCGCAAACCGACACAGGTAGGCGAGGAGAGAATCCTAAGGTGAGCGAGAGAACTCTGGTTAAGGAACTCGGCAAAATGACCCCGTAACTTCGGGAGAAGGGGTGCTTTCTTAACGGAAAGCCGCAGTGAATAGGCCCAAGCGACTGTTTAGCAAAAACACAGGTCTCTGCGAAGCCGTAAGGCGAAGTATAGGGGCTGACACCTGCCCGGTGCTGGAAGGTTAAGGAGAGGGGTTAGCGTAAGCG
This sequence comes from Bacillus cereus group sp. BfR-BA-01492, assembly GCF_022662815.1. NCBI lineage: Bacteria > Bacillati > Bacillota > Bacilli > Caryophanales > Bacillaceae > Bacillus > Bacillus cereus group sp. BfR-BA-01492. The sequence continues at coordinate 1,551 of NZ_JAKUEH010000043.1, forward strand.
AAGCTCTGAACTGAAGCCCCAGTAAACGGCGGCCGTAACTATAACGGTCCTAAGGTAGCGAAATTCCTTGTCGGGTAAGTTCCGACCCGCACGAAAGGTGTAACGATTTGGGCACTGTCTCAACCAGAGACTCGGTGAAATTATAGTACCTGTGAAGATGCAGGTTACCCGCGACAGGACGGAAAGACCCCGTGGAGCTTTACTGTAGCCTGATATTGAATTTTGGTACAGCTTGTACAGGATAGGCGGGAGCCTTTGAAGCCGGAGCGCTAGCTTCGGTGGAGGCGCTGGTGGGATACCGCCCTGGCTGTATTGAAATTCTAACCTACGGGTCTTATCGACCCGGGAGACAGTGTCAGGTGGGCAGTTTGACTGGGGCGGTCGCCTCCTAAAGTGTAACGGAGGCGCCCAAAGGTTCCCTCAGAATGGTTGGAAATCATTCGTAGAGTGCAAAGGCATAAGGGAGCTTGACTGCGAGACCTACAAGTCGAGCAGGGACGAAAGTCGGGCTTAGTGATCCGGTGGTTCCGCATGGAAGGGCCATCGCTCAACGGATAAAAGCTACCCCGGGGATAACAGGCTTATCTCCCCCAAGAGTCCACATCGACGGGGAGGTTTGGCACCTCGATGTCGGCTCATCGCATCCTGGGGCTGTAGTCGGTCCCAAGGGTTGGGCTGTTCGCCCATTAAAGCGGTACGCGAGCTGGGTTCAGAACGTCGTGAGACAGTTCGGTCCCTATCCGTCGTGGGCGTAGGAAATTTGAGAGGAGCTGTCCTTAGTACGAGAGGACCGGGATGGACGCACCGCTGGTGTACCAGTTGTTCTGCCAAGGGCATCGCTGGGTAGCTATGTGCGGAAGGGATAAGTGCTGAAAGCATCTAAGCATGAAGCCCCCCTCAAGATGAGATTTCCCATAGCGTAAGCTAGTAAGATCCCTGAAAGATGATCAGGTTGATAGGTTCGAGGTGGAAGCGTGGTGACACGTGGAGCTGACGAATACTAATAGATCGAGGACTTAACCAATAAAAAAAGCG
>NZ_JAKUEH010000044.1:0-2319 GCF_022662815.1 Bacillus cereus group sp. BfR-BA-01492
CATAGGTCTTTCAGATATATATTCACCAGAAACAACTTCTTCAAAAATATCAATGATATTATGATGCTCTTTATGAGCGAGTTCTAATAACTGAGTTCGATGACGTTCAAGCGTATCATAATGTTGTCCGTGTTCCATTGCTTTTTTTCTTCTTCTAGATCTTTACGGCTTTTACGTAAATAAATACATCAAGTTCTTCTGGACGATACATTCGTTTCACCTACCAGCTTGTCTAGTATTATTGTTATGGATATGTATGGAAAACTTGTCCTATGAAAATGATAGTTCGTCTTTTTTCCTGTCTTGCATACATATAGTGCAAGGGGAGATATGGTGAAAGAATTCCAATTTGGCAATACAAAAGTCATTATCCATTCACCACTTGTATCAATGGAAAAAGAAGAACAAAAAGAATGGTTTCAAAAAGAATGGGAAAAGAGAAATCCAGTGTTAAAGTCGATAGTTGAAGCGGCAGTAAGTTGTCAAGAAGATGAAAAGTAAAAAGAGCATTCTCTTTTCCTAAGAGATATGCTCTTCTTTTTTTGCTAAATTATTCACCGACATAAATAATTGTTTTTCATTGTGAATAGCTTTTTTAGTTCGGTAAATAATAATCTTGATCATTATTATGGGAAGTAGGTGAGTCTTGAGAGAGATCAATACCCCTTTCTAATGTTTCTAATAAGTAATATCCGAGTGCTTCATCTTGCTGGATTAAGTTATGTAGTAAAGTGCTCGCCCGGGTGATTCGATATTTGGTTTCATCTTGTATGAATGAGAAGTTATCCATTGTGATGAGTTGAAGTTCATCTTGCAATTTTTGTAGTAAGGAAAGCTGAAGCGTATCTGTCTTTCCGGTTTCAAGATTACTTAAATAAGCTGGTGACACACCAAGTTGTTTTGCAAAGGTGTTTAGTCCAATGCCTTTTTGAGTACGTAGTGTACGAATATGTTTACCAATTTCGTTTATCATAAGACTAACCTCCATGGATTTATTGAAAGGAATACATAAAATGAATAAGCAAAAGAAAATTACAATTACATCAGTAAGTTATGTTCATGATCCAGAATCAGCTCAAAAATGGTTTGAAGCGTATACCACATACACTTAATCACTGAGTTTGATACCATTGAGAAATTCTTTAATTCCATTATGACAAAAACTTGATTATATTTATTATTATGTACAGAAATTTAGTGGAATAAACATGTTCGGTAATTAGGATAGAGAACTATATTTTGAATGAAGCAGTCTCGGTCATTGGATGCTAGCTCATTTAAAATACATTTAAGTATAAGAGAATAAGTTGATTTAGTATATAAAAAAACACCAAATTATGGATATTGAGATTTAAGAATCCCTTGGTGAAGATAGTATATTGAATTATCATTATTAAAAAAGGGAGTATCTGAAGAAGATAGAAAAGAAATATTTTTAAAACAAACAGGTTATGAAATTTTAGGAGAATCAAAAAGGATGATACAAACACCTAAATTTAGAAGGAAAAAGAGAGCTTAATGTACCTTCTAAAGGAAAAAGATTATTTGAATGGCATATAAAAATTGGTCGTACAACCAGAATTCATTACTATGTAGATGAAGAAGATGAAAAAGTTTATATTGAGTATTGTGGATGTCATTTAGGAATACCTTCTTATAATTCTTAACTTGATATATTTATATACAATAGTTATATAGAATTGTAGTATGGGTATATCTTTGCTAATTAAACCGTACAATCGTTCATCATCTACCCTTTTTTCTGTTTATAAAAACATTAGGGATGAGAAGTTTAAGTATTATATATTGAAGAATAAGAAGGATGTTTTTAATTGTCTAAAAACATTTTTCTTAAAAGAGAATTAAAAATAAATATCTTAGAAATCGAGAAATGATAAAGTGAAATTTTTATCAGTGGGAGTTTAATGCCCAAGTATTGTGTGTAGAAATTAAGAAAGAATAGTTTATGAAGAACGGAGAGCCGTTCTTTTTTGTTTTTATGTATACCATACAAGTTTTCTGAGCAGGATATTAGTACCATATAACTTTTCGATATTTGATAAGTCGTTATGGAGGGGATGAGGATGAAAACACAATAAAATAAAGAGAGAGCAAAAGAAAAAATTTTTGCTCTATGTGAGGTGGAAGGATATAAGGTATTAGGGGGCACCATATCAAAAAATTGTGCGTTTAGAGACATTTTAACCGTAGCGAGTGTTTTTTAATATTTAGGACCCATATAATCATAACTTTGATCTAATGCCTTAATTAAGTCAATCGCACTCTTTAATTCATGCTTATCAGCCTGAAGTTCTTCCA
>NZ_JAKUEH010000045.1:0-1751 GCF_022662815.1 Bacillus cereus group sp. BfR-BA-01492
GTTTTTAAGTAGCAGTAAATTTGTAAGTTTTGTAGTAACAGTATGACACCTTTTGTACATCATGACAAATACTATATTAAAACTTACGAGTTTGTACGAGTTCGTTAGTTTCGTATACATTCCGTGGTTTATATTCATCACCCAGTAAAATGTCATCTCGCCTAAGCTCGTACCTCGTTTTCTTATTCTATCATTGCACATAGTACTCTATGATGGTACAACCATCATGAAGTATGTATTTTCAAACACACTATTATTTTTTCCTATCCACTTCACATATATTTTGTTTTTCATAGATTATAGTTAAAGCTTATATCCGTAAAAATATTTTTGTCCCTTTTCCCAGTTTTCACTTGAAAGTTCGTTTATATAGTCAATAAAATCTTTATAATTACTTGCACTAATAATAGTGTTGTAATCCGCAGGTACTCTTTTACCAGTCCAAATTGATAATAAAGATGGTATTAATTCCATTTTTAATTGCTCCTCATTATTAGCAGCAATCATAACCCGCTGAATCAATTTTTTAGCTAAGTCTCCAGGAAAAGCTAAATTCTGTTGAAAATAATAACTATTTGTATCCTTCTCCTGACAATACTTAAAATAAAAATTTCCAATTTCATCTATAGTTGCATCTTCACCAATTTGATCTTCAAAATTAATAAAGGAATCAATAGAGTCTCTTATAATAGTAGCTGTATCACTGAATTCCTCCCACTCTTCAAGTAAAGCCAATAAATATGGAATTACCTCAAGAGAAAGTGAGGTTGTGGCTGCTGATGCAAAAGTGTCTACTGTTTCTTCAGTTACCTCACTAAGAAAACGGAGATTATTTGAATCCCTTAAGTCTTCATGTGTTGCGACAGATAAAAATACTCTAATACATAAATTCAGAACCGCTTCATCTTTAGTCTGATTCATTAATTGAACTAATAGTGGTTTTTGAGTAAAATCCCCCGTTTTAAATAATTCTATTAAGTTAAATAAAACTTCCGTTTCTGTTAAAGATTTTAAAATTTTTTCTTTTATTTCCGATTTAGCTAAAATTGTTTTTTCTCCAAACCATATACTATTCATAAGATTTCTCGTTTCTCCCATAAATGCACCTACTTTCATTAAATTATCTCTTTCCATTTTCTCGTTGCCATTTCAGAACTTTATTTTGAAAAACAGTAACCTCAGTATGTTGTGGATTATTACCAAATACAATAATCCCCTTTTCATTCTCATGTATTTTTAGTACCTTAGCATTTTCTTTACCATAACCCATTTCATGATAAAAATCCAAATTCAAATCATCAATTTGCTCTCGACGAATAGTCGATTCTCCTGTATTCTTTATATTTGAACTTACATTCTCTCCCCCAAAAGATAAACCTTGTACATGGTGACCTTTTTCAAGTTCCCCTCTTCTAACCAACGCTTGATAGTCTGCTCTTGCTTCCTTTAGTTCTTTCCCCTTTACTATTGTAGATTCATCAGGATTAGGATACCAATCAGGGTTAGTTTCGTGTAATTTTTTTGCCTCATCATAATAAGGTCCATAAACATCCTTACTCGAAGAATTATTACCCGTACCCTTAACAACCTTCTCCCCAGTACTTTTCACATACTGATACGCATCCTTTAGAGAATACTGCCCCATCTCTCGGACAGTTCCTACTCCTGGCATTACATATGCTTTTCCTACACCAGGGATCCATTTGTACTCCAGTAATGTTTTTACTGCGTGCTGGATCTTTTCATTCCCC
>NZ_JAKUEH010000046.1:0-1575 GCF_022662815.1 Bacillus cereus group sp. BfR-BA-01492
CATAGCCATCAAGTTAACAAAAATACTCCAGATGCTGAAAGCATCTGGAGTATTTTTGTTAGATATAGAATACAAGTTTCTATATTTGGACATACTCAAATAAGACTTCAACATATTTATTTTTTAAGCGGTGTGTTGAAGTGAATTTGTATATTCTTGAGTGATACCAAGAATATCAAATGGTGAATATTTGGTATACCGATGTGCTTTCCTACCATTTTTTGATAGGTCTTCGAACAATCTGACAAGAATGGGAATCATGTCTCGACAGGATGTGAACAGCACATCGAGTATACTTGGAAAATAAATATATGTAATATACGTTGCCTTATATTCACTGGTCTCTTTATGTTTCCTCTCCCATATGAGCCTCCGCATTTTATAAGTTATACTTGCGATAAGACATAATGCAATCAACTGCCCGTACAAATGGCACTGGAATCGTTCGAGTTTTATCTTTTTAACCGCATGAATACCCAAAATAGATTTCCATGTTTTAAACAAAATTTCAATTTGCCATCGAAGGGAATAGAGATAATAAATCTCATGTGCTTTCCTATCTGTTTCTTTTATATTTGTAATAAATAAGTTGATGCTACTTGCGTATTTAGGCATTCGTCTTTTTTCTTTTTTGTGCCGTTCTAATCGCTTCTTATGTTCAGACTCTGTTAATTTATAGATGATCAAACGTGTTGCTTGTTTTTGATGAAACCCAATATGTACGCAAGGGAACTCGATATGTTCTCCCTCTTTTAATTGTTTTGAAATGGCTTCTACATCAATCAGTTCCCACATGTCTTCTGTTTTTCTATACACTTGTGTATTCCAACGGATACGTGAAATATAAGAAGCTCGCTTTTCCTCCATTTTCTTAAAATCATCAATATAAAAATATCCCAAATCTCTGATACATAAATCTCCTGGTTCTAATGTATCTGTTCGAGTTTGTCCATATGTATTATCATTGCTAACCGCATGATTCACATCCATTTGAAGAAAGTTTCCAGATAATAAATCATACTCCAGTTGAATTTTGATTCCAGCTTCTGATCCACCACCACCAAACCCTTTATATATATTGGCATAGTGGTTAGGAAGTTGAAACATGGTAGAATCTAAGATTCGAATTCGTTTGAAACTCCTTACTATCAATGGAGTTGGACAAATATTCTGATGAAATAACCTTGCGAAAATTTGCTTAAAAAATTGAACAGTATGAGAGTTGAAACGTTGATTCAGGCCCTCAGAAGATAGAGAGACACCTGTTGATTTATTTAATTTAGCACAAAGACTCGCTAATGATTCTGTACCAATTGTTTTACTTAGAAAGACACATAAAGAAACGATATCCTGTGCTTTACATTTTCTTGCACGTTGAATCATTCCCGTTTCTCGTGCAAGTGATTCTAAAAAAGAAAGTGAAAATTTACTTTTTAGTTCCTGTTCTAATAATTGAAGTTCTTCTGTAAGATTCATTAAAGACATAAAAACAGCCATCCTTTCATGGATATTCCATGAAAGGATGGCTGTTTTTGTTGAAAATTATACATACGTAACCTTAACTTGATGGCTATG
>NZ_JAKUEH010000047.1:0-1497 GCF_022662815.1 Bacillus cereus group sp. BfR-BA-01492
TGAACTGTACCCCGAATCATGGACACTTAAAAAAAGCCCCATGATTCGGGGTTTTTGTGTATTTTTATCAAAAAACCTCGTTATAATGGAACCAATGATAGAAATGAGGTACGGAGAATGAGTAAAATTATTTTTAACGAGATTCAAATAAAACAGCTAGAAAAAAATAAAAATGTATTAAAAGCGTCGGAGCGTTCAATTAGCTATTGTCCAGATTTCAAAATAAAAGCGGTAAAAGAAAATCAACAAGGAAAAGGTCCTAGCCAAATCTTTTTAGAGAATGGGTTTGACTTAGCTGTGATTGGTGAGAAGAAACCAAAACAATGCTTGAAACGTTGGCGAAGAACCTTTGAACAATTTGGTGAAGAGGGATTTTATACAGAACGCCGCGGGAAAGGAAGCACGGGACGCCCTTCGGAAAAATCTCTCTCTTCTGATGAAAAATTAAAGAAAGCGGAAGCACGTATTGCGTTTTTAGAAGCGGAATTGACATTCCTAAAAAAGTTAGACGAACTCGAAAGGCAGGCGTTACAGAAGAAGCGTTAACACCACGAGAAACATACACACTGATTGAACAAATCATACGTCGATTCCAATTCCCACGCATGGTGCGTTACCTTTGCACACTGGCTGGGGTAAGTCGGAGTGGATACTATGCGTGGCTTCATCAGATAGATAAACATCTAGAAAAAGAACGTAATGATGAAACAGATTATGAATGGATCCAAGAAATTTTTAATCGAAAAGGAAAAATATGTGGTGGTCGTTCTATCAAAATGGTGTTAGAAAAGACAAAAGGAATTTGTATGAATCTCAAGCGTATTTACCGTATTATGCGTAAATATAATCTTGTGACAAAGATTCGCCGAGCGAATCCTTATAAACATATCGCAAAAGCGACACAAGAACATAAAACATGTCCGAACCTTTTAAAGCGCCAATTCAATCAAGAAGAGCCTGAAAAAAGTATGTTAACCGATATTACCTATTTATTTTATGGAAAAGGAAAAAAGGCTTATTTATCATGTGTAAAAGACAGTACAACACGAGAGATTTTAGCCTATCATGTCTCCTCTTCTTTACAAATGGATATTGTCTATCAAACATTAGATAACTTGAAAGAGAGATTAGGAGAAGTCATCCATCCTGAGGCGCTTCTACATTCAGACCAAGGTATTCATTATACACACCCTGAATTCCAAAAACGTGTAAGAGAAATGGGGATCAGACAATCTATGTCCCGTAGGGGCAATTGTTTAGACAATGCACCAATGGAATCCTTTTTTGGTCATATGAAAGATGAATTAGATTACAAAGATTGTCAAACCTTTGAATCCCTTGAGCTCAACATAAAGGATTACATGGAGGAGTATAATTATAATCGTTATCAGTGGACATTAAAAAAGATGACTCCGATTGAATATCGGAACCATCTTTTCAGTGCTTGATTTTTCAGGGCTTTTTTATTAAACTGTCCATTTTATAGGGTACAGTTCA
>NZ_JAKUEH010000048.1:0-980 GCF_022662815.1 Bacillus cereus group sp. BfR-BA-01492
TGGATTTGAGTCAATATTTTGGACACAAAAAAGTTAAATCTAAGCTACCTTTTTAGCTAGATCTTCTATTGCTTGAGGAGTTTTATAACCAATGCTACTATGAATTCGTTTGCGGTTATAAAATCCCTCAATATATTGAAATAGCGCTAAGTTTGCTTGTTCAAATGTAACATATTTTGTGCGATATACTTCTTCTTTCTTTAAAATGGCATGAAACGACTCGATACAAGCGTTATCATACGGACAGCCCTTCTTACTGAAAGAGGGTTTTATGTTGTAATTCGCGAGTAAGGTTTGAAATTCTTGACTTGTATATTGTGTTCCTAAGTCAGTATGTAGAATGAGACCTTCTGATGGTTTTTGAATATAGTAAGCGTTTTCTAACGCTTTTACTACAAGGTTCGTTGTCATATTTCGTGAAAATGAATACCCAATAATTTTCTTAGAATACAAATCCATCACAGATGCCAAGTAACACCAGCCATCTTTTTGCGTGTGAATATAGGTAATATCCGCTACCCACTTTTCATTTATTGTCGTTGTGGAGAAGTCCTGTTTTAATAGATTTGTACGTTCTTCTACAGTTGATTTTGATGAATGTGGTTTGTATTTTTTTAATATATTGGAACGGATATTTTCTCTCTTCATAATCCGTTGTACACGCTTGATACTTAGTTGTAATCCTTGTTCCAATAGTATTTGGTGAATTTTAGGTGCACCGTAACGTTCTCCACTATCTTGATGAATTTGTATAATTTTCTGGGTTAATTCTTTATTTTCACGACTACGTTTTGACTCTGTTTTGCGCCGAGATTGGTAATACGAGCTTCTCGCTATTCCAAGAGCTTGGCACATCATATGAACAGAGTATGTTTCTTTTTGACAATCGATAAATTGATGTAATTCTGTATCTTTTATTTTTTCGCGAATATGGCCATAGCCTTTTTTAAAATCTCATTTTCCTCTTTCAAGCGAAGCAT
>NZ_JAKUEH010000050.1:0-699 GCF_022662815.1 Bacillus cereus group sp. BfR-BA-01492
TCCTCCCAGATTCCGACGGAATTTCACGTGTTCCGCCGTACTCAGGATACATTCAAGAGGGAACGAAGTTTCAACTACAGGGTTGTTACCTTCTATGACGAGCCTTTCCAGACTGCTTCGTCTACCTCGTTCCTTTGTAACTCCGTATAGAATGTCCTACAACCCCAAGAGGCAAGCCTCTTGGTTTGGGCTATGTTCCGTTTCGCTCGCCGCTACTCAGGAAATCGCATTTGCTTTCTCTTCCTCCAGGTACTTAGATGTTTCAGTTCCCTGGGTCTGTCTTCCTTACCCTATGTATTCAGATAAGGATACCATACCATTACGTATGGTGGGTTTCCCCATTCGGAAATCTCCGGATCAAAGCTTACTTACAGCTCCCCGAAGCATATCGGTGTTAGTCCCGTCCTTCATCGACTCCTAGTGTCAAGGCATCCACCGTGCGCCCTTTCTAACTTAACCAAACTAAAATTAAAAAAATATGAGCTACACTGTTATCTAGTTTTCAAAGAACATACATTTATTGTTGAGAGTAAGTTCTCTCAAAACTGAACAAAACGAAACACGGAAACTTATATTGATGAACAACGTTCATCAATTCTCCATAGAAAGGAGGTGATCCAGCCGCACCTTCCGATACGGCTACCTTGTTACGACTTCACCCCAATCATCTGTCCCACCTTAGGCGGCTGGCTCCAAAAG
>NZ_JAKUEH010000051.1:0-654 GCF_022662815.1 Bacillus cereus group sp. BfR-BA-01492
CGCGCCCGAGAGGAGTCGAACCCCTAACCTCTTGATCCGTAGTCAAACGCTCTATCCAATTGAGCTACGGGCGCATATGGTGCCGAGGGCGGGAGTCGAACCCGCACGGTGGTCACCCACCGCAGGATTTTAAGTCCTGTGCGTCTGCCTGTTCCGCCACCCCGGCATGTCATATTTGGAGCGGAAGACGGGATTCGAACCCGCGACCCCAACCTTGGCAAGGTTGTATTCTACCACTGAACTACTTCCGCAAGACATGTTATAAGTATTTTATTAAAAGTGCGGGTGAAGGGAGTCGAACCCCCACGCCAAAGGCGCCAGATCCTAAGTCTGGTGCGTCTGCCAATTCCGCCACACCCGCATATTATTTTAATAAATGGTGAGCCATGAAGGACTCGAACCTTCGACCCTCTGATTAAAAGTCAGATGCTCTACCAACTGAGCTAATGGCTCGTACAATAAAAACTGGTGCCGGCTAGAGGACTTGAACCCCCAACCTACTGATTACAAGTCAGTTGCTCTACCAATTGAGCTAAGCCGGCGTATATGGTGGAGGATGACGGGATCGAACCGCCGACCCCCTGCTTGTAAGGCAGGTGCTCTCCCAGCTGAGCTAATCCTCCATTTGCCTGGCAACGTCCTACTCTCACAGGG
>NZ_JAKUEH010000052.1:0-549 GCF_022662815.1 Bacillus cereus group sp. BfR-BA-01492
TCATCAATTCTCCATAGAAAGGAGGTGATCCAGCCGCACCTTCCGATACGGCTACCTTGTTACGACTTCACCCCAATCATCTGTCCCACCTTAGGCGGCTGGCTCCAAAAGGTTACCCCACCGACTTCGGGTGTTACAAACTCTCGTGGTGTGACGGGCGGTGTGTACAAGGCCCGGGAACGTATTCACCGCGGCATGCTGATCCGCGATTACTAGCGATTCCAGCTTCATGTAGGCGAGTTGCAGCCTACAATCCGAACTGAGAACGGTTTTATGAGATTAGCTCCACCTCGCGGTCTCGCGACTCTTTGTACCGTCCATTGTAGCACGTGTGTAGCCCAGGTCATAAGGGGCATGATGATTTGACGTCATCCCCACCTTCCTCCGGTTTGTCACCGGCAGTCACCTTAGAGTGCCCAACTAAATGATGGCAACTAAGATCAAGGGTTGCGCTCGTTGCGGGACTTAACCCAACATCTCACGACACGAGCTGACGACAACCATGCACCACCTGTCACTCTGCCCCCGAAGGGGAAGCCCTATCTCTAG
>NZ_JAKUEH010000053.1:0-492 GCF_022662815.1 Bacillus cereus group sp. BfR-BA-01492
ATGATTGGGGTGAAGTCGTAACAAGGTAGCCGTATCGGAAGGTGCGGCTGGATCACCTCCTTTCTATGGAGAATTGATGAGCGCTGCTTATCAATATAAGTTTCCGTGTTTTGATTTCGTTTAGTTTTGAGAGTTCAATAAAAAAGTATTGACTCTTAAAAAGAAATATGATATAAATTAATTCTGCAAATTGTATGGGCCTATAGCTCAGCTGGTTAGAGCGCACGCCTGATAAGCGTGAGGTCGATGGTTCGAGTCCATTTAGGCCCACCATACAAATTGGGGCCTTAGCTCAGCTGGGAGAGCGCCTGCCTTGCACGCAGGAGGTCAGCGGTTCGATCCCGCTAGGCTCCACCAAACGTTATTTTATATAACTTGGTATGTTCTTTGAAAACTAGATAACAGTGTAGCTCATATTTTTTAATTTTAGTTTGGTTAAGTTAGAAAGGGCGCACGGTGGATGCCTTGACACTAGGAGTCGATGAAGGACGG
>NZ_JAKUEH010000054.1:0-488 GCF_022662815.1 Bacillus cereus group sp. BfR-BA-01492
CCACTTGTATCAGAAGAATTATTTCAAAAGGCTAATACGGCTCATAGTAAACGCTGGCGACCACCAACAATTAAGACAAAAAAACTTTCTAATCCATTGGCAGGCATCTTGTTATGTGAGCTATGTGGGCATTCTATGCTTTATCAGCCACGAAAAGATCGCCCTAATCCTCAAGTACGTTGTGTACAGCCGTCATGCAAAGGCGTTCAAAAAGGTGCTTCTTTGGCACTCGTTGAACAGCGCATACTTGATGGATTAAAACAAATTATCGAAAGCTTTGAGATACAAGAAAACATGGTACAACAAAAGAAAAGAAAAAATAATATTCATCTACAACAAAAAGCTTTAGAAAAGAAAGAACAACAAATGAATAATTTGCAAAAACAAAAAAGCAATCTCCATGATTTTTTAGAAAAAGGTGTATATGATGTTGACACATTCTTAGAGAGGCAAAAATCTATTGCTGTACGATTGAAGACTACGCAAAA
>NZ_JAKUEH010000055.1:0-453 GCF_022662815.1 Bacillus cereus group sp. BfR-BA-01492
TATATGGTGGAGGATGACGGGATCGAACCGCCGACCCCCTGCTTGTAAGGCAGGTGCTCTCCCAGCTGAGCTAATCCTCCATTTGCCTGGCAACGTCCTACTCTCACAGGGGCAAGGCCCCAACTACCATCGGCGCTAGAGAGCTTAACTTCCGTGTTCGGTATGGGAACGGGTGTGACCTCTCTGCCATCATTACCAGACAATATTCATTTAAGACAATCATTATTATACCTAATTCACTTAAAAAGTCAACAGGTTTTTTATATTCTCTCAAAACTAGATAACACGAATGTAGTTCTTAGCGTAATCTAGCTCCAACGGCTAGATCCTCCGGTCATTTCGCCACCCTCGGTCGAAGCAAAAAGCGCTTCTCGGTCGGGGGTTCCAATGCCCTACGGCTCTGAACAAGCCGTTTTCGCTTTTTTTATTGGTTAAGTCCTCGATCTATTAGTA
>NZ_JAKUEH010000056.1:0-452 GCF_022662815.1 Bacillus cereus group sp. BfR-BA-01492
TTTATGATTCTCCAGGGAAGTTATTAGGAGGCGGAGAAATCCATGTAGTTGTAGAGAATCTAGAACAAGCTGTAAGAGATATGAAGAGAAACGCACAAGAATTTCAAGATAGGGTACCGAGATTAATTTCAAACATGATGGCGTTATTAGAAACAACTGAAAGTAGACGATTAGAAGCCAAGATTAACGATATACGAGCTCATGTAGAACATCTGAGTTTTTGGTACATACGCACAGCAACGGAAATTTCAGATTTTATTGAGAAAAAAGCTGATGATTATAAGAAAGCAGATGGACAATAATAGGGAGAGAGTAATATGCCGCGAATTTATTTAAACGAGGAAGCATTAAAGCAAGCGTTACAACAATTTGACTATATGATTCAAGATTTAAACGATAATAAAAGAGTCATAAGCACTGTACATGATTTACTTCTATCAAGTTGGTCGCAA
>NZ_JAKUEH010000057.1:0-425 GCF_022662815.1 Bacillus cereus group sp. BfR-BA-01492
CCTTTTGTTGAAACTCGTACATAACCCACTACTTTCTCTTCCATATTGAGTCCTCTCCCGTTACAGCAATTAAAGTCCCTGTAACGTTTACCCGTTTTTTGCGGATAACGTGTGCATAACATCCATCCGTTAAAACGTACTTTACGATGACTTCAAAAAATAATACAACCCTTTATTTTTTCCTCTACTCTCGTTATACACTGTACAAAGCCATTACAATCTATAAAAACTTAATACTTCGTGCACTTATAAAATTATAATGTGCCTACTCATTTCTATCCTAAAACGCAAAAAAGCACTTGTTGCCTTTAATCGACAATCAAGTGCTTTAAGTTCATATGTTTTTAAGTAGCAGTAAATTTGTAAGTTTTGTAGTAACAGTATGACACCTTTTGTACATCATGACAAATACTATATTAAAACTT
>NZ_JAKUEH010000058.1:0-420 GCF_022662815.1 Bacillus cereus group sp. BfR-BA-01492
TATTGTCTGGTAATGATGGCAGAGAGGTCACACCCGTTCCCATACCGAACACGGAAGTTAAGCTCTCTAGCGCCGATGGTAGTTGGGACCTTGTCCCTGTGAGAGTAGGACATTGCCAGGCTATATTATTCCGCAGTAGCTCAGTGGTAGAGCTATCGGCTGTTAACCGATCGGTCGTAGGTTCGAGTCCTACCTGCGGAGCCATTTATGGAGAGCTGTCCGAGATGGCCGAAGGAGCACGATTGGAAATCGTGTATACGTCACAAGCGTATCAAGGGTTCGAATCCCTTGCTCTCCGCCATTAGGAACTTTTGGCCCGTTGGTCAAGTGGTTAAGACACCGCCCTTTCACGGCGGTAACACGGGTTCGAATCCCGTACGGGTCACCACTTTTGGAGGATTAGCTCAGCTGGGAGAGCAC
>NZ_JAKUEH010000059.1:0-407 GCF_022662815.1 Bacillus cereus group sp. BfR-BA-01492
TATTCAGTCGTTCTGCCAATTGAGTTAGCGACCAATCTTTAAAAAAGTGTCTTAATTCAAATAGTCTACGTACAACTACCGCTTTCTCCACATCTACTTCTAACACTTTTTACCCTTTCTTTACTCTATAACCAAACATCACACCGCCCCCCCGCATATCCACCTTGTTCCGCTTTCTTCTTTCTCCCTCTACTTAGTTTTAATGCAATTTCAAGACGTTGGTATTGGTCTAATAGCTCTAACATACCATTCACTAAAAAGTCATTCGCATCATGTGCATATATACTGTAATTTGATTGTTCAATTGCTTTTACATCTATCTTGTATTTCTTTAACTCTCGTTGTATTAACACTTTTGCCATATCAGAGCGCCATAACCGAGATGTATTGAGTACAATAACTTTGCT
>NZ_JAKUEH010000060.1:0-407 GCF_022662815.1 Bacillus cereus group sp. BfR-BA-01492
TAAGATTCATTAAAGACATAAAAACAGCCATCCTTTCATGGATATTCCATGAAAGGATGGCTGTTTTTGTTGAAAATTATACATACGTAACCTTAACTTGATGGCTATGCCCCTATGAGTGCTTTTTTTGTATATTAATATTTAGATCCCATATAGTCATAAGTTTGATCTACAGCCTTAATTAAATCAATTGCGCTCTTTAATTCATGCTTATCGTTCTGAAGTTCTTCCATCTTTGTACCAATATTTTTCTTGAAAGTTTCTAAATCACTGATTGCTTTTTTTCCCACTCCAAATTGCGACCAACTTGATAGAAGTAAATCATGTACAGTGCTTATGACTCTTTTATTATCGTTTAAATCTTGAATCATATAGTCAAATTGTTGTAACGCTTGCTTTAATGCTTC
>NZ_JAKUEH010000061.1:0-406 GCF_022662815.1 Bacillus cereus group sp. BfR-BA-01492
AATCTACTCCTACATACAAATAGTTCTGTCTATTCTGCATAACTCATCCCTCTATTCAATGATTTAGTCATATAAAAAAATGTCGGCAACCTTAGTTCGAGCGTTCATCTTCCGATGCGCATAGGTACGCAAGCCTATCCATTTTCATAATTTCATAAGTACATATAGTAAAATGAGCGATTTTTTTAAGTACGACTGTTATAAAATTGCTGAATGTTTACCGTTTGTTTGTATTTGCCCGTATGTATATACCCCTCGATAAAAACTTTCTCGGTCTAACATGCGTTTCACTTGCACTTTCGTAAACAGCTTTCCTTTCTCAGTACGATAACCTTCCCTATTCAGTCGTTCTGCCAATTGAGTTAGCGACCAATCTTTAAAAAAGTGTCTTAATTCAAATAGTCTA
>NZ_JAKUEH010000062.1:0-387 GCF_022662815.1 Bacillus cereus group sp. BfR-BA-01492
TATCTTGAAATTCTTGTGCGTTTCTCTTCATATCTCTTACAGCTTGTTCTAGATTCTCTACAACTACATGGATTTCTCCGCCTCCTAATAACTTCCCTGGAGAATCATAAATTCTTTCATTTTTATCTACATTTAACAAATACTCATTTGATAAAAAACCATCCTTTCCAAAATGGAAGTTCCGATCTGTTTGATAATGATAGCCTGGACCACTTATCGAATTAACAAATCGGAATACATCCTTCGCCACTTTTCCTTTTAACGTTATCTTTTCCAGCTCCTCTTTTGAAAGTGGTGGTGTGACCGCATATGTAGATCCTATATGACTTTCATATGCACCAAACGGGCCGTAACCAATCGAATCCTTTCCATGAACAATACTCACAA
>NZ_JAKUEH010000063.1:0-384 GCF_022662815.1 Bacillus cereus group sp. BfR-BA-01492
TGGAGTTAGTATAGTCATATGGACACAACTTAGTTAAGTCCTTACAATGGATTTCAAGGAGGAAGTGTCCGTATGGCAAACAAGAAATTTAATGCAGAATTTAAAAAGATGGTTGTTGAATTATATCATTCAGAACGATCTGTGAAAGAACTAAGCAGCGAGTATGGTGTATCAGAAGTAACAATTTATAAATGGATTAAAAAATATTCTCCTATCGCAACGATTGATGAGGAAGAAATGACGCTAGAAGATCTGAAACAAATGCAGAAAGAAATGCTTCGCTTGAAAGAGGAAAATGAGATTTTAAAAAAGGCTATGGCCATATTCGCGAAAAAATAAAAGATACAGAATTACATCAATTTATCGATTGTCAAAAAGAAACAT
>NZ_JAKUEH010000064.1:0-377 GCF_022662815.1 Bacillus cereus group sp. BfR-BA-01492
GAGTCATATATACATAACTTACAAGTGACAGAAAAAGAATTACGGCGCATTGCCAAAAAGTTTCGTCAAGCAGATGAGGAATATCAGAAGAAACAAAAAGAGAAAGTAAAAGAAACTCCGAAAAAAGAAAAGAAACATGAAAAATCATGGTGGGAAAAAGGATTAGAAGGCGCAGCTGAATTTTTCGGTGTAAATGATGTGATTAGAGCAGTTACAGGGAAAGACCCCGTCACTGGTAAAGAATTATCGGGAAAAGAAAGACTCATTGCCGCGGGATGGGCGCTTTTAAACTTTGTCCCAATTGGAAAAGCTGTAAGTCTAGTTGGAAAAGGAATAAAATATGTAGTTTCTGGTTTCGGCAAGACGATTGTAAAGGT
>NZ_JAKUEH010000065.1:0-372 GCF_022662815.1 Bacillus cereus group sp. BfR-BA-01492
TTCGCTCGACTTGCATGTATTAGGCACGCCGCCAGCGTTCATCCTGAGCCAGGATCAAACTCTCCAATAAAGTTTGTCTAGCATCATAAATAAAAATTGACGTTTCACGTTTTTTGTTTCGTTCAGTTTTCAAAGAACTAAAAGCGGGTGAAGAGAATCGAACTCTCGACCAGAGCTTGGAAGGCTCTTGTTTTACCACTAAACTACACCCGCGTGGTCGGGAAGACAGGATT
The DNA here is from genome assembly GCF_022662815.1 of Bacillus cereus group sp. BfR-BA-01492. Classification (NCBI taxonomy): domain Bacteria; kingdom Bacillati; phylum Bacillota; class Bacilli; order Caryophanales; family Bacillaceae; genus Bacillus; species Bacillus cereus group sp. BfR-BA-01492. The sequence continues at coordinate 234 of NZ_JAKUEH010000065.1, forward strand.
TGAACCTGCGACCCCCTGGTCCCAAACCAGGTGCTCTACCAAGCTGAGCCACTTCCCGTTAATGGCGCGCCCGAGAGGAGTCGAACCCCTAACCTCTTGATCCGTAGTCAAACGCTCTATCCAATTGAGCTACGGGCGC
>NZ_JAKUEH010000066.1:0-309 GCF_022662815.1 Bacillus cereus group sp. BfR-BA-01492
CCGCCAGCGTTCATCCTGAGCCAGGATCAAACTCTCCAATAAAGTTTGTCTAGCATCATAAATAAAAATTGACGTTTCACGTTGTTTGTTTCGTTCAGTTTTCAAAGAACTGTTTGGTGGAGCCTAGCGGGATCGAACCGCTGACCTCCTGCGTGCAAGGCAGGCGCTCTCCCAGCTGAGCTAAGGCCCCAAATCAAGTATCGGGAAGACAGGATTTGAACCTGCGACCCCCTGGTCCCAAACCAGGTGCTCTACCAAGCTGAGCCACTTCCCGAAAGAAAACGCGCCCGAGAGGAGTCGAACCCCTAA
>NZ_JAKUEH010000067.1:0-276 GCF_022662815.1 Bacillus cereus group sp. BfR-BA-01492
GTTTTTAATTCCTCCCGTGCAATTAAAGATTTTATACTAAAGGTTAACTCTTGATTTTCATCATTTGGATTAATAACTTCCGTTGGTGTAATAATGAATGTTTCTGAATAGCGAAATACGCGATAAATCGTTCCTTGATCTACCATATCCCCACGACCAAGGCGGTCTAAGTCCATTACTAAAACCGCATCCGCAATACCAGTTTCTACTTCTCGAAGAAGCTTTTGCATCATAGGTCTTTCAGATATATATTCACCAGAAACAACTTCTTCAAAA
>NZ_JAKUEH010000068.1:0-267 GCF_022662815.1 Bacillus cereus group sp. BfR-BA-01492
ATGATTGGGGTGAAGTCGTAACAAGGTAGCCGTATCGGAAGGTGCGGCTGGATCACCTCCTTTCTATGGAGAATTGATGAGCGCTGCTTATCAATATAAGTTTCCGTGTTTCGTTTTGTTCAGTTTTGAGAGAACTTACTCTCAACAATAAATGTGTGTTCTTTGAAAACTAGATAACAGTGTAGCTCATATTTTTTAATTTTAGTTTGGTTAAGTTAGAAAGGGCGCACGGTGGATGCCTTGACACTAGGAGTCGATGAAGGACGG
>NZ_JAKUEH010000069.1:0-242 GCF_022662815.1 Bacillus cereus group sp. BfR-BA-01492
GGCAGGCATGTTAACCACTACACCACGGGACCTTGGTTGCGGGGACAGGATTTGAACCTGCGACCTTCGGGTTATGAGCCCGACGAGCTACCAGACTGCTCCACCCCGCGACGATTATTATTTTGATTTAAATGGTGGAGGATGACGGGATCGAACCGCCGACCCCCTGCTTGTAAGGCAGGTGCTCTCCCAGCTGAGCTAATCCTCCAAAAGTGGTGACCCGTACGGGATTCGAACCCGTG
>NZ_JAKUEH010000070.1:0-237 GCF_022662815.1 Bacillus cereus group sp. BfR-BA-01492
TGGTGACACGTGGAGCTGACGAATACTAATAGATCGAGGACTTAACCAATAAAAAAAGCGAAAACGGCTTGTTCAGAGCCGTAGGGCATTGGAACCCCCGACCGAGAAGCGTTTTTTGCTTCGACTGAGGGTGGTGAAATGACCGGAGGATCTAGCCGTTGGAGCTAGATTACGCTAAGAACTACATGAGTGTTATCTAGTTTTGAAGGAATATACCTTCAATAGTTTGGTGATGAT
>NZ_JAKUEH010000071.1:0-231 GCF_022662815.1 Bacillus cereus group sp. BfR-BA-01492
TGATGATGGCAGAGAGGTCACACCCGTTCCCATACCGAACACGGAAGTTAAGCTCTCTAGCGCCGATGGTAGTTGGGGCCTTGCCCCTGTGAGAGTAGGACGTCGCCAAGCTTTATATCATCGCGGGGTGGAGCAGTCTGGTAGCTCGTCGGGCTCATAACCCGAAGGTCGCAGGTTCAAATCCTGTCCCCGCAACCAAATGGTCCCGTGGTGTAGTGGTTAACATGCCTG
>NZ_JAKUEH010000072.1:0-229 GCF_022662815.1 Bacillus cereus group sp. BfR-BA-01492
ACGTTATCCGCAAAAAACGGGTAAACGTTACAGGGACTTTAATTGCTGTAACGGGAGAGGACTCAATATGGAAGAGAAAGTAGTGGGTTATGTACGAGTTTCAACAAAAGGACAAGTGCGTGAAGGGTACAGTTTAACATATCAAGTAGAAGAAATTGAACGGTACTGCATTGAAAATGAACTACAACTGCTTCACATATACGAAGATAAAGGAATCAGCGGAGCGAAA
>NZ_JAKUEH010000073.1:0-223 GCF_022662815.1 Bacillus cereus group sp. BfR-BA-01492
TACCATCGGCGCTAGAGAGCTTAACTTCCGTGTTCGGTATGGGAACGGGTGTGACCTCTCTGCCATCATCACCAAACTATTGAAGGTATATTCCTTCAAAACTAGATAACATTCATGTAGTTCTTAGCGTAATCTAGCTCCAACGGCTAGATCCTCCGGTCATTTCACCACCCTCGGTCGAAGCAAAAAACGCTTCTCGGTCGGGGGTTCCAATGCCCTACGG
>NZ_JAKUEH010000074.1:0-223 GCF_022662815.1 Bacillus cereus group sp. BfR-BA-01492
AAATGATGAAAATCAAGAGTTAACCTTTAGTATAAAATCTTTAATTGCACGGGAGGAATTAAAAACCATTGTTAAGCGTATGCAGCGTGGTAGGAGAGCATCCGCAAAAGAAGGAAAATCTATCTCCCGTGTTCCACCTTATGGATACTTGCGAGACAATAACTTAAAACTTTATCCTGATCCTGAAAAAAGTTGGGTAATACCCAAAATTTTCGAATTAATG
>NZ_JAKUEH010000075.1:0-223 GCF_022662815.1 Bacillus cereus group sp. BfR-BA-01492
TCCTCCCAGATTCCGACGGAATTTCACGTGTTCCGCCGTACTCAGGATACATTCAAGAGGGAACGAAGTTTCAACTACAGGGTTGTTACCTTCTATGACGAGCCTTTCCAGGCTGCTTCGTCTACCTCGTTCCTTTGTAACTCCGTATAGAATGTCCTACAACCCCAAGAGGCAAGCCTCTTGGTTTGGGCTATGTTCCGTTTCGCTCGCCGCTACTCAGGAA
>NZ_JAKUEH010000076.1:0-223 GCF_022662815.1 Bacillus cereus group sp. BfR-BA-01492
GATCAAGGGTTGCGCTCGTTGCGGGACTTAACCCAACATCTCACGACACGAGCTGACGACAACCATGCACCACCTGTCACTCTGCCCCCGAAGGGGAAGCCCTATCTCTAGAGTTGTCAGAGGATGTCAAGACCTGGTAAGGTTCTTCGCGTTGCTTCGAATTAAACCACATGCTCCACCGCTTGTGCGGGCCCCCGTCAATTCCTTTGAGTTTCAGCCTTGC
>NZ_JAKUEH010000077.1:0-223 GCF_022662815.1 Bacillus cereus group sp. BfR-BA-01492
ATATCTTGGTCACATTATTTGGGGGAAAATCCGTTACACTAAACAAAACGGGAAATACATTCGCAAAAAAGTATCAAAAGAAAGATGGCAGCGACATGATAACGCTCATCCGCCACTTGTATCAGAAGAATTATTTCAAAAGGCTAATACGGCTCATAGTAAACGCTGGCGACCACCAACAATTAAGACAAAAAAACTTTCTAATCCATTGGCAGGCATCTTG
>NZ_JAKUEH010000078.1:0-223 GCF_022662815.1 Bacillus cereus group sp. BfR-BA-01492
AACACGTGGGTAACCTGCCCATAAGACTGGGATAACTCCGGGAAACCGGGGCTAATACCGGATAATATTTTGCACCGCATGGTGCAAAATTGAAAGGCGGCTTCGGCTGTCGCTTATGGATGGACCCGCGTCGCATTAGCTAGTTGGTGAGGTAACGGCTCACCAAGGCAACGATGCGTAGCCGACCTGAGAGGGTGATCGGCCACACTGGGACTGAGACACG
>NZ_JAKUEH010000079.1:0-223 GCF_022662815.1 Bacillus cereus group sp. BfR-BA-01492
TTTTACTTTCTCTTTTTGTTTCTTCTGATATTCCTCATCTGCTTGACGAAACTTTTTGGCAATGCGCCGTAATTCTTTTTCTGTCACTTGTAAGTTATGTATATATGACTCCATAAGTTTCGTTGATCTCACATATTCCCCATAAAAACGCTGGCTCGTTGCTCCTTGCCATTGCATTTGAATACTAAATATAGATTGATTGAGATTTTGTTGTATACTCTGG
>NZ_JAKUEH010000080.1:0-223 GCF_022662815.1 Bacillus cereus group sp. BfR-BA-01492
TGCCGCGGGATGGGCGCTTTTAAACTTTGTCCCAATTGGAAAAGCTGTAAGTCTAGTTGGAAAAGGAATAAAATATGTAGTTTCTGGTTTCGGCAAGACGATTGTAAAGGTCGGAAAAGGGTTAGGCGAAGGAATAACAATGGTGGCTGGGAAAGCTGGAAAAGCAGCCGTCGATGGTATAAAAACAGCTACCCACAAAGTAAAAGAGGGTGTAAACTTTGTA
>NZ_JAKUEH010000081.1:0-223 GCF_022662815.1 Bacillus cereus group sp. BfR-BA-01492
TGCCGCGGGATGGGCGCTTTTAAACTTTGTCCCAATTGGAAAAGCTGTAAGTCTAGTTGGAAAAGGAATAAAATATGTAGTTTCTGGTTTCGGCAAGACGATTGTAAAGGTTGGAAAAGGGTTAGGCGAAGGAATAACAATGGTGGCTGGGAAAGCTGGAAAAGCAGCCGTCGATGGTATAAAAACAGCTACCCACAAAGTAAAAGAGGGTGTAAACTTTGTA
>NZ_JAKUEH010000082.1:0-223 GCF_022662815.1 Bacillus cereus group sp. BfR-BA-01492
TTTTACTTTCTCTTTTTGTTTCTTCTGATATTCCTCATCTGCTTGACGAAACTTTTTGGCAATGCGCCGTAATTCTTTTTCTGTCACTTGTAAGTTATGTATATATGACTCTATAAGTTTCGTTGATCTCACATATTCCCCATAAAAACGCTGGCTCGTTGCTCCTTGCCATTGCATTTGAATACTAAATATAGATTGATTGAGATTTTGTTGTATACTCTGG
>NZ_JAKUEH010000083.1:0-223 GCF_022662815.1 Bacillus cereus group sp. BfR-BA-01492
GATCAAGGGTTGCGCTCGTTGCGGGACTTAACCCAACATCTCACGACACGAGCTGACGACAACCATGCACCACCTGTCACTCTGCCCCCGAAGGGGAAGCCCTATCTCTAGGGTTGTCAGAGGATGTCAAGACCTGGTAAGGTTCTTCGCGTTGCTTCGAATTAAACCACATGCTCCACCGCTTGTGCGGGCCCCCGTCAATTCCTTTGAGTTTCAGCCTTGC
>NZ_JAKUEH010000084.1:0-223 GCF_022662815.1 Bacillus cereus group sp. BfR-BA-01492
GTATGGTGTATCAGAAGTAACAATTTATAAATGGATTAAAAAATATTCTCCTATCACAACGATTGATGAGGAAGAAATGACGCTAGAAGATCTGAAACAAATGCAGAAAGATATGCTTCGCTTGAAAGAGGAAAATGAGATTTTAAAAAAGGCTATGGCCATATTCGCGAAAAAATAAAAGATACAGAATTACATCAATTTATCGATTGTCAAAAAGAAACAT
>NZ_JAKUEH010000085.1:0-219 GCF_022662815.1 Bacillus cereus group sp. BfR-BA-01492
AACAACCGATCAGACCAGACAAAAGCAAGACTGGAAAAGGGAAGCAAAAAGTGATTATTACTGAGGTCGAGTTCTATCAATAACGGTTGTATTTGTAGAACTTGACCAGTTTTTTTAGTAACATAAATACAACTCCGAATAAAAAGATAATCAAACCACGGATAGCGAGGGATACACAATGAAAACCAAAGAAGAAATGATAAAAGAAATAAAAGAATT